>NZ_QBIZ02000005.1:0-296030 GCF_003057735.2 Pseudomonas sp. RIT411
CTGAAAACGCAAACGCACACTGAAAACGCAAACGCACACTGAAAACCACACTGAAAACGAAAATGCACGCATTAGAGGAACACTTAATGACTCCCAACGCCGAGAAGCAAACTGAAAGCTTCCTTTTCCGGTTAAGGAAAAAGGACTCGCCGACAGCTGTTAGTAGTTCCACTGTGGAACTGCTAATGGAACAGACCGGCATGAGTAGAACGGAAGTCGTACATCTTGCCTTGCGCCAGTTAGCAGATCGCTACTTGCCCAAGTACGAGCTGGACGATGGTCCACTAACCCCCGCTCAAATTGCCGCGATTCGTGCCGCTAGCCCAGCCACGCACATTCCGGAGGAGCACTTCGATAAGAGGCTATTCTAAACCATGACTAAACCCTTCCACCCACTGCCTGCACCAGGTGATATTGTTTGGTGTCACTTCCCTAGCCATTTGGATATGGGGAACCCAGGCCCAAAAAGCCGGCCAGCACTGGTCGTTGCGGTATCTTCTGGTAGTCATGCTGTAAAGGTCGCTTACGGCACTAGCCAGAAGGTAGATAAAATTTATCCGACTGAGTTTGTACTTTCACCGGATGATGGTGAGCCCTTCGCAGTAAGCGGCCTCGCCGCGAAGACCAAGTTTAATCTTGGTGATACGGTTAATGTTCCGTTTGATTCGGACTGGTTCCATGTACACGAGGGAGTTCATGTGAGCACGCCCCTCCCTAAAATGGGCGTTCTGCATGCCAGCTATATGTCCGCTGCAAGAAAGGCGCTTAGCCACGTACCCTAAAGCCAACGGGTGTAGAACTGGAAACCGGCCAATGGCCGGTTTTTTCATTCCTATGATTCCTGCATTTTGCGCCACTCCCTCTCCACCGCCCGCTTCGCCGTCGCCTTCGTCGCGTACAGATGCCGCAGCCGCCGCGGCTTGCTCTGGTCGCCCTCGGTGAGCGTGTGCTCCTTGCCGGTCTTGGGATCGCGGTAGTAGGCGATGATGCCGGTGTAGTCGCCCTGGATCTCTTCCGCCAGGTCGGCGACCAGGTCCTCTGGCAGCTTGGCTTCCAGCTCCAGGCGCGTGGTATAGCCGCCGTCCGCCGTGAGGCTGTGCTGCACATTCCCCCCGTACCAGATGATGGCGTCGATCTCAGCCTTCACGCCGTGCAGGGTGTAGGTGAGTTCAGGCATGAGCTCCGGCCGGCCCAGCGCGAGCTGGTAGGTAAGGGTGGCGGTACCGCGCTGCAGGCGGTTCCATTCGGCCCGGGCTGCGCGCAGCGCGGAGAGCTCGTCGGTGTAGGTGTGGCGCAGGTCCTTCACGTTGTCGCCGCCGCCGGCGATGGCCTCCTTCTTCTTGGCGCTGTTGACGTCGTAGTAGAAGGCGCGCACGGCGTCGTAGCTCTCGCGGTCGGCCTGCAGGTAGCTGTGCTGGTCGCCGTCCTTGCGGGTGAGGGTGACGTGTCCCAGGTCGGCACCGCTGACGGCCTTGCCGCCGCCGGCCGGGAGGAACAGCAGCCGGCCGGCTTTCACGGTGGCCACCGCGTCGTAGTCTTCACCCAGGCGGGTAAGGAGGTTGGCGTCCGATTCGCCGGTCTGGTCCAGCTGCAGGACCTGCTGCGCCTCGAGGTCGGGCGCGATGAGCGGGGTGAGTCCCTGGCGCGCGGCCAGGACACGCAGCACGGCGCCCAGGGTGGTGGAGCTGTAGCTCTGGTCGCGCTTGGTCTTGAGGCCCTTGCGCAGGTCGGCGCTGCGGGCGCGGATGCTGAGCACGTCGGGAGCGCCGCTGTGCTCGGTCTCGTCGACGACATAGCTGCCTTTGTCGATCAGGCCGGTGGTGGACCAGCCCAGCCAGAGGCGGATGGTGGCGCCCCGGGGCGGGATGGCCAGCAGGCCGTCGTGGTCGGACAGCACCAGGCTCAGCTGGTCGGCCTCGAGGCCGCGGTTGTCCGTCAGGTCCAGGCTGATCAGCCGCGGCGCGATGAGGGCGCTGATGTCCTTGCCGTCGACCAGGATCTGGTAGCGCGCCTGGGCGTAGGTGGCGCCCTGCACCAGGTCGCGGCCGAGGGTGCGCAGCTGGCCAGTGGTGGTGTCGAGCAGCTCCTGGATCACAGCAGCTTCCTCAGAAGGGTGCAGACGCGCCTTGCGCACCTGAGTAGTCAGCATGCGGTCCAGCATTGCTTACGAAGGATAGGCGCAATTGCCACGCGGCCTTTCGCTAAGTAGAAGCGGACACCCCTCAGCGGTGTCCGCACGCCTCCTGCCCGTTACTTCGGCATCAGCACGGTATCGACCACGTGGATCACGCCGTTGGACTGCATCACGTCGGCGATGGTGACGGCGGCTTTGCCGCCCTTGGCGTCGACCAGCCAGAGCTTGCCGTCATGCAGCTTCACGGTGAGGTCCTCGCCCTGGACGGTTTTCAGCTTGGTCATGCCGCCGTGCATCTTCGCCTCGGCCATCAGTTGCTTGGCGGTGTGGGTGCCGGGCACCACGTGGTAGGTCAGGATCTTGGTCAGGTCGGCCTTGTGCTCGGGCTTGACCAGGGTATCGACGGTGCCGGCCGGCAGCTTGGCGAAGGCTTCGTTGGTCGGCGCGAAGACGGTGAAGGGACCGCTGCCGTTGAGGGTGTCGACCAGACCGGCCGCCTTGACGGCCGCCACCAGCGTGGTGTGGTCCTTGGAGTTGACCGCATTCTCGACGATGGTCTTGGACGGGTACATGGGCGCGCCGCCGACCATGACGGTATCGGCGGCGAAGCTGAGCGGGGCGGTGGCACCTAGGATCGCGAGACTGGCTACGATGGCGATGCGCTTGAGCAAGGTGTGCATGGTACGTCTCCTGAGTTCTTCAGCCCTCCGGATGAGGGTGATGAATGTACGGAGCGGCCCGGCAAACGGATGCATCACAGCGCGATTATTTTTCCCTGGGCGATGACCGGTCCCGTGGGCGCGCCGGTCGGCGAGCCGGTTCGCGGTTCAAGGGAGACCGCCAGTACCGCTCCAGGCGTTAGTGCCGGTGCGAGTCCCGCGGGTACGGCCAGGGTCACGGCCGTGGCGTCCTGGAGAAGACCGAGCGAATGGGGTTTGCCATCCGCCGTGATGATCCAGGCCTCGGCGCTCCTGCCTGGCCAATCCGCTTTGCTGGCGGGCACGAACAGCAGCTGCCGGCCGTTCGCCTGCAAGGTGACGCTGAATGCCAGGCTGCCGTTACTCTGTTCCAGGCGGGCGAGCAGGGCGGGCGTCGCGACCTGGACCGGGCGCAGCAGCACGAGCAGCGCCAGCACCAGGGCAGCGGCCAGTGCCAGCCCGGTCGTCCAGCGCCACAGGCGCGGGTCGTTCCAGCGGCGGATCGGCTCGGGTGCCGGTTGTTCCGTCGGAAAAAGCCGTTGCTGGATGCCGTGCCAGACGCGAGCCGGTGGTTCGATGACCGGAAACTCATCGAGCCAGTCGGCGAAATGCCGCTGCCAGGCCGCCAGCTGCGCCTGGTAGGCAGGCTCCCGCCGCACGAGTTCTTCCACCTCCAGGCGTTCATCGGCGGACAGTACGCCGAGGGCGTATTCCGCGATGAGCAGCGCGTGCCGGTCGTTAGGAGGGATGTCGTCGTTCATAGGCCCAGGCACGCTCGCAGTTGCAGGAGGCCACGCCGAATCCAGCTTTTCATCGTGCCGAGCGCGATGCGGTGGCGGGCGGCCAGTTCGGCATAGGAATAGCCCTCGAAGAAGGCGACCCGGATATAGGTCTGCTGGTCCTTGCCCAGGGTTTTCAGACAGAGATCGATCTGGCGACGCTGGCGATGGGCTTCGAAGTCTTCGGCGACGGACTGGGTTGCCGGCCACTCGGCCAGGGTTTCGAGCGGCTCGTGTCGATGCTGGGCGCGGCGGCGATCGATGGCCTTGTGTCGTGCCAGGGTCGCCATCCAGGTCAGGGCGCCGGAAAGCGTGGCGTCGAAGGTGCTGGCCTTGAGCCAGATGGCGGTATAGGCCTCCTGCAGGACCTCTTCCGCCTCCGCGCGATCGCCCACGTACTGCAGGCATACGCCGAACAGCCTACTCGAGGTCACGCGGTAGAGCGTTTCGAAGGCCAGGCGATTGCCCTGGCCGCAGGCCTGCAGCAGGACATTGAGCGCGACGGGCTCCGGGTTCGTTTCAGGGCTGGCCGATGCGGCTGATCTGCTCGTCAAGGATGGCGTTCCGAAAGGAGGCACGGCAGTTTTTGTTTTTGTTCGCTAAGGGCCGCGTTTCGCTGAGCGCTGAAGCGCGAGTCCTGACGGCTTCACTCCCCAGCCCTCTGCAGGGCGACGGGCGATGGGTCCGATGTACCATCGAACGAATGGCTTCGCAATCGCGATCATCGTCGTGCGCCTACGGCGTCTCGCCTGCGGGTGGTTGGCTGCCTGGCAGGCTCTGGCTCCGTATCCGGCTCTTTACCACCTTTACACAAGCCTACATGCCAGGCCGTAGCTGCCCTGCAGGCTGAGCGGCTAGCATGCACGTCCAGATCGTCCGACTGTTCAGGTAGCCCCGATGTCGCTGTCATCCGAATCCCCGCGCTGGACCTCGCGCATCCTGCTGGTGGATGACGATCCGGCGATCCGCGAGTTGATCTGCGGCTATCTGGCGCGCTTCAGCATCAATGCCCGCGGGGTGGGTGATGGCCTGGAGATGCGCCGGGCGCTGGCGGAGGAGGCCTTCGACCTGGTGGTGCTGGATCTGATGCTGCCGGGAGAGGATGGGCTTTCCCTCTGTCGTTCGCTGCGGCGCGACAGCGGCATTCCCATCCTGATGCTGACCGCCCAGTGCGAGCCGGCGGATCGCATCATTGGCCTGGAGCTGGGCGCCGACGACTATATGGCCAAACCTTTCGAGCCCCGGGAGCTGGTGGCGCGGATCCAGTCGGTGCTGCGGCGGACCCAGGATGGCCGCGTGCCCCAGCGCAAGGCGCCGCGGACCAGTGTCAGCTTCGATGGCTGGAAGCTCGACGGTGTCCTGCACCAGCTGCATTCGCCGGCCGGGGTGATGGTGCCCCTGTCCAATGCCGAGGTACGGCTACTGTGGGTCTTCATCGAGCAGCCGCGCCAGGTGCTGAGCCGCGAGCAACTGCTCGATGCGACCCGTGGGCGGGCGATCGAGGCCTTCGATCGCAGCATCGATCTGCAGGTGTCGCGGCTACGCAGCAAGCTGGGTGATGATCCGCGGGCGCCGCAGTTGATCAAGACCGTGCGCGGCGAAGGCTATCTGTTCGATGCCAGGCAGATAGGGCACTAGCCGTGCGCCGCCTGGATACCCTGTTCGCCCGCCTGTTCGGGGTCTTTCTGCTGGCCATCCTGCTGGGCCATCTGCTGGCCTTTTTCTGGTTTCGGCATGGCCTTGGCGAGCGACCGCCGCCCCCGCCGCCGCCCATGGAGGGCGAGGCCGGCTTCGATCGGCCACCGCCGCCCCGGCCTTTCCCGCACCGGGAACCCGGCGTGTGGCGGCACATCGAGTGGTTTCTCGGCGGCCCGCTGATCTTCCAGCTGGGCTCGCTGGTGATCGCCGCCTGGCTCGGGGCGCGGTTGCTGACCCGGCCGCTGCGCCAGTTGACCGAGACCGCCGAGCACCTGAGTCACAACCTCGACGGTTCGCCCATTCCCGTCACCGGGCCTTGGGAGACCCGCGAGGCCGCACGGGCGCTCAATCGCATGCACCAGCACCTGCTCGAACAGCTCCAGCAGCGCGGGCGCATGCTCACGGCCATCTCCCATGACCTGCGCACGCCCCTGGCGCGGGTGAAGCTGCGCATCGAGGACATCGACGATCCGCGCCTGCACGCCCGGGTCAGCCAGGACGTGGACGACATGATCGAGTTGCTCGACGGTACCCTGAGGTACCTGCGCGAACAGCACCGCCAGGAGCGGCCCATCCTCTGCGACGTCCAGGCGCTGGTCGAGGCCATGGCCGAAGACGCGGCCGAGGAGGGCGCCCAGGTCGCCGTCCAGGGTAGCTGCCAGCCGCTGAAGGTGGCGCCCATGGCGCTGCGCTCCTGCCTGGGCAATCTGCTGCAGAATGCCCTGCGCTACGCCGGCCAGGCGGAGATCCGCCTGAGCGAGCAGCCGGAGCGGCTGATCATCTCCATCCTCGACCGTGGGCCGGGCATACCGGCCCAGTATCGGGAAGCAGTGTTCGAACCCTTCTATCGCCTGGAGGGGTCGCGCAACCGATCCTCTGGCGGGACCGGGTTGGGGCTGGCCATCGCCCGGGAAGCGGCGGCGCACATGGGCGGCGAGCTGACCCTCGGCGAAACCCCCGGCGGCGGCCTGACCTGCCAGGTGGTGCTGCCACGCCCCTGATGTATCGCCCGGCATACAAAGTGACCAAACGGCTGACATCTACCCAGCGGATACTGGGAGGCGCGGAACACTGATGTCCGCATTTCCCGGGAGAGACATCCATGATCAGCGGAATAGGCAGTGGCTACTCCAGCTACTACAGCAGTGCCAGCGCGATCAAAGGCACTGGCGCGACAGCGTCCGGCAGTAGCGTCAGCGGCAGCGAAGATGGTAATCCGTTGAAGAAGCTGTTCGGCAAGCTCGACAGCGATGGCGACGGCTCCATCAGCAAGAGCGAACTCACCACCGCCGCCAGCGCGGCGAGCGATACCCAGACGGATACCGACGAGAGCGGGGATATCGACGTCGACAAGCTGCTCGGCATGCTCGACCAGGATGGCGATGGCAGCGTCGGCGAAAGCGAATTCGCCTCGGCCTTCGCGCCGCCGCCGGGTGGGCCTCAGGGGCAGAGGGGCACCGAGCAATCCGGTGATTCCAGCGATGCCGGCATCGCCGGCCTGGGCGGTTCAGCGCCTCCGCGCATGCCGCCGCCACCGCCACCGCAGGGGGCGAGCGGGCAAGGGGACAGCGAGGCCGACTCCAGCACTCAGGACGCGTCGAGCCCCTACACGCAACTGGTCCAGGCGGTGTTGCGCCAGTACCAGAGCATCGGCAGCAACGGCAGCAGCACTGCCGCGGGCAGCACCTTGAACGTGGCCGCCTGAGCAAAGATCGGTAGTGCAGGGCAGGGCGGCCAGAGGCCGTCCGGTCCATGCACTCAGACTGCACTCAGACTGCACTCGACTTCCTGCACGACTCCGTATGCCTCCAATGGCGCTCACCCGAGCCTTCGGCCAGGTGAATTCGGCGTCACTCTCTGACGAAGCTCCTCAGCAAATTCTCCAGCTGTTTCAAGATGTTGCCATCACCAGCTGGCCTTGGATTCTCACGAAAACGTTATGATATAACGTGAGCCTTCATTGGCTTGGCCGATGCCCAGCTGTCGGCGGCGGGTATCGGCGCTTTCGCTCTGCTAAGGACTGTCATGCCTGTATCCCGCTCCCTTCGCCTGGTGCTGACCGCTTCGGCCCTGGCGACCCTGGTCGCCTTCGTGCCACCGCTGTCCAGCGCCGAGGAACGCGTCTTCGACGTAGTCGGCCCTTTCGAGATCGGTGGGCTGGACCCGTCGATTTCCGGTTTCGTCTTCCAGCGCATGCAGATCACCGAGACCCTGCTCGAAGCCGATGCCCAGGGTAAGCCGATTCCCGGACTGGCAGAGCGCTGGACCGAATCGGCGGATGGCCTGACCTGGCGACTCGCCCTGCGCCAGGGGGTGAAATTCCATGACGGCAGCGCGCTCACGGCCAAGGCCGCGGCGGCTGCCCTCGATGCGGCGCGGGGCAAGCCGGGGGTGCTCAAGCAGGCGGGCATCGAGTCGGTCATCGCCGAGGGCAACGAAGTGGTGATCCGGCTGGCGAAACCCTTCAAGCCCCTGCTGGCACTGCTGGCGCATTCCTCCACCAATATCCTGGCGCCGGCCGCCTATGACGCCGAAGGCAAGGTGCAGAAGATCATCGGCACGGGGCCGTACCGGCTGACCCTGCTGGAACCGCCGCAGCGCCTGGCCGCCGAACGTTTCGAAGGCTACTGGGGCGCCAAGCCGGAGATCGCCCGGACAACCTACCTGGCCGCCGGCCGCGGTGAGACCCGCACCCTGATGGCCGAGAGCGGCGATGCCGAGCTGGTGTTCCAGCTCGACCCGCCCAGCATCGCCCGCCTCAAGCGCTCCAGCAGCCTAAAGGTGCTGATCGAGCCAGTCCCGCGGGTGGTGTTGCTGACCCCGAACTCCGGCGCTGGTGCCACGGCGCCGGTCGAGGTCCGGCAGGCGCTCAGCCTGGCCATCCAGCGCGACGGCGTCGCTGCCGCCGTGTTGCGGGCGCCGGGTACCGGGGCGACCCAGTTGTTCGCGAAGAACGTGCCCGCCTGGCACGACCCCGCGCTGGCGCCGCTCGCCTACGATCCGGCGGCGTCACGCAAGCTGCTGGCGGGGCAGGGCTGGACCCCCGGCGCCGATGGCATCCTGCAAAAGGACGGCACGCCACTCAGGCTCAAGCTGCTGACCTACTCTGATAGACCCGAGCTGCCGCTGATCGCCACCGCCCTGCAGGCGCAGTTGCGCGAGGTGGGTGTGGACGTAGAGGTCGCGGTGCAGAACTCCAGCGCCATCCCGGCCGCGCACAACGATGGGTCGCTGCAACTGGCGCTCTATGGCCGCAACTTCGCCTTGGTGCCGGATCCCCTGGTCACTTTGCTCAATGACTTCAGCCATGGCGGCGCCGAATGGGGGCCGCTGGGCTGGCAGAACCCGGCCTTCGACCAGGCCCTGGCCGCGCTGCTGGCCAGTGATGATCCGGCCGAGCAACAGCGCCAGCGCTATGCCGCCATGGCCCAGGTGCAAAAGGATCTGCCGGTGATTCCGGTGGCCTGGTACCGCCAGACGATGGCCGTCTCCAATGCCGTCGAAGGCGCTGCCATCGATCCCTTCGAGCGTACCTTTGGCCTGAGCACGCTGCGGTGGGCCCAATGACCCGGCTGCTCGCCTTTCGCCTGCTGCAGGCGGTCCTGGTCGCCCTGCTGGTGGGCGGTCTCACCTTCCTGTTCATGAACCTGCTGCCGGGCGATGCCGCCTACCGCATCGCCGCCGGACGCTACGGCTATGACCTGGTGGATACCGCCGCGGCCGAGGCGGTGCGGGCCGAGCTGAATCTGGATCAACCGTTGCTGTGGCGTTTCTTCGCCTGGATCGGCGATCTGCTGACCCTGGATCTCGGTCATTCGCTGGTCTCCGGCAAGCCGGTGATGGACGTCGTCGCCCACGAACTGGGCAGCTCCATCCGTTTGGCCATCGGCGCCGTGTGCCTGTCGCTGCTGCTGGGTCCGCCGCTGGGCGTGATGGCCGGTCTGCGCCCGGGCGGCCTGCTGGACCGCGGCCTGCTGGTGCTGACCACGGCGATCCGCGCACTGCCGCAATTCGTCCTGGGCGTGATCTTCGTGCTGCTGTTCGCCATCTCCTGGCAACTGTTCCCGGCGGCCGGCCACGGTACCTTCTGGCACAGCGTCCTGCCCACGCTGACCCTGGCGCTGGGACTGGCCGCGGTGTCGTCGCGGGTCGCCCGGGATGCCACGGTGGAGGTGGCCGCATCCGCCTACTACCGCTTCGGCCGCCTCAAGGGCCTGAGAGGCGCTGGCGTCTTCCTCCGCCATGGCCTGCGCAATATCGGCGTGCCGGTGGTGACCTACCTGGGCGTGCAGCTGGTGTATCTCATCGAAGGCGTGGTGGTGGTGGAGACGCTGTTCGCCTGGCCGGGCATCGGCCACGGCCTGGTCCACGCCATCGTCCAGCGCGATGTGCCCATGGTACAGGGCACCGCCCTGGCGATGGGGCTGCTGTTCGTCATCCTCAATACCCTGGTCGATCTTGCCAACCACCTGATCGATCCGCGCGGGAGAAACGCATGAATCTCGACGCTACCGTCGCTTCGGCGGCGCCTCCGGTCAAATCCTCCGCGCGTGGGCTCGGCCTGGGTCTGCTGGCGGCCCTGATCGCCTTTGCCGTCCTCACCCCGTTGCTCTGGCAGGGCGACATCGCCCGCCAGGACTATGAGGCGATCCTCGCGGCGCCCAGCAGCGCCTATCCGCTAGGCACCGATCACCTGGGTCGCGACATGCTGGCGCGGCTGGCGGTCGCCATCCGCTTCTCGCTGGGGCTGGCCTTCATCAGCGTCTGCACCGCCGCCATTCCCGGTGTGCTGCTGGGCATCCTGGCCGCCTGGAAGGGCGGGCTGGTGGACAAGCTGCTCGGCGGCCTGGCCGAGCTGTTCCTGGCGCTGCCGGGCCTGCTGCTGGTGCTGCTGATCGTCGCGGTGTTTCCCGGCTCCTTCGTCGCCCTCTACAGCGCCGTGGCCCTGGTGCTCTGGGTGGAGTACTTCCGCATGACCCGGGCGCTGGCGCGTACCGTGCTGGCCTCGCCGGCGGTGGCCGCCAGCGGGCTGCTGGGCTTCGGCCCCGTCTACATCGTCCGCCGCCACCTCTGGCCGCAGCTGGCGCCGGTGCTCCTCACCATCGCCGCCTTTGGCGCGGCTTCGACCATCATGGCCATCGCCGCTCTGGGCTTCGTCAGCATCGGCGTACGCCCGCCCACCGCCGAGCTGGGGCTGATGATCACCGAGTTGCTGCCCTATTACGCCGAGGCGCCGCTGGTCATAGGTCTGCCGATCCTGGCGATCTTCCTGACCGTGCTGTCGCTGCTGCTCATCACCGGAGGCCGCAAGCCATGACCGCCTTGCTCACCACCACGGCGCTGGAGATCCGTACCGCTGATACCCAGCTGGTGGAACCGCTGTCCATCCGCCTGGCGCCGGGTCAGGTGTTGTCGATCATCGGCGAGACCGGCTCGGGCAAGAGCCTGTTCGCCCAGGGCGTCGTCGGCAATCTGCCAGCGGGGCTAGAGGCCCACGGGCAGATAGGCCTGGCGGACGGCTTCAGCGAAGAAGGCCGCCAGAGCGGTCGCCGGACGCATTGGGGCAGGGGGCTCGCGGTGCTGCCCCAGGAGCCCTGGCTAAGCCTGGACCCGACCATGCGGGCGCTGTCCCAGGTCGCCGAGACCTATACCCAGGTGGTGGGCATCGGTCGGACCGAAGCCCGCGACAGGGCCAGCGCGGATCTGGCGCGGCTGGGCCTGGCCGGCGCCGAGCGCAAGTATCCCTTCCAGCTGTCCGGGGGCATGGCCCAGCGCCTGGCCTTCGCCGCCACCCATGCCGGCGGCTCGCCGGTGCTGATCGCCGACGAGCCCACCAAGGGGCTGGATCGCGACCGTATCGACGAGGTCATCGATCTGCTCAGGGCCATGCTCGCCGAAGGCGGCAGCCTGCTCATCATCACCCACGATCTGGAAGTGGCGCGCCGGCTGGGTGGCGAGGTGATGATCATGCTCAAGGGACGGGTCATCGAAGCCGGTCCGGCCGAGCAGGTGCTGGGCCAGCCGCAGCATGCCTATACCCGCCAGCTGCTGGCCGCTGATCCCGCTCAGTGGCCAAGACGTCCGTCGCGGCCACTCATCGACGAAGCCGTGGTCGCGGTGGAAGGGCTCGCCGCCCGGCGCGGTGGCAGGCAGCTGTTCGAGGAATTGTCCTTTACCGTCCGGCCCGGGGAAATTCTTGGGGTGACCGGGCCGTCGGGCTGTGGCAAGTCGACCCTGGGCGACGTCCTGCTCGGCCTGGCCGCGCCCGGCGCTGGAGCGGTCCGCCGTCAGCCAGGCCTCGGTCCCTTCGCCTTTCAGAAGCTGCACCAGGATCCCGTGGCCGCCTTCGCGCCCTCGGTGACCATCCGCCAACTGCTGGCGGATCTGGTGCGACTGCATCGGCTGGATGCGACGCGCATCGGTCGGCTGATGCAGCGTCTGCGCCTCGACGAGCGCCTGCTGGATCGACTGCCCGGCAACATTTCCGGCGGTGAGCTGCAGCGCTTTTCCCTGCTGCGGGTGCTCCTGCTCGATCCGGCGCTGATCTTCGCCGACGAGCCGAGCTCGCGGCTGGATCTCATCACCCAGAAGGAGATGATCGAGCTGCTGGTTGAAACCGCCGATGAATCCGGAACCGCCATCCTCTTGGTCAGCCATGACGAAGACCTGGTGGACGCCGTCGCCGATCGGCGCATCCACCTGGCAGATCCGGCGCTTGCGCGGAGTCTGGTGGATCGGCAATCCCGTTCCAGGGGGATGGAGGTGGTCTCCACCGCTCAGGAATAGGGTTTTCGCCGGCATCCCTTGGCGCCGGCTTCACCCTCCCAGCCAAGAGCGCCTCCTGACACCCGGCGGCCACAGTCGCGTGTTGCGTGCAACGGCCGCGGCTAACAGCCCTGGGTAGCGGGCAGGAGGTGGCCACACCCTGCTTCGAGCGCCGCAGATTCAACTTGGTATTACTTTATTGCAAGTTGCCGGTAATGCGCTTTGGGTCAGTTAGAGCGGAATCTCGGTTGGCGGCACAACACTGGGCGACTTGATCTAGGTTTTTCGTCGACCTTTGTTTGGTTGGGGCGTCCACTGCGAAGTTCGCAAGTTTCCGCTGTTCAATTAAGGCATTCTTATAATACGTCCGCTTTTTATCGTCAGTGCTAGTTGGTTGTCGGCGGCTGTTGGCGCTAAAAGCCTTGGTGTCTCAAATGTCCAAATTTGAATTTTGAGTGAAAGAGCGCCTTATTACTTGACGCATGCTGAAAAGAAAAAGCAGCATTATGCATCCCGTGTAGACGTGCCCCTCTTGCAATCGACTGCGCCAGGCGATTGCAAGGCGGTGTCCGTACAAGAGAACGCTCTAGCAATGAAGTTCATGTGACGACTGATTTCTACACCCTTGGTTGGGCAAGAGTACAAAAGTTTATGTGGCCCATTTTGACAAGGGCCTCAAGTTCTAGCGAAGGGCTGAATTAGTCAGCTTGCAACTCCGCTTTTTGGCGCTAAGGAACTGATGATTCTTATATCCGCAGTCTTTTCTTTCTGGTAGTCGATTCGCCAGCGCAATGACCTGATTTTAGAGTCCGTACTGGGGAGTGCGGGCTCTCTTCAACGCGCATATCAAGCCTCGCCGGTGCGGCTCTGCTCTCCGGCGCGCGTCTGGCTGCGCGTCTTCAACCACTAGTAGTCGCCGACAATGAATAGGGGAAGTTATGCAAAGCTCGCGTTATCAGAAAGGAGCTATATCCAATAGCCCTTTGACCAGTTTCAGCCGATTCTTCGGCCCCTGGACGCTTGGGGTGGTGGGCGGCTGTACGCTGCTGCTTGGCTGCAAGGCAGCCTTCGCCGAGGGCTTGGTCGACGACAGCAAACTGGTGCTGACGGTACGCAACTTCTACTTCAACAGTGACCGCGCCAACGGACGGGCGAACCAGGAAGACTGGACTCAGGGTTTCCTGCTGGACTATCAGTCAGGGTTCACGCCGGGCCCGGTGGGGGTCGGGATCGATGCCTTCGGTTACCTGGGCCTCAAGCTCGATGCCGGCCCGGGGCGCCGTGGCACCGGTAACTTGCCCGTCCATGCCGGGAAGGAGCCGGCTGACGAATATTCCCGTGCCGGCGCTGCGCTGAAGCTGCGTCTGGGCAATACCGTGGTGCGCTATGGGCAACAGGCGCCCACGGCGCCGGTGTTCGCCATCAGCACCAGTCGCCTGCTGCCGCAGACCGCCACGGGTTGGAGCCTGCTCAGTAACGACGTGACGGATCTGTTGCTGGAGGCAGGGCATTTCACCTCTTCCACCGATCAGGTCAGCACCAACCGCAACGGGGATCTCTGGGCCGGATACGCACGGCAGCGCGCCGACCACATCGATTTCGCCGGTGGCAAGTACAGCCCGGTCAAGGGCGTCAGCCTGTCGCTCTATGCGGCGCAGCTGGATGACATCTGGAACCAGTACTACGGCAACCTGAATCTGGTGAAGGCGCTGTCCGGCACCCAGGCGCTGACCTTCGATGCGAATCTCTATCGCACGCGGGATACCGGAGCGGCCAAGGCGGGTCCCATCGACAATACCTCCTATAGCCTGGCCACCGCCTTCAGCCAGGGGCCGCATACCTTCACCCTGGGCTGGCAGCAGATCCATGGCGATACGCCGTTCGACTATGTGGCCCTGGGCGACAACGACCGCCTGGGCGGCGGAATCTTCCTGGCCAACGCCGTCATGCTCTCCGATTTCAATGCCCCGGGCGAACGCTCCTGGCAGGCGCGCTACGATCTCAACTTCAAGACGCTCGGCGTGCCCGGCCTCAGCCTCATGACCCGCTACCTCGAGGGCAGTGGTATCGATGGCCGTGATCTGCCGGCCAACAGTGCCTATCGCGGGCTCTATGGCGCCGACGACCACGAGCACGAAATCGACCTGGAGGGTCGCTACGTGCTGCAGTCGGGCGCGGTCAAGGGGCTGTCGATCCGGGTCCGCCAGGCCTGGCACCGCGGCTCGCCATCCACCGGCGGTTCGGTCAATCAGCTACGGGTCATCCTCGACTATCCGCTGCAATTGCTCTGACGCTACCGTCCTCCAAATGGACGCCGCAACCGCTGGCAAGCGGTTCGCGGCCGTCCGTCGCCCCTGGCTTAAGGGGGCACCGCTGCGCCGATATCCCTAATAGTCATTTTATTAGGGATGCCCACCCATGAATCTTCGCAGCCTGAACGTCGCGCCCCGCGCCGTGCTGTTCTTTTCCGTGATCGTCCTGATCGTCTTCGCCCTCGGCGGCGTCGCCGTGGTGCAGATGGGCAAGCTGTACGATGCGGAACAGGAGGTGGAGACCAATTGGCTGCCGGGCAACCAGCTGGCGGCGAAGATGAGTGGCGGATTGCTGCGGCTGCGCCTGGAAAGCCTCAGGGCCACCACCACGCCGGATCCGCAGCTGCGGGCCCAGACCGTCGCGGCCTTCCCCGGCTATCGCGAGGCCTTCTTCACCGCGGTCAAGGACTACGAAAGGACCGTGGCCGACGCTGAAGATCGCCAGCTGTACGCCGCCGTGGTCAAGGGCGCCGAAAGCTACCGGACACTGCTGGATACCTTCGAACCCAAGTTGCGCGCGGGCGACAACGAAGGCGCCATCGCCCTGATCAACACCTCGATCCGTCCGCTCACCAACGCGCTGGAAAAGACCATCGCCGAGCTGAACGCTTTCAACGAGCGCGGTGCCAAGGCCGCTGGGCAGGCGGCCGGTGCCACCTATGCCAACGGCCTGCTCTGGGTCTATGGGCTGATCGGCCTGACCATAGCGGCCACCGTCGTGCTGGCCGCGCTGCTGATCCGCAGCATCACCCTGCCGGTGGGCGAAGCCCTGCGCATCGCCCAGCGGATCGCGCGCAAGGACCTCACCGAGCGCATCACCGTGGTCGGCCGTGACGAGGCTGCGGGGATGTTGCAGGCGCTGGCCCAGATGCAGGGCAATCTGCGCGACACCGTTTCCCATATCGCCGACAGCTCGACCCAGCTGGCGTCCGCAGCGGAAGAAATGACCGCGGTGATCGATGAAGCCGGGCGCGGTTATGTGCGGCAGAACGACGAGGTCAATCAGGCTGCCAGCGCCGTGACCGAGATGAGTTCGGCGGTGGAGGAGGTCGCGCGCAACGCCGCCGATGCGGCCAGCACCTCGCTGCATACCCAGACCCTGACCAGCGATGGCCTGGACAAGGTCACCCGCACGGTCCAGTCGATCGAGGCACTGGCGCAGAACGTGGCCAGTACCAGCGAGCAGATCCAGGCCCTGTCCTCCCGTGCCCAGGACATCAACGCCGTGGTCGAGGTCATTCGCGGCATTGCCGAGCAGACCAACCTGCTGGCGCTGAACGCCGCCATCGAGGCGGCCCGGGCGGGCGAGCAGGGCCGTGGCTTCGCCGTGGTCGCCGACGAGGTACGGGCGCTGGCCCATCGTACCCAGCAGTCGACTCGCGAGATCGAGCAGATGATCGGCGCCATCCAGAGCGATTCGTCGCTGGCCGTAAAGGCCATGGCCGAGAGTCAGCAACTGGCGGGCGAGTCCACCTCGGTCGCCCAGTTGGCCAATGTGTCCCTGGAACAGATCGCGGCATCCATCTCCCAGATCAACGACCGCAATGCGGTCATTGCCACCGCCGCCGAGGAGCAGGCCCAGGTGGCCCGCGAAATCGATCGCAACATCACCAGCATCCGCGACCTGGCGACCCAGAGCGCGACCGGAGCCACCCAGACCGCCAGCGCTAGCGCCGAGGTCTCCAGGCTCGCCACCGGACTGAATCGCGTGGTGCGGGAATTCGCCGTCTGACCTGGCATCGTCGCGCCGTTCCCGCCTAGCCCGGGCAGGAAGGGCGCGCAGCCTCCCGCTGCATCTTTGCCTCAGTCACCCATGCTGCAATAGCCTGACTACTACCCGTCGCGCGGCACTCTTCCAAGCGGCGGCGGGGCCTCTGGCACGCCCGCTCGGCGCTGGCACACCCGCCAGACTGTCTTTAGTATCCCGTTACATCGCGTCTGGCATCCGGTAGAGAACGAATCGGCGCTTGGCCTGCCTAAACAGTGTCCAATCAACCCGGAGTCCTACCATGAACGCGAAGAAAATCTCTGCCCTGATGTTTGCTGGTCTGATCGCCGCCAGTGGCGCTGCCTTCGCCACCGAAGGTGCAGGCAATCCGCCGAAGGCCAACAGCGCCGGTATGGGCACCCCGGCGGGTCAGAAGACCGGTGAAGGCGCAGGCGCCGCTACCGGTGCTGGCAAGACCACGCTCAACGAGCAGGGCCAGAAGCAACAGCAGTAAGGTCGAAGGGTCGCTGGCACCGCCGGCGACCCTGAACCTGCGTCTAGAATGGAACTTTACAGGCCTCTTGTGTCCAAGGGAGCCGAGCGTGTGGGTACAGGGGTCGGATGGTGAGTGCGGAACAGAGCAAGGTTGTCCTGGTCGTCGAGGATGAACCGCAGATTTTGATGATTCTTGCGGATTATCTTTCCGAACTGGGCTACACCGTCCTGCAAGCCCCCTCGTCGCTCGAAGCCTTCCGGATCCTGGCCGGGCGGCCACGGCTGGATCTGCTGATCACCGATTTCCGTCTGCCCGACGACGTGTCCGGCGTGATGATCGCCGAGCCGGCGCTCAAGCTGCGCCCCGACCTCAAGGTCCTCTTCATCAGCGGCTATCCCGCCGAAATCATCGACACCGGTTCGCCGTTGCTGGGCAAGGTCCCGCTGCTGACCAAGCCTTTCTCGCTCGAGCGTCTCCACCTCCAGGTGCAGAAGCTGCTCGGCGCCTGATCCTCGCCATCGCCACAGATCGTTTTCCTGCCTGGGCAGTCTATTGATCAGGTGCGACCAGTCCGGTCGCCTCAGGTTGGAGACATCGGCGTCCATGGCTATCAAGCATTTCGATCATCACGAAGCGATCTCGTCTGCCGTTCCGGCTGAACAGGGTTTTGAAGCGGTCATCGCCGTCAAGGCGCGGCGCGATGACGCCCGCCCGACCTTTCACAAGGTCGCCACCGAACGGCATTTCGATCTGGCCTCCGAGGCGGAAGAAGCCGCTGATGCCGCGCTCAATCGGGTGACGGAAATCGGCGAGAACGATGAGCTTCTCTGGGACGAGCAGGCCGTCTGATGAAGAGAGACCAGGAGCAGGGCGAAGAACCTCGACAGACCCAGGAATCCACTCCGGAAGATCCGGAGCTGAGTCGTGAAGAAGAGGAGGATGTCGGCGAGAGTCAGCTGCCTCGCGCGGTGGTTCTCCACGAGATCATCCGCACCCAGGGTGATCATGAACTGGAGCGGACGATCGCGGCGTTGTTCTGGTCGGCACTAGCGGCCGGTTTGACCATGGGCCTGTCGTTGATGGCGATGGGGTTGCTCAATGCCAACCTCCCCGAGGGTGGCTACAGCAAGGTTATTGCCAGCTTTGGCTATTCGGCCGGCTTTCTGGCGGTGATCCTGGCTCGTCAGCAGCTGTTCACCGAAAACACGCTTACGGCAGTCCTGCCGGTGATGAGCGAACCAACGCTGCACAACTTTGGCCGTCTGGCCAGGCTGTGGAGCATCGTGTTGGTGGGCAACCTGATCGGTACCATCTTGGTGGCCTATGTGGTACTCCACCTGCCGCTGTTCGACGCCAAGACCGACGCGAAATTTCTGGAAATCGGCACCCATGTCATGGAGAACGACGCCTCGGCGATGTTTGCCAAGGGCATAGTGTCGGGCTGGATGATCGCTACCATGGTCTGGATGCTGCCAGCAGCAGAGAACGCCAGGATCTGGATCATCGTGCTCATCACCTACCTGATGGCCCTGGGTGACTTCACCCACATCGTGGTGGGTAGCGTCGAGGTGGCCTATCTGGTCTTCGCAGGTGAGGCGAGCTGGAGCGATTTCCTGCTGACCTTTGCCGGACCGACCCTGGCCGGCAACATCGTCGGCGGTAGCCTGATCTTCGCGCTGATCAGCCACGCCCAGGTGCGTAGCGATACCTGAACGCAAAAGGGCCGGCAAATTGCCGGCCCTTCGCAGTGATCAGGTAGCTGCCGCGATCACTCGTCGTCGTTCAGCTGACCCATGGCGGTGGTGTTGAAGCCACCGTCGACGTAGAGGATCTCGCCGCTGATGCCCGACGCCAGGTCGGAGCAGAGGAAGGCGCCGGCATTGCCGACTTCGTCGATGGTCACATTGCGACGCAGGGGCGTCTGACGCTCGTTGGCGGCCAGCATCTTGCGGAAGCTCTTGATGCCCGAGGCGGCCAGAGTGCGGATGGGACCGGCGGACACGGCGTTGACGCGGGTGCCTTCCGGGCCGAGGCTGCCGGCCAGGTAACGGACACCGGCCTCGAGGCTGGCCTTGGCCATGCCCATGACGTTGTAGTTGGGCATGGTGCGCTCGGCGCCCAGGTAGGACAGGGTCAGCAGGCTGCCGTTACGGCCGCGCATCATCTCGCGACCGGCCTTGGCCAGGGCGACAAAGCTGTAGGCGCTGATGTCGTGGGCGATCTTGAAGCCGTCACGGGTGGTCACGGCGGTGAAGTCGCCGTCCAGCTGGTCGCCCGGGGCGAAGCCGACCGAGTGGACGATGCAGTCCAGACCATCCCACTTCTTCGCCAGCGCGGCGAACACGGCTTCGATCTGGGCGTCGTCGGCAACGTCGCAGGGGAAGCACAGCTCGGGATTGGAACCCCAGCCCGCGGCGAATTCTTCGACGCGACCCTTGAGCTTCTCGTTCTGGTAGGTGAAGGCCAGCTCGGCGCCTTCGCGGTGCATGGCCGCGGCGATGCCGGAGGCGATGGACAGCTTGCTGGCGACGCCGACGATGAGAACGCGCTTACCGGCGAGAAATCCCATGGTTTTTTCCTCTTCTGTGTTGATTCCCGGGCAGCAGCCTTGGGCTGAGGTCCGGGTTGGGCAGGGCTCTGCGCAGGTCAGAGCGAGATCTTGGCCTGACTCCGCTAGGGGTCAGGCACGGGTGGGGCGGTAAGGTAGCAGGTCGATACCCGGGACAAAAGCGCTGGTTGACCGCTGCGGTGAGCGGTCGCGCCTCAGTTGAGGAACAGCGTCAGGGTCTGACCGGGGGTCAGGGCGGAGGCGATGCGCGGATTCCAGTCCTGCAGCGCCTGCACGCCGATGTTGTAGCGCTTGGCGATCTGGTAGAGCGAATCGCCCGCCTTGACCCTGTAGTAGGTGGGCGCGGCCTTGGCGGTCTTGGTCGCCTTGGCGGCGGCCTGGGTGGTCTTGACGGTATAGGACGCCGGCATCGCCACGGCGGAGGCGCTGCTGCTGCCCGTGCCGTGCAGCTTCAGGGTCTCGCCGACCTTGAGGCCGCGCTTGCCGAGATCGTTCCAGCGCTTGAGGTCGGCCAGCTCCACCTCGTTGGCCCGGGCGATGGACCAGAGGCTGTCGCCGGTGCGGACCTTGTAGGTGCGCACCACGGGCTCTTCGGCCACGGCGATGGTTTCCAGCGGTGTCGTGGTCTTGCCGGTCTCGCGGCGCGGGATCATCAATTCCCGGCCTGCGGACAGGCGGCTGCTGCTGTTGAGCTTGTTGAGGGCGGCGAGCTGCTCGACGCTCACGCGATTGCGCTTGGCCACGCTGCGCATGGTATCGCCGCGGCGCACCCGGTATTCCTGCCACTGCACCACGGCGTCGGGGGTGATGTTGGGCAGGGTCGCAACCAGGCGCTTGGCCTTTTCCGCCGGCACCAGCAGGTGCTTGGGGCCGTCCATGGTGACGCGCTGGGTGTAGGCGGGATTCAGGCGATAGAGTTCGTTGGCATCCAGGTCCGCAAGCTCGGCCACCCGGGCCAGGTCCAGGTGCTGCTTGATGTCCACCACTTCGAAGTAGGGCTCGTCCGGGATGGATTCCAGGGCCAGACCGTAAGCGTCCGGGTTGCGCACGATCTGGGAGACGGCGAGCAGCTTGGGCACGTAGTCCTGGGTTTCCGGAGGCAGCGACGACAGATTCCAGTAGTCGGTGGGCAGGCCAAGCGACTGGTTGCGCTCGATGGCGCGGCTGACCGTGCCTTCGCCGGCGTTGTAGGCGGCCAGCGCCAGCAGCCAGTCGCCGCCGAACATGTCGTGCAGCTTGCTCAGGTAATCCAGGGCGGCATTGGTCGAGGCGGTGATGTCGCGGCGACCGTCATAGAAGCGGGTCTGGCGCAGATTGAAGTACTTCCCCGTGGTGGGGATGAACTGCCACAGCCCGGAGGCGGCGCTGCGCGAGAGGGCGTTGGGGTTGAAGGAGCTTTCCACCACCGGCAGCAGGGCCAGTTCCAGCGGCATGTTGCGCTCTTCCAGGCGCTCGACGATGTAATGCAGATAGGGCGCACCGCGACTGCACGACTGCGCGAGGGCGGCTTCGTGGCTGGCGTACCAGAGGCGCTGGCGATCGATGCGCGGGTTGGTGCCGTTGTCGCCGGCGCCCTGCAACTGATAGCCGTCCCGTACCCGGTCCCAGATGTCGCCACTGGTCGCTGCCGCGGTCGGCGCCTTGCGCAGCCATTCCGGCGGGCGCTGGATCTTGCTGGGCGTCATGTGCAGATCGGCCTGGTAGGCACGATTATCGGGCTGCTGATTGCTCTGACAGCCGGCGAGGAAGACGGCGAGGCAGAGCGCCGAGACTTTGAAGGAGGTGGCCAGCACGTCTATTTCGCGGGTTTTCGGCGTCGCTGGCGGCATCGGTCTGGGCTTTCCGGGAGCTGAAGGATGGGCGATTCTAGGAACCGCATCCCGGGGGGTCAAGGAACAACCCCTTGGCCTGTGACCTGTACGACGACCGAAAACCCTGGGTTTCAGCGCTCTGGCAGGATCTGGGCAATAGGTGTCAGAACGTGTCCTTCCAGCCGCGCAAGGCGGCGAAATAGGTATCCTCCGACGCCTCGGCCGGCACCCCGCGTTCTTCCTGAAGGCGTTGGCGCACGCTGCTTTCGCCGGTTCTCAGGAAGGGGTTGATCTGGCGTTCGCGGCCCAGGCTGGAGGGCAGGGTGGGGCGCTGGGCGTCCCTGAGTTGCCGGGTCTCGGCCAGGGCCTCCCGGACCGCGACATTGTCCGGCTCCACTGCCTCGGCGAAACGCAGGTTGTTCAGGGTGTATTCATGGCCACAGTAGATTTCGGTGGCGTCCGGCAACTCGGCCAGGCGCTGCAGCGAGCCGAGCATCTGGCTGGGCGTGCCTTCGAAGAGGCGGCCACAGCCGGCCGAGAAGAGGGTATCGCCGCTGAACAGCAGGGGCCGCTTGCCAGGGACATGGAAGGCGATATGGCCGGCGGTATGGCCAGGCACGCGCAGGACTTCGAAGCGGGCGCCCAGCACCTCCAGTTGCTGGCCGTCGGTGAGCGGCAGATCGACCGCGGCGATGCGTTCGTCGGCTGGCGCGCTGACCCGGGCGCCGCTGCGCCCCTTCAGGGCGGCGATGCCACCGGTGTGGTCGTTATGATGGTGGGTGATCAGGATGTCGGAGAGGCGCCAGTCCGGATGGGCGTCGAGCCAGGCCAGGACGGGGGCGGCATCGCCGGGATCGACCACGACCGCCTGTCTTGTCGCGGCGTCCTTGATCAGCCAGATGTAGTTATCGTTGAAAGCGGGCAACGGAAGGATGTCGAACATGGATGGGCTCTCTGGTCGGACGGCTGGCCCCTAGGGTAGCAGTCGGTGGAAGGGCTTAGGCTTCAGTATGAGAGGACCAGACGATGCACGATGAATTCTCCGCCCAGGTCGATCCGCGCTGGCTGAAATTGATGAGCTCGGCACGGGAATGGCTGGCCGGCCCGCTGGGCCAGTTGCTGCTGGAGCAGGAGCGGGTGCTGATCGATGAAGAGCTCAAGCGTCACTTCGGCAGCTATCTGATCCATTACGGTCCGCACCCCGAGGCGCCGGCCAATTGCGGCCAGCTCCGCCATGCGGTGCGCATCGGTCCGCCGCTGGGGGATGTCGACATCGTCTGCGAGGAGGGCGCCTGGCCGCTGGGTGAGCACGCCGCCGACGTGGTCCTCCTGCAACACGGTCTGGACTTCTCCCTGGCGCCCCATCGGCTGTTGCGCGAAGCGGCTCTGAGCGTGCGCCCGGGCGGGCATCTGGTGGTGGTGGGCATCAACCCCTGGAGTCTCTGGGGCATGCGCCATTACCTGGCCCGGGACGCCCTGCGCAAGGCCCGTTGCTTTGGCCCCAGCCGGGTCGGCGACTGGCTCTCGGTACTGGGCTTCGCGCTGGAGAAACGTCGCTTCGGGTGTTATCGTCCGCCGCTTTCATCCCCCAAGTGGCAGCAGCGGCTGGCCTGGATGGAGCAGGGCGAGGCCGAACCCAACTGCGAACAGGCGGCGGGGGCGGGCTTCTATCTGCTGTCGGCGCGCAAGCTGATGTTCGGCCTGCGCCCCGTGCCCCAGGCGCGCAAGGAACCGCGTGGCAAGCTGGTGCCCATGCCGGTGGCCAAGATCAGCCGCCGCGAATCGAGTGAATCCAATGAGTGACGATATCGTCGAGGTCTTTACCGACGGCGCCTGCAAGGGCAATCCCGGCCCGGGCGGCTGGGGTGCCTTGCTGAAATTCAAGGGTGCGGAGCGCGAGCTCTGGGGTGGCGAAGCCAACACCACCAACAATCGCATGGAGCTGATGGCGGCCATCCAGGCGCTGGCGGCGCTCAAGCGCCCCTGCCAGATCCGCCTGACCACCGACTCCGAGTACGTGATGAAGGGCATCACCCAGTGGCTGGTGAACTGGAAGAAGCGCGGCTGGCAGACCGCCGCGCGCCAGCCGGTGAAGAATGCCGAATTGTGGCAGGCCCTGGACGAGCAGGTTCAGCGCCATCAGGTCGAGTGGTGCTGGGTGCGCGGCCATACCGGCCATCCCGAGAACGAGCGGGCCGACCAGTTGGCCAACCGCGGTGTCGATGAAGTCCGGCAGGCCAAGCAGGCCGCCAGGGCGTAACCAGCCAAGAGGTTAGCGATGAGATACGTAGTTCTGGATACCGAAACCACCGGCATGCCGGTGACCGATGGCCATCGAATCATCGAGATCGGTGGGGTGGAGGTCATTGGCCGGCGGCTGACCGGGCGGCACTTCCATGTCTATCTCAATCCGGATCGTCAGATCGACGAAGGCGCCATCGCGGTCCACGGCATCACCGACGAATACGTGGCCGACAAGCCGCGCTTCGCCGAGATCGCCGACAGCTTCTTCGAATTCATCGAAGGCGCCGAGCTGGTCATCCACAACGCGCCCTTCGACGTGGGCTTCATCAACATGGAGTTCGCCCGGCTGGGCGCCCATCCCGAGCGGGCCGACATCACCCAGCACTGCTCGGTGCTCGACACCCTGGTCATGGCCCGCGGTCGGCATCCCGGGCAGCGCAACAGCCTGGATGCGCTCTGCAAGCGCTATGGCGTAGACAACTCCAACCGCGAGCTGCACGGCGCCCTGCTGGACGCCGAGATCCTCGCCGACGTCTACCTGGCCATGACCGGTGGCCAGACCAGCCTGTCCCTGGCCGCGCACGGCCAGGAAGGCAATGGCGATGGCAACTACGTCATGCCGATCCGGCGGCTGCCGGCCGATCGCCAGCGCACGCGCGTGATCAACGCCAGCAGCGCCGATCTCGATGCCCATGCGGCGCGCATGGCGGCCATCGAGAAGAGCTGTGGCCGGACCCCGCTCTGGCTGGCGGGCGCCGGAGCCGAATAACGCCTTCCTCCCTTCTCCTCAGCGCCCGGTCAGTGCCTGACCGGGCGTTCGCGTTCGTCCGAATAAGCTGAAAGACCTCACAATTTTCAGCTATTGTTCAACTAAGATGCTGCAGGCTGGTCATTTGAGCCCGCATGAAGCCTCGAATTTCGAATTGCGCGGAACTTTATTGGTTCCTGAAAATCATATGACGATTCGGAATTATCGCTTCGCTTTTGTGGATTTACAGGTCTAGCGTTCCAGAGCAAGGTTCCCTGGCGTGGCGTGAGGTCGAATCCCCGTCCGCCTGGAATGATTAGTGTGGCCCGGTCAGGAAGACGCAGGTACCTAGGCTCCAGTTGGAATAGCAAGCCTTTCTTCCCGTTTTAAAATGGCGTTGGCGAGGTTGTAATGGCGCAGGAGGCGTAAGGCACTATGGTGACCGGAGCAAGAGCTTTGAGCTTGGTCCGCGAACAGCTGTTCGCGACCATAGAGGAAGCTGAATCCCATCTTGAACGATTCATCGTCGAGCGGCACTGCAGCAGCCTGTTGCAGCGCGCGGTCGAGAGTATCGGCCAGATTCGCGGCGCCCTGACGCTGATCGAGCTGGCAGGCGCCCAGTTGCTCGCCCATCAGACGCTGCAGATTGCCAACGACATCCCGGCCGGCGCCGGTCCCGAGCATGACGAGCACCTCATGGCGATCTGCCGTGGGCTGCATGTCCTGCGCCGCTATCTCGAACAGCTGCGCAGCGGCCAGGACGAGATGCCCGAATTGCTGCTGCCGGCGATCAATGCCCTGCGCCTGGCGGGCGGCGAACCCGAACTTCCGGAAAGCTATTTCTTCAGCGTCCGCCTCGATCAGCGCCCGCTGATCAGCGCCACCACGCGCCTTGGCCTGCGCGAGCGTCAGGCCCAGGCACGCCGGATGCGCCAGATGTACCAGGTCGGCCTGCTGGGCTTCCTGCGCGACGTCAATGGCGTAGCCAGTCTGCGCCTAATGGCGCGGGCGCTGGAGCGCTCCGCGGCGCTGCTGCACGATCAGGTCGGCGGCTACCTGCCCTGGGTCGCCGCGGCTACCGTCGAGGGCTTCGCCCAGGGTCGCCTGACTGCCACCCGTGAACGCAAGCAGCTGTTCGCCCGGGTGGATCGCGAATTGCGCCAGATGCTGGGCAACGAATTGCACGAGCCCGCGCGCAGCACTCTCAAGGAGTTGCTGTATCTGCTGGCGCTGGCCGGTGTCGAAGGCGCCCATCCACAGGAAGTCATGAATGCCTACGGTTTCGAGCGACTCGGTTTCACCGACGCCCAGCTCGAAGCCGGCAAGAAGCGTCTCGCCGGTCCGGGTCATGCCGTGATGCATTCGCTGTCGGCCGCCATCCGCGAAGAGCTGGAGACGGTCAAGGACCTGATAGATCTCATTGAAACCGAGTTGCGCAACGGCGCCGAGCAGAATCGGCTGCCACGCTCCGACAACTTCTCCCGGCTGTATGTCCAGGTCGGCCTGCTCGGCAAGACGCTGGAGATGGTTGGCCAGGAGAATGCCGGCCAGGTCCTGCAGCAGTGCCTGCCGAATATCTCCCAGTTCCGCGACAAGTCCCTGGTGCTGGACGATCTCGCGCCCCTGGCCGATGCCCTGCTGCTGGTGGAAAGTCTGCTGGGCCAGCCCGAAGGGCAGGGCTCGCTGATCGACGTGCCGCTGGAAGCCGATGGCGTCCAGGTCAGTGTCGCCAATTACCAGCTGGGCGAAGCCCAGGCGCTGTTGCATCGGGAAGCCTACAAGGGCCTGACCGACGCCAAGCGCGCCATCGGTGCCTTCCTCGATTCGCGGGGCGACGCCCTGCACCTGGCCACCGTGCCGGCGCTGCTGGATACCGTCCGCGGGGCGTTGTTCTTCCTGGGCAATCCCCGGGCGGCCGAGCTGGTGCGTGCCTGCACCGGTTACATCCAGCGCTGCCTGATCGAGGGCGGCCAGGCCTGTGAGCCGGCGACCCTCGAGGTGCTGGCGGATGCCCTCAGCAGCATCGAATTCTTTGTCGAAAGCGGTGGCACCGAGAGTCAGGACGGTACCCCGGAAATCCTCGATATCGCGGCGCAAAGCATTCACGCCCTGGGCTGGACCTCGGCTGCGGCATGAGTGTCTGGCAGCCCGGCTGGTTCCAGACTGCCCAATCCTCTGGCGGTTGGCTGGTCGTCCATAGCGGCCAGGCGTTTCTGACCTCGGGTGCGGACGTGCTCTTCGCCAGCGACGATTCGCGGGTGCAGGGATTCGAAGGAGAGCGCCACGGCCTTGGCCAGTGGCAGGCCCAGCCGGTCACCCTGCTCGAGCTGGACACCCCGCCGGACATCGAGGGCTGCGTCTGGCAACCCTTGCGGCCGCTGATGCTGCAATCGCCCCATGCGCTGTTCAAGTTGCTGGGCTATGCCAATCAGATCGGGACCTGGGCACGCCAGCATCGCTTCTGCGGACAGTGCGGTACCCGCACCTTCGCCCTCGATGGCCAGCGCGGCCTCAAATGCCCGAATTGCCAGCTCACCCAATATCCGCGCCTGTCGCCGAGCATGATCGCCCTGGTCACGCGCGGTGACGAGGTACTACTGGCGCGGTCGCCCCGTTTCGCGCCCGGGGTCTTCAGCACCCTGGCCGGCTTCGTCGAGCCGGGCGAGTCGGCGGAGGCCTGCGTGCACCGGGAGATCATGGAAGAGGTGGGCGTTTCGGTCACCAACCTGCGCTACCAGGGCAGCCAGAACTGGCCCTATCCGCATTCCCTGATGCTGGGCTATCACGTCGATTACCTGAGCGGCGACATCCGCTGCCAACCGGATGAAATCGAAGATGCCCGCTGGTTCCACCTGCGCGAGTTGCCGACGCTGCCGCCGGCCTTTTCCATCTCGCGCTTTCTGATCGATCGCTATCGGGTCGAGCGCCTAGGCGGCGCTGAACCAGTGCTGCCAGATTAGCTTGACGGTCAGCGCCAGCACGACGCAGATGAACACCGGGCGGATGAACTTGGCGCCGCCGGCGATGGCGCTGCGCGCGCCCAGGTAGGCCCCGAGGGTCAGTGACAGACCCATGGTCAGCCCCAGCACCCAGAGCACCTGTCCCAGGGCGATGAACATCACCAGGGCGACCCCGTTGCTGACGAAATTCATGGTGCGCGCCACGCCGCTGGCCTTGAGCAGATCCAGGGGATAGAGCAGCAGGCTGCTGACCGTCCAGAAGGCGCCCGTGCCTGGCCCGAACAGGCCGTCGTAGGCACCCAGCGTCAGGCCCTGGGGCCATTGGCGCCGTTGCGGCACGGGCGCATCGCTGAGCACCGGTGCCTTGGGCGTGCCGCCGAACAGCAGATAGAGGGCGCAGCTGAACACCACGACCGGCAGCAGCTGATTGAGGAAGTCCGCGGAGAGATGGTGGGCCACCAAGGCGCCGACCCCCGCACCGAGGGCGGTAGCCAGCAGCGCATGCCGCCACTGACGGGGATGGAACAGCTTGCGGCGGTAGAAGGTGTAGGCGGCGGTAGCGCTGCCAAAGGTCGAGCTGAGCTTGTTGGTGCCGATCGCCAGATGGGGCGGCACGCCGGCCATCAGCAGCGCCGGCACCGTGAGCAGGCCGCCACCGCCGGCGATGGCGTCGATGTAACCGGCGAGGAAGGCGACCCCGGCGAGCAGCGTCAGGGTCATGGGGTCCAGGGCGAATTCGAGCATGAGGGTAGGGCGCCAGGTGGAACGGGGGCGCCATCATGCATCAGACGCGCAGCCGTCACCACCTGCGGGCGACCTCGATCAATCCAGGGCGGGGAAGGGCAATCCGACGTAGTTTTCCGCGAGGGTCGTGCGACCCGCTCTGGAATCGAGCAGCGCCTGGAGTTCGGCGTCCTGCACCCGCTGGGTGAAGGCATCGGTATCCGGAAAACGGTGCAGGGCGGTGGTCATCCACCAGGAGAAGCGCACTGCCGCCCAGATCCGCTTCAGGCAGAGCGCCGAGTAGCGTTCGAGGCAGCTGGCGTCGCCGCTGCGATAGGCGCGTTCCAGCAGCAGGTGCAGATTGCGCACGTCGCCCAGGGCCAGGTTGAGTCCCTTGGCGCCGGTGGGCGGGACGATATGGGCGGCATCGCCGACCAGGAACAGCCGGCCGTACTGCATGGGTTCGACCACATAGCTGCGCAGCGGGGCGATGCTCTTTTCCAGCGAGGGACCGGTCACCAGCTGGGCCGCCGTCTCGGCCGGCAGGCGCGCCTTGAGTTCCGCCCAGAAACGCTCGTCCGACCAGTTCTCCACCGAATCTCCGGCTTCCACCTGCAGGTAGTAACGACTGCGGGTCGCCGATCTCATGCTGCATAGCGCGAAGCCACGCGGGTGATTGACGTAGATGAGTTCGTCGGCGGCAGGCGGGGTATCGCTCAGCAAGCCCAGCCAGCCGAAGGGATAGACCCGCTCGTATTCGGTGAGTACGCCGTCCGGGATGCTGCGGCGCGAAACGCCATGGAAGCCGTCGCAGCCGGCGATGTAATCGCAGTCGATGCGCAGCGTCTCACCGGCGACCTGGCAGGTGACATGAGGACGCTCGCCCTTGAGTTCGTGGGGCTGGACCTCGCTGGCCTGGTAGAAGGTAGGGGCGCCGCTGGCCTGGCGGGCGGCCATCAGGTCGCGGGTCACCTCGGTCTGGCCATAGACGGTGACGCAGCGTCCGCCCAGCAGATCGTTCAGGTCCAGTCGCTCGCGCTGGCCGTGGATGGCGAACTCCACGCCTTCATGCACCTGGCCTTCCTGTTCCAGCCGCCCGGCGACGCCGGCCTGGCGCAGCAGATCGACCGTGCCCTGTTCGAGCACGCCGGCACGGATGCGGCTGAGTACGTGGTCGGCGCTCTGGCGCTCGACGATGACGTTGTCGATACCCGAGCGGGTGAGCAGCTGGCCCAGCAGCAGTCCGGAAGGGCCCGCGCCGATGATGACGACTTGGGTGCGCATGGAGTCTGTCCTCTTGTCTGGCGTGATCGCCGTTTATTATGGGGCTCCGGTATTTTTGGACGGTTTTCTCTGGTATCGACAGAGACCTTTGCGAAACTTTCTGGTACTTTTCAATGATTCGTGCGGCTATCGCCCAAGGACTGACGATGACCACTGCCTTGCCACCCATCTTCAAGCTGTATGGCGAGGCCCAGGCTTGGCCAGCGCCGGACCTGCTGCACTGCGAAACCATCGAGAGTCGCAGTCGGCTGCATGCCTGGCATATCGAAACCCATCGTCATGCGGATCTCGCGCAGTTGCTCTATGTGCGCCAGGGCGGGGTGCGCCTGCAGCTGGAAGACTGGCAGGGCGAAAGGACCGGGCCGCTGCTTGTGGTGCTGCCGGTGTTGTGCGTGCATGCCTTCGAATTCGAGCCTTCGGTGGAGGGCTTCGTGGTCACCCTGCCGGTGCCTCAGCTGGAGCGCCTGAAGCAGCGCTGCCAGAGAGCCGGGCAGGGACTGTTCCTGGCCGCCGGGTGCCTGGACCTGAGCGGACCCGACGCCCCCTGGATCGACCAGTTGATCGGTCAGCTCGTCGCCGAATACGAGGGCCACAAGCCCGGTCGCGAGGTCATGCTCGAAGCCCTGCTCGATAGCCTGGCGATCTGGCTGTTGCGGCAGCATCGGCCCGAACAGGGCGCGACCCTGCCACGACGCGCCGAACAGCACCTGGGACGCTTTCTGGCGCTGGTGGAGCAGCACTATCGCGAGCACTGGAGCCTGGGGCGCTACGCGGCGGCGCTCGGGATCTCGGGAGTACACCTGAACGGCCTCTGCCGGCAGCTGGCCGGAGCCTCGGCGCTGGCCATCGTGCACCAGCGCCTGCTGCTGGAGGCGCGCCGCACCCTGACCTACACCCAGGCATCGGTGGGCGAGATCGCCGATGCCCTGGGCTTTGCCGATCCCGCCTACTTCGCCCGCTTCTTCCGCCGCGGCACCGGCCAGAGTCCGCTCAGTTATCGCCGTCTTGCGGGCCAACAGCCGCCGAGCTGAGGGGCAGGGGATCGGCTGCCAGGGTTTCGCCGACGCGCGTGGCCAGAGCGTCGAGATTGAAGGGCTTGGTGATCAGGGTCATGCCGGGGTCGAGATAGCCTTCCAGGTGGGCCCCCTCGGCATAGCCGGTGGCGAACAGTACCTTGAGGCCGGGCCGGCGCTGCCGCGCGATCTCGGCCAGCTGGCGACCGTTCATGCCCGGCAGGCCGACATCGGACAGCAGCAGGTCGATGGGGCGGCCGCTTTCCAGCAACGGCAGCGCGCTGCGCGCGTCTTCGGCCTGCAGGGTCGCGTAGCCCAGTTCGCGCAACAGATCCACCACCATCTGCCGGACCACGGGTTCGTCTTCCACCACCAGCACGGTCTTGCCGGCGCTGTGAGCGGTGACCGTAGGGGAGGCCAGCCGCGGCGGCTTGACATCGGCGCCCAGGTAGCGGGGCAGGTAGAGGCCCACGGTCGTGCCCTGGCCGGGCAGGGAATCGAGCCGGACATGCCCCTTGGACTGCTTGGCGTAGCCATAGATCATCGATAGCCCCAGGCCGGTGCCCTGGCCGATGGGCTTGGTGGTGAAGAAGGGGTCGAAGGCGCGTGCCATGACCTCGGGTGGCATCCCAATGCCGTTGTCCGTCACCAGCAGCGCCACATAGTCACCGGCGCTCACGGCGTCCAGGCCATTGCCGCTGTCGCTGAGATAGACATTGCGCGTCTCGATGCGGACGGTGCCGCCATGAGGCAGAGCATCGCGGGCATTGATAACCAGGTTGAGCAGGGCGCTTTCCAGTTGGTGAGCATCGGTGAGCGCCTGCCAGAGTCCGGCGTCCAGCTCGAGCTGCAGGACGATATCGCCGCGCAGACTGCGTAGCAGCAGTTCCTCCATGGAGCGCACGCAGTCGTTGACGTGAATGGGCTGCAGATCCAGCGCCTGGCGCCGGGAAAAGGCCAGCAACCGCTGGGTGAGGGCGGCCGCGCGCTGGGCGGAGGTCAGCGCCGAGTGCAGATACTGGTCGAATTTGTCCTGGCGACCGGCCTTCTGGTGCCGCTGCAGCATGTCGAGACTGCCCATGATGCCGGTCAGCAGATTGTTGAAGTCGTGGGCGATGCCACCGGTGAGCTGACCCACAGCTTCCATCTTCTGCGCCTGGCGCAACTGCTCCTGCAGCTCCTGCTGCTCGGTGACGTCGCGCCCCACGGCGTAGATCAGCTCGTCTTCGGCGCTGGCGGTCCAGTCGAGGATGCGATAGCTGCCATCGCGGCCACGCAACCGCGCCCTGAGATTGGCCGAGCCCTGCTGGCGGCCCAGGCTGCGCAGGGTATCGAAGACCTGGCGCTGATCGTCGGGATGGATGAGTTCAGTGAGCTGGATGCTGGCCAGATCGGTCTCACGCCGTCCCAGCAGGCGGGTAGCGGCGCTGTTAACCGTCTTCACCTCGCCATCGGCGCGGCAGATCACCATGAGGTCATGGCTGATGCGCCACATCCGGTCACGCTCGCGGGTGCGCAGTTCGATCTGTTGCTCCAGCTCCTGGCGCGAACGGGTGAGGACCTCCCGCGCATCGACGATGCTCTGGATATCGGTGCAGGTGCCGAACCATTGCTCGATGCGGCCCTTGGCGTCACGCACCGGTTGCGCCCGGCCGAGCACCCAGCGGTAGCGCCCGGAGCGATGCCGCAGGCGGTATTCGATGTGGTAGGGCTCGCCGGTGCTGAGGCTGTGGTGCCAGACCTTCCAGGTGCGCTCCTGGTCGTCCGGGTGGAAGACGTTGGCCCAGCCTTCGCCCTCCGTGGAGCCTTCCGGCACTCCGGTGAATTCGTACCAGCGGTTGTTGAAATAGAAGTGGTGGCCATCGGGGCGGGTGGCCCAGACCATCTGGTCGATGGAGTTGATGATGGCGCGCAGCTGCGCCTCGTTGCGGGCCAGCTCCTGAGCCTGACGGCGATGATTGCTGATGTCGATGAACAGCACCGCGAAACGATCGCCCGGCAGCTTGTGGGCGCGCACCTCGTACCAGTGTTCATGCTGCAGGTGCAGCAGGATGTCGAACTGGGTGAATTCGGCATCGCCGTTCATGAAGTCGACATAGGCAGGCAGCAGGTCGGCTTCCAGCTGCGGCAGGGATTCGCGCAGCGTCCGCCCCAGGACCTGATCCAGGGGGATGCCGGTGAGGGTGGCGAAGACCGGATTGACCTCCAGGAAACGGAAATCCTCCATCCGGCCAGCGGCATCGCGGATCGCCTGGGCCATGTAGAAGCCCTCGCGCATGCCGTGGTACAGCTCCTGCAGCCAGAGATCGCGTTCGGTGATGGCGGCTTCGTTGAGCTTGCGCTCGGTGATGTCGTAGCACACGCCCAGATAGCGGCCGCCGCCCTGGCTGGTCATCAACTGGCCGCGCCGACCGAGCCAGCGCTCCTCGCCGGTGTCGGCACGGCGAATGCGGTATTCGAGATAGTCGAGGGCGTCGTCGTCCGGCGCCGCGGTCAGGGTTCGCAGGCTGGAGACGTCGTCGGGATGCAGCTGCCGGATCAGCTCTTCCAGGGGATAGCTGCGGCGGACCGGTAAGCCCCACAGCTGGCAGAATCCCGAGGACACCAGCAGTCGGGCCTCGCCGGGTAACAGCTCGAAGGTACCGACGCGCCCGACCTCCTGGGCCAGTCGCACCCGCTCTTCGGCTATCAGCTGATCGGTCCTGTCCTGCAGCACATGCACGAAGCCGAGCGGGTGCTCGGCGTCCTTCAGAGCGGTAGTGGCGATCTCCACCCAGCGTGGCGTACCGCCCTGCACCGTGATCCAGCCGGCGCCCTGGCCGTGCTCGTCGACCAGCGCCTGATGCAGGGCGGTGGTCAGGAAGGCGGCGTCCCGACCCGACGTCAGCAGATCAGCGAAGCGCTGGCCCCGGGCTTCGCTGGCCGGCCAGCCACATAGCAGCTCGGCCCCGCGGTTCCAACGCTCGATGCACCCGTCGCGGTCGGTGATGACCAGAGCGTGGGAGGTCAACTGCAAAAGCGCCTGCTGTTCGAGCAGAGAGGTCGACATGCGGGGATTCCATTCAGCGAGCGGGCGTGTGACGGGCGTTACCTAGGCTTCGATACCCTCGCTCAGCTGGACGTTCAAACTGCGCAGGGCATTCCAGTATTCAGGATAGGTCTTGCCGACGCATTCGGGGTCCAGAATGCGGATGCCTGCCACCTTCAGGCCGGCCAGGGCGAAGCACATGGCGATCCGGTGGTCGGCGTGGGTCTCGATCACGGCATCGGTCCGGGTACCGGCCAGGGCAGGGTCGGCCGCCACCAGCAGGTCATCACCCTCGACGCTGGCGAGACCGGCGCGAATGGCGTTGAGGCCGTCGTGCAGGGCCGCCACCCGGTCGCATTCCTTCACGCGCAGATTGGCCAGGCCCACGAAGCGCACGGGGGTCTCGTTGAAGGCTGCCAGGACCGCCAGGGTAGGAATGGCATCCTGCATCTGCGAGCCGTCGATGACCGCCGGCAGCCGAGGGAAGGCGGCGATGTGGTCGAGGGCCTTGGCATCGGGCTGGGTGAAGGCGTCGTCGGCCACCCCCAGGTCGATGGTTCCGCCGGTGAGGGCCTGGGCTGCCCAGAGATAGGTGGCGGCGGAGGCGTCCGGCTCGATGAAGTAGTCCCGTGCGACGTAGCCGGTCGGGGCGACCCGCCAGGTGGCGGCGTCCAGCTGCTCGACCTGGGCGCCGAAGGCGCGCATCGCCTCGACGGTCAGGTCGACATAGCCACGGGCACCGATGTCGCTGCCGCGCAGGGCGACGTCCACCGGTTCGCTGCCGAGCGCGGCCAGCATCAGCAGGGCGGAGACATACTGGCTGGACAGGCCGGCATCCACCTCGAAGCGGCGCGCGGTGAGACGGCCCTGGCCGGTAACGGTCACCGGCGGGCAGCCGCTCGGCGCCTCCACCTGGATGCCATTGGCGCTCAGGGTCTCCAGCAGGGGACCGATCGGCCGCTTCTGCATATAGGCGTCACCGGTCAGGGTCACGGCGCCGTCGACGGTGGCCACCGCCGCGGTCAGGAAGCGCACCGCCGTGCCGGCATTGCCGAGAAACAGCGGTGCTTCCGGTTGCTGCAGGCGCCCGGAGCTGGTCACCACGAAGGTAGTGGCGTCGGGTTCGTCGACGGTGACACCCATCTGCCGCAGCGCCTCGGACATGTGCCGGGTGTCATCGCTCTTGAGAGCGCCGGTCAGGCGGCTGGTGCCCTTGGCCAGCGCTGCCAGCAGCAGGGCGCGGTTGGTGATGGACTTGGAACCGGGTGGGGCGACCCGTCCATGCAGCGCGACGTTGGGCGGGGTGACGGTGATGTAGGGTCTGGCGGACATGGGGGCTCCAAGCAACTTCGCGACGGCCACAACGGCGGATCGTAATGGGGGCGCCATGATGCCATTTCAGACCGCCCAGGCCAAAGCACCCGTACTTTAATACCACCCCTATAGGGACCGTGGCTTTCACCTGATACCCCTATTGTCACGAACGGGTCATCAAGGCGGGGTAGTGCTAGCCTTTTTCCGCCAGAGGCCGTTGCCATGTCCCTTATCCGTCCCGATCGTCGTCGCGTTCTGCAAGGCCTGGGTGCCACGCTGCTGTTGCCCGCCCTGGGCCAGCGAACCTGGGCCGCACCGGCAGGGCGCCCGGGAATACCCGATGGGGTCCAGGCGGGGGATGTCACCGGCGGGCAGGCGCTGATCTGGAGTCGGACGGATCGTCCGGCGCGGCTGCTGGTGGAGTGGGATACCCAGGAGAGCTTTCGCTCCCTGCGCAAGGCGACGGGTCCCGTCACCACGGCGGCCCAGGACTATACGGCCCGCATCGACCTGGCCGGGCTGCCGGCCGATCAGCACATCTTCTACCGCGTGCGCTTCGAAGACGTAGACAGCGGCGCGCTCAGCGAGCCCGTCATCGGCCACCTGCGCTCGGCGCCCAGCCAGCGCGGGGATATCCGCTTCGTTTGGGGCGGCGACACCGTGGGGCAGGGCTTTGGCATCAATCCCGACATCGGCGGCATGCGCATCTACAACGCCATGCGCGAGCGGCGGCCGGACTTCTTCCTGCACAGCGGCGACACCATCTATGCCGACGGCCCGGTCCCGGCCCAGCTGACGGTGGAAGAGGGCCGCATCTGGCGCAACCTCACCACCGAGGCCAAGAGCAAGGTGGCGGAAACCCTGGACGAATTCCGCGGCAACTATCGTTACAACCTGATGGACGCCCACCTCAAGAGATTCAACGCCGAGGTACCCCAGGTGTGGCAGTGGGACGACCACGAGACTACCAACAACTGGTCGCCGAGCAAGACGCTGGATGATCGCTACCGGGTCAAGGACATCAATGTCCTGAGCGGTCGGGCCCGCCAGGCCTTCCTGGAATACGCGCCCATGCGGGGCGTCTCGGCCGACGGGGCAGGGCGCATCTATCGACGGATCGCCTATGGCCCCCTGCTGGATGTCTTCGTGCTGGACATGCGCAGCTATCGCGCCGGCAATGACAGCAACCTGGGTAGCGAGGAGGGCGGGCAGGGCGCCTTTATGGGTCAGGAGCAACTCGACTGGCTGAAAAAGGAGCTGCAGGCGTCCAAGGCGACCTGGAAGGTGATCGCGGCCGATATGCCCATCGGGCTGCAGGTCCCGGATGGCAAGGACGCGCAGGGCCAGGCGCGCTGGGAGGCGATCGCCAATGGCGATCCCGGAGCCCCCAAGGGGCGCGAGCTGGAAACGGCCGACCTGCTGCGTTTCATCGCCCGGCAGGGGATCCGCAACACCGTCTGGCTTACTGCGGACGTGCATTACTGCGCCGCGCACCACTATCACCCGGACAGGGCGGCCTTCCAGGGTTTCGAACCCTTCTGGGAATTCGTGGCGGGGCCGCTGAACGCCGGCAGCTTCGGTCCCAATCCGCTAAATGCCACCTTCGGGCCCGAGGTGGTGTTCCAGAAGGCGCCGCCTCAGGCGAACACCTCACCGCTGAGCAACTTTCAATTCTTCGGGGAGGTGGAGATCGACGGCAAGACCGCCGAATTGCAGGTCACCCTCAGGGATCAGGACGGCCGTCCGCAATTTACCCAGAAGCTACAGCCCCTGAATAGCAATACCACCCCTATAGCATAAACACATTTAGTGATGATCCTCTGCACAGCTATCAAGAAGAGGCCCAAGTTCTTGTAAATGCTACAATCTGGTAGTTATCAGGTTGGAGTTGGCCATGCACGAAGACATCAAGAGCGCGTTCGAAGACCTCAAGCGGAGCATCGCCATCTTCAATGAGCGCTGGCCCGGGAAGGTGATAGCTGCCCGGGTCTGGCGGCTGCCGCTGCTGGCCCAGCAGCGGGTGCCTGACCACATCGCGGCGGAGTCCTTCGAGGGCAGCGCCGCGGTGGAACTCACCCGCGATGCCTTGCTGGCCTTCCACCTGCAACCCGGCCAGGCACCGGGTACGGTCAGCCGACTGCCCGGTTATATCGCCCTGGCCGAGCCGCTGATGGAGGAGATCCTGGCCATCAATACCTGCAAGGCCGCCTTCAGCGCGGCGATCGAGCAGACACGCCTGGAGCTGGAGCTGGCGCCGGAGGCGCGGCCCCGCATCATGCGCAAGGCCCTGGGTGGCGCCTTCAATACCAAGCAGCTGATCCGCAAGGTGCATGGCTTTCCCGATCCGGTCCGGCAGCTGACCTTTACCTGGGCCGGGCACACCGCAGGGGGAGAGCGGGTCAAGGTGGCCAAGGTGCGCGAGCAACTCAAGACCCTGGCCATGGCCCGTGCCGACCGGGAGCGGATCGCTCTGGATCGCACTCCGGAATGGCAGGAACACCAGGCACTCAATCGCATGGCGGACGATGACATCCTGGTCCGCCACAAGAAGATCGCACCGCATCCCCGGGCGATGCTCTGGTTCGGCGAGGAGAGTCGCTATGACGCCATGATCCACGCGAACCTGCCTGTGTTCGTGGTACCGGCTCAGGACGGCATGCAGGTCGTCGATCTGCGCGACTTCGACCGGACTCAGCGCGGGGCCCTGCGACCCGACATCAAGCCGCGGCGCGAGGTGCTGGCCACGCGGTTGCTGTACCTGCCCACCGACAACCCGGAACGGCCCGCCGCCCAGCGCAACAACGAAGCGACGCTCAAGCGCTCGACCTACAGTCGCTGAGCCCCGATGACGTTACCGAGCGGGTGGATGTCGTAACCAGATCCTTCATGGCCGAGTGAAAAGGTAACGAAATCCTCCGCAACAGTTGCCTGCACATCAGCCTCGAATCAGATAAACCCAGTATTTTCAACGACTTATGAATGTTGGCACGGCGAGTGCTTTATTACTGGCACAAGAACAACAAGATGCGCCGCTAACCGCCCACAACAAGAACAAGACGGCCAAGGCTCGCGAACCGATCATTTTGGAACGCTCCAGAGCAACCAAAGTAATCTGTTCACTTCCCACCTCGTTGGTGGGGCGTACTAAAGATCGATGACGTCGACGTCCGACAACAAAAACAAGAGGACAGCAGACGTACTTGAACGGGGGAGCCTCAGGGCTCCCTTTTTTCATGCCTGCAAAAAAGTCGCTGGAGGGCAGGGAATGGCGCCTGGCACGGCGCTCAGCGCTCTGCTCGCGGTCCTCGCAGTACGATTTACCGTCTGGCTTTGGCGCATCGGGCATCCGTGATCTATCGTGAGCGCAGCCCATCCGCCGCGGATACCTGTCATGACCCTTGCGAAGACCCTGCCTGCCCATTGGCTGAACGAGCCGACGCGCTGGTCCGATACGGACGGCCTGCTGCATATCAGCACCGATCGCGAGACCGACTTCTGGCAGAAGACCCAATACGGCTTCGAACGTGACAGCGGACATTTCCGGGGTTATGCGGCCGGCGCGGATTTCACCGTGCAGGTGCGGATCACCGGGACCTTTACCGAGCTGTACGACCAGGCCGGTCTGATGGTGCGGCAGGGCAGCGAGCGCTGGTGCAAGACCGGGCTCGAGATCAACGATGGCATTGGCCATCTGGGCAGCGTCCTCACCCTGGGGCATTCCGACTGGGCCCTCGGGCCGATGCCGGATGCGGTCAGGGGATTCTGGCTGCGCATGACGCTGCACGCCGAGGTGCTGCGCCTCCAGTATTCCCTGGATGGCCAGACCTGGCCGCTGTTGCGGCTGTGCCGCTTCGCGAGCGAAGAGGGCGCGGCGCTGCAGGTCGGGCCCTATTGCTGTTCGCCGCAGCGCGAGGGCCTGGAGGTCAGCTTTGCCGACCTGCAGATCGGGCCGGCGATCGTCAAGGAACTGCACGACCTGAGCTGACCGCGCGGCGATCAGCTCATCCAGTTGCCGCCGTCGACGTTGTAGGTCTGGGCCACCACGAAGTCGCTGTCACTGGACGCCAGGAACAGCGCCATGCCGACCAGGTCCTCGGCGGTTCCCATCCGGCCGTAGGGCACGGCTTCGCCGACCAGGCGCTTCTTCTCGCCCAGCGGTCGTTGCTCGTAATGGGCGAAGAGGGCGTCCACACCTTCCCAATGCTCGCCATCGACCACGCCCGGGGCGATGGCATTGACGTTGATGCGGTGCTTGATGAGGTCGAGGCCGGCCGACTGGGTCAGGCTGATCACCGCCGCCTTGGTCGCGCAATAGACGGCCACCAGGGCTTCGCCGCGGCGACCGGCCTGACTGGCCATGTTGATGATCTTGCCGCCATGCCCCTGGGCGATCATCTGCCGGGCAGCGGCCTGCAGGGTGAACAGGGGGCCGGCCACGTTGATGGCGAATAGCCGGTCATAGCTTTCCCGCGAGATCTCGACGATGGGTGCCAGGTCGAACAGGGCAGCATTGTTGACCAGGATGTCGAGCTTGCCGGCGGTAGCGACCACCTGGGCGATGGCCGTGTCGATGGAGGCCTGGTCGGTGACGTCCATGGCCAGGGCGTAGGCGCGCTCGCCCAGTTCCTCGGCCGTTTCGTGGGCTCTATCGATGTTGATGTCGGCGATGGCCACCGTCGCGCCTTCCCTGAGGTAGGCCTGGGCGAAGGCCTTGCCGATCCCGCGCGCGGCACCGGTGATCAGGGCGCTTTTTCCTTCCAGTCTGTTCATGGTCTTGGCTCCAATCGAGAGAAGCCGACCGCGCGGTCGGCTTCTTGGGGTAGAAAGGGATTACTTGAGATAGCCCGCGCGTTTCATCTCGCGGGTCGTCGAGGTCTGGGCCGCGTTGAGGGCCTGTTCGACGCTCATCTGGCCGGTGAGGGCAGCCGAGAACAGCTTGCCGACCGAGGTGCCGATGGCCTGGAATTCGGGAATGGTCACGTACTGGATGCCGACATAGGGCACCGGCTTGGCCGAGGGATGGGCCGGGTCGGCGTGCTGCATCATTTCCAGGGTGATTTTGGCGAAGGGCGCAGCGCTCAGGTAGGCCTGGCTGTAGGTGGACTGGCGAGTGCCCGGCGGGACGTTGGAGATGCCGTCCTGCTCGGCCACCAGCTGGATGTATTCCTTGGAAGTCGCCCAGGTGATGAAGGTCTTGGCCGCCTCCTTGTGCTTGGCGCTCGCCGGGATCGCCAGCGACCAGGCATACAGCCAGGACGAGCCCTTGTCGGTGACCTCATGGGGCGAGGCGGCGAAGCCGACCTCGTCCGCCACCTTGCTCTGGCTCTTGTCGGTGGTGAAGGAACCGGCGACGCTGGCATCTACCCAGAGCGCGCACTTGCCGCTGTTGAACAGGGCCAGGTTCTCGTTGAAACCGTTGCTGGAAGCCCCGGGCGGGCCGTACTTCTTCATGTTGTCGACATAGAAGTTGGCCGCTGCCGTCCACTCGGGACTGGTCAGTTCGGGGTGCCACTGCTCGTCGAACCAGCGCGCGCCGAAGGCATTGCCCATCAGGCTGAGCAGCGCGACGTTTTCCCCCCAGCCGGCCTTGCCCCTCAGGCAGAGGCCGTATTGCTCCTTGTCCGGCTGGTTGAGCTGGCTTGCGAACGCGGCGAGTTGCGACCAGGTCGGCTTGTCGGGCATCTGCAGGCCGGCGGCCTTGAACAGGTCCTTGCGGTAGTAGGTGACGGTGCTTTCGCCATAGAACGGCAGGGCATAGAGATGGTTGTTGACCGACAGCCCCTGGCGGACCGCCGGGAAGATGTCTTCGACGTCATAGCTGGCAGGCAGGTTGTCGAGCGGCTCCAGCCAGTTCTTGGCCCCCCAGAGCGGGGTTTCGTAGGTGCCGATGGTCAGGACATCGAATTGGCCACCACCGGTAGTGATGTCGGTGGTCAGTCGCTGCCGCAGCACGTTTTCTTCGAGCACCACCCAGTTGAGCTTGATGTCGGGGTGCCGTTGTTCGAACACCTGGGACAGCCGCTGCATGCGCACCATGTCGCTGTTGTTGACGGTGGCAACGGTGACCGATTCGACGGCCTGGGCAATACCGGTCAACCCGAGACCGGCCAACAGCAGCAAGGCGATAGGGCGCTTCATCTTCTTCTCTCCGTGACTGCCACAACGGGCAGCTTGTTGTTGTTATCAATGACTGGCCGCCGATATAAATCTGATCTCGACAGCGCAGCTGGAGAGGATTACAACAGCAGGGCCAAGCCGCTGGCTAACCTGGCACTGACCGATTACCGATACATTTTTGACCTGGATCGCCGAGCGCACCGAGGTCAAAAAAGCATCGATAGCCAGGCCGGCCGGTGCGGGCCTACAAGAACGAGCAGAGGTGCATCATGAAGGCGACCGCCTTCCTCAAGGCGCGGCCGGCAGAGCTGGAAGTGATCTTCGCCGCGCCCGACCAGAGCTTTCGCTGGTACGAGCACGACTATCCCTACGCCTTGGCGCGCTGGAATCATCATCCGGAATACGAGATCCACCTGATCCGCCAGGGCAGCGGCCGGCTGCTGGCCGGCGACTATGTCGGACCCTTTGCCGCAGGTCACGTGGCCATGATCGGGCCGGATCTGCCGCATGACTGGATCGGCGATCTGCCGCGCGGCGAGGTGATCGCCGGCCGTGACGTGGTCATCCAGTTCAACGGCGAACTGTTGCGCTCGCTGAGCGCCGTGGCGCCGGAACTGGGCGATTATCTGCCGTTGCTGGAGCAGGCCCGACGCGGGCTGGAGTTCAGCGGCGACACGGCCCGCGAAGCGGCTGCCTTGATCGAGGCGATCGGCCAGGCCCAGGGCGCCGAGCGGCTACTCAGGCTGTTCGCCTTGCTGGGCTTACTGTCCCGGGCGCCGGGAAGCGAGAGGCTCGTCCTGGCCAGTGCCTGTTATGCGCCGGCGCTGGATGCCCGCAGTTCCGCACGGGTACATCAGGCCTTCGACTATCTGCTGAGCGAACTCACCGAGGATATCCGACTGCCGGTGATCGCCAGGCGCGTCGGCATGAGCGAGGCGGGGTTTTCACGCTTCTTCAAGAAGGTCACCGGCCACGGTTTCATCGAACTGGCGCGCAAGCTGCGCATCCAGCGAGCCTGTCGGCTGCTGCTGCAGGCGGAGTTGTCCATCGCCGCCATCTGTTTCGAGGTGGGCTATTCCAACCTGTCCAATTTCAACCGGCATTTCCGCAACGAGACCGGACGGACGCCCAGTCAATACCGGCAGGAGCAGATCGGAACCCGGCGTCAGCAGCCGCATGGGTGAGGGCGGGCGAGGGTGGTCATGCCCTGGGCCGGTAGGCGCTCATAGAGGTAGGCGTACCTGGCCCTGGAGCGCCAGATACGCCGAACACAGCCTTATTCCGCGCTGGACGGCTTGGCCCAGAGGTTGATGTCGCCTTCGACCGCATGGGTGTCGATCTCGGCCAGTTCCTCGGCGGTAAAGCTCAGGTTGTCTAGGGCCGCGACGTTTTCCACGATCTGTTCGGGCCGACTGGCGCCGATCAGGGCGCTGGTGATGCGCGGATCGCGCAGGGTCCAGGCCAGGGCCAGCTGCGCCAGACTCTGGCCGCGGCGCTTGGCGATGGCATCCAGGGCGCGGACCCGGGTCAGGTTCTCGGCAGACAGATGGCCTTGCTGCAGCGACTGGCCACCGGGCTGATTGACCCGGGCTTCGGCCGGAACGCCATTGAGGTACTTGTCGGTCAGCAAGCCCTGGGCCAGTGGCGTAAAGGCGATCACGCCGCTGCCGATTTCCTCGGTCGCATCCAGCAGATCCTTTTCGATCCAGCGATTGAGCAGGTTGTAGGCCGGCTGGTGGATCAGCAGCGGGATCTTCCAGTCGGCCAACAGCTTGGCCATTTCCCGGGTCTTGGTCCCCGAATAGGAGCTGATGCCGATATAGAGCGCCTTGCCTTGCTGGACCGCGGTGGCTAGGGCGCTGGCGGTTTCCTCCAGTGGCGTGTGTTCGTCGAAACGGTGCGAATAGAAGATGTCGACGTAATCCAGGCCCAGGCGCTTGAGGCTCTGGTCCAGGCTGGCCAGCACGTATTTGCGCGAGCCGCCACCTTGGCCATAGGGCCCGGGCCACATGTCCCAGCCGGCCTTGCTGGAGATGATGAGCTCGTCGCGATAGGCGGCGAAGTCTTCGCGCAGCAACCGACCGAAATTGATTTCGGCGCTGCCATAGGGCGGCCCGTAATTGTTGGCCAAGTCGAAGTGATTGATGCCCAGATCGAAGGCGGTACGCAGCAAGGCACGCTGACGATCCAGTGGCGTGGTATCGCCGAAGTTGTGCCAGAGGCCCAGCGATAGCGCCGGCAGCACGAGCCCGCTGCGACCCACGCGGCGGTAAGGAATACAGTCGTAGCGATCGGAAGCGGCTTGATAAGCCATTCAAAACTCCTCGGGATGGAATACTTGTTGGAAACCCAGGACATTCGCGCGTGGTGACACAGGCGGAGGCGCGACCATCGGGAAAGAGCTCCGGGAACGGACGCCATCCGATTAAAGCTGTCGACGGCATCTTGTACAAACGGCCGCTGCGGAATTTGCGCTGCAGGTGTGCGGTAAGCGGCGATCTGAATCCCTGAAGCAGTAATGTCTGGCAAACTGGCAAGGCGGTAGCGGATTTTAGAAAGCCGCCAGCGTGAAAAGGCAGACACTCGGTGCAGCGCGCCATAACCATAACTTCGCATAATGTATATTATGTTAAATTGAATATGGACCTAGACTGACAACTGCCCTTTGCCATCCCCTCCAGTCTTTAACCTTATCCCTGATTCGGCCACCTGCTTCGACTCCGGCTTCCCTACCCTGGCCCTGTCGATCAGCGATCAGGATCTCCTTGAATGACGATCCTGAAAACGCGTCCGTTACGAACGACGCCTTCAGGATCTCTCGACTGATCACCGGCTGCCATCGAGTCCCTAGTTCGCCAACAGCTGCTCCAGTCGCTGCAGGCGCTCCTTGTACACACGCCGTGCTGCCAACGCGTCTTCCAGGGTTACCGCCACGAATCGCGCCTTCTGGTTCGGCTGCAGCTGACCGATCAAATCCAGGTCGCTGCTGATGACCGTGCCGATCATGGCGTAGCCGCCACCCGACACGGCGTCTCGGTGCAGGACGATGGGTTCGAGGCCCGCCGGTACCTGGATCGAGCCGATGGGATAACAGCTGTCGACGATATTGGACGGATCCGAGCCGGCACCAAAGGGTTGTTCGCGCGGCGTGAATTGCAACGGCCGGCCGCCCTTGAATCTGTAGCCGATTCGATCGGCTTCGGAGCCCACCGTCCAGGTATCGGCGAAAAAGGCCTCGGCGGCGTCTGCGGTCAGCCGGTGATGATAGAGCCCCGGCACTACACGCAGGGTCACCTCGCCACCGCAAGCCGGCACCAGGTCGACTGGCAACCGGATGCCAGCCTTGGCGCCTGTCGCTGGGCTTCCGACAGTCAGTTCGTCGCCCGCGGCGAGCCTTCGACCCTGGAAGCCACCGAGGCCGCCCAAGGTGTACGTCGAGCGACTGCCCAGCACCTCGGGCACGGCGAAACCACCCGCCACGGCCAGATAGCCACGGGCGCCAGCCTTGAGGTAATCGAACTTGAGCACCTGGCCGGCGCGCACGCTGAAGGCTTCGTCCAGTGGCATTTCGGCGCCGTCCAGGCGTGGCGTCATGCGCGCGCCGCTCAGGGCGACCAGGGCGTCTTCGGTAAAGTGCAGCTCCGGGCCGAGCAAGGTGCATTCCAGGGCGGCGGCGCCGGGTGCGTTGCCCACCAGCAGATTGGCTGCGCGCAAGGCGTAGCTGTCCATGGCCCCGGACGGCGGGATGCCCAGGTGGTAGTAGCCTTCGCGACCGAGATCCTGGATCGAGGTGGCCAGGCCGGGTTTGAGTACCTTGATCATGCCGGCTCCTCCATCAGGGTGCGCGGATAGCCACGGGGATCGTCGAGAAAGGCGTCCAGGGAAAAGTCCACCGGACGGATATTTAGGGTGAAGCTACCCTCCTCTACCTCGGCCAGCACCCGGTCGTATTCGGCGCGGTCGATGGCGCGGAAACGGACGATGTCGCCGGGCCGGAAGAACACCATGTGGTCCTGCAGGTAATCGAGGCGCTGGGCCGGATCGTAGATGGGCGCCGGCGTCACGCCGAACATCTGGTAGCCGCCGGCGCCTCGTACCGAATAGATGCAGCCGAAGCAGCCGCCGTGGCCGAGGGTCTGTTTGGGCGTGTCGGTGCGGGGTCGCAGGTACTTGGGTACCTGCAGCTGCCGCTCGGCCTCGACCATCTGGAACATGAACGGCAATCCGGCGACGAAGCCCACCATGGAGACGAACCAGGGCGCGCCGCTGTGGGCCTCGATGAAGGCCTCGACATCGGCCAGGCCGTTGATGCGGGCGGCGTATTCCAGATCGGTAGCGGTCGGATCCTGGTGGCGATCGCGAAAGCGCATCAGCGTCTCGTGGGTCCAGGGGTCGTTGTAGAGCACCGGGATCTCGATCAGCCGCGTGGCCAGTTGGCGCTCGGCCACCGCCTGGTCTTCCACGCCCTGGACGGCGGCCAGCAGCCGGTCGGGCGGCAGGACATCGGGATCGAAGCGGATCTGGAAGGAGGCATTGGCCAGGCAGATGTCGTGGATGCCGGGCAGTTGCAGCGCCTGCACCGCACGGGTCATGGCCAGGCCACGGAAAAACGCCTCCAGGGACATGCTTTCGGACAATTCGACGAACAGGTGCTCGTCGCCGCCGAAGCTATAGCGGATCGCAGTCGTCATGCGGGAATCTCCTCGGCCAACCAGTGTTCCAGGGTACCGGTGTCGAAGCGGGCTTCGATCACCCAAGGTTCGTCCAGCAGGCGGCGATGCAGACTGGCGGTAGTAGCCATGCCGGTCAGACGCAACTGGTCCAGCGCCTGGCGAGCACGGGCCAGGGCCTCGCCGCGATCGGCGCCATGGGCGATGAGCTTGGCCAGCAGCGAGTCGTAATAAGGCGGCACTCGGTAGCCTGCATAGAGATGACTGTCGACGCGGATGCCCGGACCCTGCGGCCAGGCGAGCTGCTCGACGGTCCCGGGGCTGGGAAAGAAATTGCGCGCCGGATCTTCGGCGTTGAGTCTCAGCTCGATGGCGGCGCCCTGCAGATGGATGTCTTCCTGGCGCAGCCCCAGGGGTTCACCTCCGGCGATGCGCAACATGGCCTGGACCAGATCAATGCCGGTGACCATCTCGGAGACCGGATGCTCCACCTGGATGCGGGTGTTCATCTCGATGAAGAAGAACTCGCCGCGGGCTTCGTCGAACAGGTATTCCAGCGTGCCGGCGCCCCGATAGCCGAGGCTTTCGGCCAGGCGTACCGCGCTGGCGCAAAGGGTCTCGCGCTGGGCGGCGCTCAGGACCGGCGATGGCGCCTCTTCCAGGAGCTTCTGCCGGCGCCGCTGCAGCGAGCATTCGCGCTCGAACAGATGCACGGCGCGCTGGCCATCGCCAAGGATCTGCACCTCTATATGCCGAGCGCGCTCAATGAAGCGCTCCAGATAGAGGGCGCCGCTGCCAAAGGCGGTCTGGGCTTCACGCTGGGCGATGGGAAACTCCCGCGCCAGCTCGGCGGCGTCGCGCGCCAGGCGGATGCCCCGGCCTCCTCCTCCGGCCGATGCCTTGATCAGCAGCGGATAGCCCACCGTCGCGGCTGCCGCTATGGCGGCCTCTATATCGGCCGGTTCGCCGGCAGAGCCCGGTACCACCGGGACGCCGGCCGCCAGCGCGGTGCGCCGCGCCTCGGCCTTGTCGCCCATGCGGCGGATGATGTCACCCGAAGGGCCGACAAAGATGGCACCGGCCTCCTCCACCGCATCGGCAAAGGCGGCGTTCTCGGCCAGGAAGCCATAGCCGGGATGCACCGCATCGGCGCCGCTGTCTCGCAAGGCCGTGAGCAGAGCCTCTATATTGAGGTAGCTGCGATCCGCCCGCGCCGGGCCGATCACCACCACGGCATCGGCCTGGCGCGCCGCCAGCGAATCCCGGTCAGCCTCGCTGCAGGCCAGTACCGTCTCGATGTCCAGCGCCTTGGCGGCGCGCAGGATCCGGACGGCGATCTCGCCGCGATTGGCCACCAGCAGACGGCGGATGCCGCCCCCTGTCGTATTCACGAGGCGGCTCCGTTCAGGGTGGCCAGCAACTGACCCGGCTCGACCGGATCCCCGTCCTCGACGGCGAAGGCCGTCAGGGTCCCGGCGACCTCGGCGTGAACCTCGGAGAATTGCTTCATCACCTCGACCAGGCCGATTACGGTGCCGGCGGTGACGGTTTCCCCGACATCCACATAGGGCGCCGCATCGGGCGTGGGTTTGCGATAGAACGTTCCGGGCAGGGGCGAGAGCACCGAATGTTCGGCCATGACGATTCCTCTTCTAGGCAATGTTGTCGGAAAGGCAGGCGTAGCTAAGGGCAGGAGGACCCGGCATCTTGGCGCCGGTGTCCGCATGGAAAACTAGCCGGCGCCCGGGGCGCGGATGGCGATGCCGGCGGCCTCCAGGCGCTGGCGGATGGCCTGGGCCAGGCCCAGCGCCCCGGGGGTGTCGCTGTGCAGGCAGATGGATTCGAAGGCCACCTCGACCTCGCCCCCCTCCACCGTGGCGACCCGTCCCTGCTGGCAGGCTTTGAGCACCCGGTCGGCCACCGCCTGAGGATCCAGCGCGCCCATGCGCCGGACCAGGACGATAGAGCCGCTGGCGTCGTAGTCCCGGTCGGCATAGAACTCGCGTACCAGGGGCTGGCCCAGCTCGCGACCGATTCGCCAGGTGGCCGAATCGGGCAGGCAATAGAGCAGCAGCCCGGGTTCGAGGCGTTGCAGCGTCTCCACCAGCAGCCGGGCCGCCGCCTCGTCCCGGGCCAGGTGCATGAACAACGCACCATGGGGCTTGAGGTGCTGCAGCCGCAGGCCATGCAGCCGGGCGAATTCACGCAGGGCGCCGAGCTGATAGACGATATCGGCCACCAGTTCGTCGGCAGGCATCTGCAGGGGCCGACGGCCGAACCCCACCAGGTCGCGATAGCCCGGATGGGCACCGATGGCCACGTTGCGGGCCTTGGCCTGCTGCACGGTGCGCTGCATGAGGCCGGGATCGCCGGCATGGAAGCCGGTGGCGATATTGGCCGAGCTGACCAGGTCGAGCAGCTGGTCGTCCACGCCGTCGCCCAGCGTCCAGGCGCCAAAGCCCTCGCCCATGTCGGAATTGAAATCCACCTCGATCATTGCGGTATTCCCTGGCAGCGGTGCGTTGTCCTCGACCTTAGGACTGCTCTGCCCCCTTGGGAAGATTTATTATCCAAAGCCCAGTGTTCGGAAAAATCGATACCTCAGGACAGTCGCCATGGCCCTCACCCTGCGCCAACTCCGTTATTTCACCGCGACGGCAGAACTGGGGCAGATCTCCCAGGCGGCCATCCACCTGAACATTTCCCAGTCGGCGGTGACCAGCGCCATCCAGGAACTGGAGGGCCTGCTGAGCACCAGTCTGTTCGTCCGTTCGGCGCAAGGGATGGCGCTGACCGATGCCGGTCGGCATTTCCTCAACCATGCCTATGGCATTCTTCGCGGCGTCGACGACGCCCTCAGCAGCGCCCTGCCCGATCACCGCGCCAGCGGCGAGTTGCGCATTGCCGCCAGCTACACGGTGATCGGCTACTTCCTCCCCCACCACCTGCAACGCCTGGCGCAGCTCTATCCCGAGGTGACGGTGGCGGTACACGAGCAGGAGCGCCAGGCCATCGAAGAGGCGCTGCTGGACAGGCGCATCGACATGGCGGTGGTGCTGACCGCCAACCTGACCCACGAGGACATCGTCTCCGAGACGCTCTTCAATTCCGAACGCCGGCTCTGGCTGCCCAGTGGCCATCCCTTGCGCGATCGACCCAACGTCAGCCTGGCCGATGTCGCCCGCGAGCCCTATGTCCTGCTCACCGTCGACGAGGCCGAACAGAGCGCCATGCGCTATTGGCGCCAGGCCGGTCATGAGCCCCGGGTGCGGTTGCGTACCAGCTCGGTGGAGGCCGTGCGCAGCATGGTGGCCAACGGCAGCGGTGTCGCCATTCTTTCCGATCTGGTCTATCGGCCCTGGTCGCTGGAGGGCAAGCGGCTGGAGACCCGCACCCTGGTGGAGCCCATTACGCCCATGAGCGTGGGGCTGGCCTGGCATAGGGAACATTCGCTGACGCCGGCCATGCAGGCCTTTCGCAGCTACTTCCACAGCGCCTTCCTGGCGCCCCAGCAGTTGGGTGCGCGGCGATGATTGCAGGGATAAATCCTCACGAGCGAAAGGATTCGATCCGTATAACCGTCTGAATAGCTAAAATCCTCACGACCTTGAGGATTGCACCGGCTATCCCTTTGGCGTTAGCCTGATCCTCACGCTCGTGAGGATAAATCATGCAGGTGCTACTCAAGAATGCCGCCGACCTCGGCGCCCTCGTCCGCCAGGCACGCAAGGCCCAGGCCCTGCGCCAGGACGACGCCGCCGGTAGCCTCGGCGTCAGTGAAAACTTTCTCGGCAAGGTCGAGCGCGGCGGCGAAACCGTTCAGTGGGGCAAGCTGTTCCAGGTACTGGAAGGCCTGGGCGTGCGCCTGATCGTGGATCTGCCCCCCGAGGTGGAAGCCCAGCTGGATACCCGGACACCATGAGGCGTGAACTCCTGGCCTGGATCGACGACCAGCTGGTGGGTCGGCTGGCTGACGAGAACGGTATCTGGTCGTTCCAGTACGAATCCGGTTGGCAGACCTTCGGACTCTGTCCGCAATTGCCCTTGCAGCCAGAGCCGCTGATCGATGGCAGTTCGCAGCGACCGGTGCAGTGGTACTTCGACAACCTGCTACCCGAGGAAGGCCAGCGGCAACTGCTCGCCCAGGATGCGCGCCTGGAGGCCGCCGATGCCTTCGCCCTGCTCAGCTGGTACGGCGCCGAGTCCGCCGGCTCCCTTACCCTGCTCGCCGAAGGCCAGCGCCTGCCGCCGGGGGATCGCCGCCCCTTGAGCGACGCCGACCTCTCCCGACGGATCAAGGCCATGCCGCAGTTGCCACTGACCCAAGAGGCGCACAAGCGCATGTCGCTGGCCGGCGCCCAGCACAAGCTGGCGGTGATCCTTGATGAGCAGGGGCTGCAGGAACCCGTGGGCGCCCTGCCCTCGACCCATATCCTCAAGCCGGACCATCCCCACGAAGCCTTCGCCCATTCGGTGATCAACGAGTGGTTCACCATGCGCCTGGCAGGTATGGCCGGGCTGATCGTTCCTGCCGTCGAGCGCCGCTACGTGCCCGAGCCGGTCTATCTGATCGAGCGCTTCGACCGCGTCCGCACCCCGGGCGGCTGGCAGCGACGCCATGGCATCGACGCCTGCCAGGTGCTGGGGCTGGATCGTCATTTCAAGCACCAGGCAGGCAGCGTGGAGCGGTTGGCCGAGCTGGCACGGCTGTGCGAAGCGCCCGCCGTGACCCGAACGCGGCTGTTCAATTGGCTGGCGTTCAACGTGCTGGTGGGCAATACCGATGCCCATCTGAAGAATCTGGGCTTTCTGGTCTCACCGCGGGGACTCGCCCTGGCGCCCTGCTATGACCTGCTCTGTACGGCCGTATACGAGAGTCGCGCCTTCGACCAGCAGCGCTGGCCGGACGCAACCACCCTCGCCTGGCCGATCCTGGGTGAAAACCGGCTGGCGGCCATCGACCGCGAGCGATTGCTGGATGCCGCGGAGGTGCTGGGTATCAAGCGCTCGCCGGCCGCCGCCCAGTTGCAACGCCTGCGCCAGCGCCTGCCCTCCCAGGCCCAGCAGTTGCTGGAACAGACCGAGCGGGAGAATCAGGTTCTGGCCGCCACGCGACGGAGTTGCGGGCAGTCTTCGCCGGCGAGTTGCGCTGCCTGCGGGCGATCAGGGCGCTGATCGCCGAACAGGTCGAGCGGCTGGCCTGACGGCCACCCTTAAAGCGGCAACACCGCCAGCAGGCGCTCGCGTCTGAGCTGCTGTAGGCGGGCGACCAGCTCGCGCGTGGGGGTGCCGCTGGTGAGCCGTTGCAGGCGTTGCCCGGCGACCGATCCCAGCCATTCCAGCTCGTTAAAGCCTTCCGGCTCGACCGCCAGCAGCAGGCAGTCACCGCCCAGCCGGGACAACAACCCCACGATCCGGCTGCGTGGACCCTGCGCCAGCCACTCCTCGTGCAACCCGACGGCGTCCTCCAGTTGCAGCACCGGGAGGTCGCTGCAACCGGGCAAGCCGCTGCGCAATTCAGCCGTCACGGCGGGGTCGAGATCGCCATGCAGGATGACCAGCGCCACGGCCGGTCGGAGGTCGTCTACCGCTGTCCAGGGTTGGCTCGTCATGCTGGACCTCCTCGTGACCGGTCGAAGCCTGGGCTCAGGCGAAGGCGTTGTGATAGGCGTTGAGCGCCGGTGCGCCCCCGAGGTGAACATAGAGCACCCGGCTGCCCTTGGCGATCTCGCCACTGCGCGCCATGGCGATCAGCCCGGCCATGGATTTGCCCTCGTAGACCGGGTCGGTGAGCATCCCCTCCATCTGCGCGGTGTAGCGGATGGCCTCGACGGTGGGGCCATCCGGCAAGCCGTAGTCGGGGCCGCAGAAACGCGGCTCGATGATGACGTCCTCGTCGCGGATCTCCTTGTCCAGGCCAATCATCTCGGCGGTGTTGCGCGCGATTTTGGTCACTGCGGCGCGGGTCATCCCGGCGTCCGCCGCCGTATCGATACCGATCAGGCGACGCTCGCGCTCCTGGGCGCGAAAGCCCACCACCATGCCGCCCTGGGTCGAACCGGTGCAGGTGGCCGTGACCACGGTATCGAAGAAGAGGCCCTGGTCGCGCTCCTGCGCCGCCAGCTCGTCGGCGAAATGGGCATAGCCGAGGCCACCCAGGGGATGGTCCGAGGCGCCGGCGGGAATGGCGTAGGGCTTGCCGCCCTCACGCCTCACCTCGTCCAGGGCGCGCTCCCAGGTGGCTTTCACCGCGGTGGAATAGCCCTCGCCTTCCAGCAGCGTCTGGGCGCCCATCAGGCGGGACAGCAGGATGTTGCCGACCTTGTCGTAGACCGGGTCTTCCCACTTGGTCCATTCCTCCTGGACCAGCCGGCACTTCATGCCCAGCACCGCGGCGACGGCCGCTACCTGGCGCGTGTGGTTGGACTGGATGTTGCCGATGGACACCAGGGTATCGCAGCCCTGCGCCAGGGCATCGGCGGCCAGCCATTCCAGCTTGCGCACCTTATTGCCGCCATAGGCGAGACCGGAGGAGACGTCGTCACGCTTGGCCCAGAGTTCGATACCGAGGTCCTTCGACATGCGCTCTAGCTTGTGCAAGGGCGACGGGAAATAACCGAGCTTGACGCGGGGAAAACGTTTTTCGAGATCCAGGGACATAGCAGCGACTCCAGTGGTGAGAGAACGCTTTCAATGCTAGGGAAAACGTTGAAAAAGGTGCTTTCGAATGAGCGGTACGAAATCTGCTTTCCTTTTGGCTACCTCGATTTCCTCCCATAGACGTTCTTCCAGAGACCACTTTTCAAGGAGAATCTTTCGATGAGCGAAGCTGCGGAACTCACCTCGGTCGAACGCAAGATCCTGCGCGCTCTGCAACAGGACGGACGGCTCAGCAATGCCGAGCTGGCGCGCCAGGTTTCCCTGAGCCCAAGCGCCTGCTGGAACCACACGCGCAAGCTGTTCGAGAGCGGGGTCATCACCGGTGTCAGGGCCCATGTGGACCCCAAGGCGGTGCAACGGGAGACCGCAGTGCTGGTGGGCGTGGTGCTGGACAGGTCGACCCCCGAATCCTTCCAGGCCTTCGAGGCGGCCGCCCGCGCCCTGCCCCCGGTGCTGGAGTGCTACCTGGTGGCCGGCGACGTGGACTACTTCATCAAGCTCAGGGTCAAGGACATTGCGGCTTTCAATCGCCTGCACAGCGAGCGGCTGATCGCCCTGCCCGGCGTGCGCCAGGTGCGCACCTTTTTCGTGCTGAACGAGATCAAGACCGATGGGTTGTTGCCTATCTGATTTGGCGGGTGGCGCCTAGGGAGGGACGGGTACCGAGCGGCGCCCGTTCAGGAGCGGTGTCGGCTTCCGAAATTGTTGTGAAATTTTGGGGATGCCTAAACCGGAATCAGCTAATGACAGGAATCGATCCAAAGCTGCCGGTGGTGAAGAGGTGGTATCAGGTAACATCGACCTGAACGAGCGGTCTGGGTTATACCGTCGGCTAGAGAACCACCTCCTTACTGCGGACGACTTCATGAAGTTCGGCTCCTTACTTGGAAACCGCTTTTCCCCCAACAGCTTTACCTACCTACTATGCTGGCTGGCGGTACTCTGCTGGACCGCCTCATTGTTTCTTCCGGCCCTTGGCTCCAGTCCTGAAAAGCTGTTCAGAGGCAAAGATTTGTTGGCTATCGGCTGGGTGGCTTTACTCGCCGGAAATGTGGCCTGGCTTGCAAACCTATGGTTCCTCTGGGCAGTCGTGCGGGTGCTGCGTCAGCGCTCGGCAAGTTTGCTAGCGCTATTGGCGCTAGGGTGCGCGCTTGATACATGGCGGCTCACGTGGTACTTGCTGAACGAAGGCGGCACTAAGGCTCAAGTGTATGGGTACGGATGGGGAGCAGTATTGTGGCTACTGGCGATGACGCTATTGCTAGCCGCAAGCGGCAGTGTGCCTGAACGCTCAAACGATGGTTCACCGGCAGCCCGTAGAATCCGTTGGTTGAAGCCGATAGGGTTGTTGCTAAGTGCGGTGGTAATTATCTCGACAGGTACGTTGTCAACTCTCCAGCATAATAACAGCAGCAAATTCGAGCAGGAGAGGCTCCAAGGTTACGCCTTCAAGCGCAGCCCAGTCTGTAGTTTGGAAGTAGCCGCCGTTCAATCCCCACTGACAGGGTTTACTGGGCCTATGGAGCTGGACCTAGCAAGCACACAGCTATCAGGCCCTTATCCATTTATCCGCCTGGAAAGTATGTTGTCGTGGGGTGTTCCCAGTATCAGGAGCGGTGGACGAGACTTTAGATTACTCTCCATAGGCAAGGAAGTATTGCTCATGTCGACCCCTGCGCAAGGCGATGCCGCTGCGACCTTGACCATCCGCGAAAATAAGACATCCTTGGTGGCTACGCTGAATGCACTGGATGGAGGCCAGGTATTTTCACAACAGTGGAACGAGCAGCCCGATGGGGAGCACTGTCCCGAATTCTCGCCCTTCCCTTCGTCCGGCCGGCAGCCTCGCAAACTGTTGACAGATGCCTTAGGTTTGGCGCCTGTAGCACCGGAAACAACAACCTGGACAGCCGAAAGCACACAGGGAGTGGTCATCGGCCACCTAGAGCCTTCCAGCACCTTCGCTGCTGTGCCGAACGAAGGTTGCCCGGCCAATACGGGTTGGACTGCCAAAGCCAGCACTGGATCAATGCCAGAAAGGAACTTAGACGCACCTTTCCAGATCGCAGAGCGACGTTACTATCCGGACCGCTCTGCCGGCCGGCGTGTCTTGTGCATAGGGCAGGTCGCTTACCTGTACGACATTCACAGCGTGAGTAAGGGGCTGACCGTGCAGCTTCAACGGCGTGATTTAAAAGATTTTCGAATGATATGGAAAACGTACATCCGTATTCCTTCCGACGTATTCGGTGACAAGGGGATTGACGTAAAAATTAATATTATTAATGAGCAAGATGGTGGCATCATTCTAAGTATGACGCACACACCTACGGGGGAGGCAATGCTGATCAAAGCCAAGGTTTTTTTCGCACCGTAAATTGACCTTCAGCGGATCTATCTATCACTAGACGCGCCGACAGCAACAAACATATCTTGTGTTGACGCCGACATCGTAGTTACTAGGATTACATGGCCGCTTAGGGTCGATAGCAGGCCTTCGAGCTGTTCACACTATTAAAGGCAATCCCTAAACTCCTAAACTGTTCACGGAAAATTCTGCAGGCAGTCTCAGCTATTACAACCAGATCCTAGGGCCGTCGCGTGAATTGCCACTAACAGTCGCCGCAATTTCGAAAATCTAGGTTCTGTACGAAAAATCGCCGAGCGAAGGTCAAGCGAAGCCTTTTTCAACGAAGCATCACCAAGCACAGGCATTTTTCGTACAGAGCCTAAAGCCGCCAATTGAGGCCCTCGCCGGCTGGGAGTCGCACCTGTTTCGGAAACCGGCAAGAGGATCAGGCCTTTACGGCCAGAGCCAGGATGGTGGCGACCAGCGCCTGGGTGCGCGGAACCAGGGTGTCGAGCACCAGGAATTCGGCATCGGTATGCACCTTGCCACCGACCGGGCCCAGGCCACAGAGGGTGGGCACACCCAGGCTTGCGGTAAAGCCGGAATCGGCGCAACCACCGGTGAACTCCCCCTCCACGCTGAAGCCAATTGCCTGCGCCTCGCGCTGGTAGAGCGCCAGCAGGTCACGGCTCAGGTGCTCTTCCATGGGCAGGAACAGGCCGGTGATGGTGACGCTGGCCCGGGTTCCCGGCAGCTCTTCTTCGGCGACGATGGCCTCGATGCGCGCCTGCAGTTCGGGCCAGTCGGCCAGGGCCACGAAGCGCACGTCCAGCCGCGCGGTGGCGCTGGGCGCGACGGTATTGCTGGACGTGCCGCCCTCGATGAGGCCGACGTTGGTGGTGATGCCGCGCCCGTAGTCGGTCAGGGCATGCAACTTGATCACCTTGAGCGCGAGGGCCTGGATAGCGCTGGCGCCTTCGGCGTGGTTGACCCCGGAATGAGCCGCCCGCCCGCTGACCTTAATGGTGAGGCTGGCGCCCCCCTTGCGCGCCTTGACCACGTTGCCGCTGACCCGTCCGGGCTCGCAGTTCAGTACCGCCCGGGCCGCGCGCGCCGCGGCTTCCAGATGAGGGCGCGCCGTGCCGGAGCCGATCTCTTCGTCACCGGTGTAGAGCACCCGTACCGGGAATGGCAGCTCGCCGGCACGCTTGAGCGCGCGCAAGGCGAAGCAACTCGCCACCAGGCCACCCTTCATGTCCGCGACACCGGGGCCGTAGGCCTGGCGGGCATCCTGGGTGAAGCCGCGGCTGGCCACGGTGCCCGGCGGAAAGACGGTGTCGCGATGGCCCAGCAGCAGCACCGCGGCGCCCGTGGCAGGCCCCACCTGGGCGGCGAGGATGTCACCGAAGTCGGTCACCGGCGTCCGGGCGACCTCGATGCCATCCTCGGCCAGGGCCGCGACGAGCACCGCGCCGACGGCATCGACGCCGGCCTTGTCATAGCTGTTGGAATCGGTGTCGACCAGGCGTTGCAGGAGGCTGGTCATGGGTTCGCGCTGGGTGGCGAGCCATTCCAGGGCGGCGGTCTTGGCAAGGGACATCAGTTGCGGCTCCAGCGATCGCCCAGGTCCCAGAACAGGCCAGCCATGAGTTGCAGCCCCTGCCGCGCGACCGGGGCCAGGAGGTGCTCGTTGGGCGCGTGCTGGGAGCAGGCGGGATAGGAATGGGGTACCCACAGGGTGGGCAGGTCGAGGATGTCGGCAAAGATGTCGTTGGGCAAGCCGCCACCGAAGTTGGGCAGCAGCGCCGGCTTCTCGCCCAGGGTGCGGGTCAGGGAGGTCAGGGCCCAGTCCACCCAGGGATTCTCCGGGTCCAGCCGCGAGGCGTGGAGGATCTCGTCCTTGGCACGGGTGACCCGCACCGCGGCGAAACCCCGCTCGGCCAGGTGCGCCTCGATCAGCGGGATGAAGGTCGTGCAGTCGCAGCCGGCGACGAAGCGGATCTGGCAGTGGGCACGGGCAGTACCAGGAATGGCATTGACCGGTGCCTCGGGGTTGCCGGTGGTGAAGGCCAGCAGTTCGAAGGTGTTCCAGCCGTAGACACGTTCGGCCGGGGTCAGACCGGGCTCGCCCCAGTGGGGATCGATGGCCGGATCGCCCGGCGCGCCGCCCACCTCGATGTCGGCCAGGGCACGGCGCACCGGTGCGGGCAGCTCGGTGGGCTTGAGCCCCGCGACCTGGATCTGGCCCTGGGCATCCACCAGGCTGGCCAGGGCATGGGCGAGGATGATGCCGGGGTTGGCCAGCAGCCCGCCCCAGTTGCCGGAGTGATGGCCGCCTTCGCGCAGGTCCAGATGCAGGTCGAAGTTGAAGGTGCCCCGGGCACCCAGGAACAGCGTGGGCCTGGATGCCGAGACCCGCGGACCGTCGGAGGCGATGAACAGGTCGGCGGCAAGGGCCTGGCGCTGCTCCTGGCAGAAGGTGCGCAGGCCGACCGAGCCGATCTCCTCGCCCATTTCCAGCAGCAACTTGACGTTGTAGCCCAGGCGTCCGCCGCGCGCGGCGATCACCTGCTCCAGCGCCGCCAGGTTGAGCAGGTGCTGGCCCTTGTTGTCGGCGGTACCGCGGCCGTACCAGCGCTCGCCCTGCTCCACCAGCGTCCAGGGCGCGAGGCCTTCGCGCCAGCGGCTGGCATCGCCGCGCACCACGTCGCCGTGGCCATAGCTGAGCAGGGTCGGCAGCGTCGGGTCCTCGATCCGCTCGGCGATCAGCAAGGGCCCCTTGCCGGCGACCGGGTTGTCCAGCCGGCGACTGGTGAAGCCGAGACTGGCCACGTAGGGGGCGATGAAGTCATCCAGGTAGCGGCCCAGCTCCGCCTGGCGCTCGGGTTCCTGGCTTTCGGTGGGATGGGCCACGGCGGTGGCGAGCCGGGCACGGAAGGCGCCGCTGTCGAAGTGCGCGGCGGCAAGCTCAAGGGCATGGGTACGGCTGGTCATGACGGACTCCGGGGTCAGGCGGGCTCGGACAGGTGGCAGCGCTTGCTGCCGCCGGGGATGGTTTCGCGTTCCGGATAGCGCTCGGCACAGGGGCCGAAGCAGCGCGGGCAGCGGGGATGGAAGGCGCAGCCGCTGGGCGGCGAGATGGGATTGGGAAAGCTGCCGCCCAGGCCCAGCGCCGGGAGCCCCAGCGCTGGATCAGGGGTGAGCACCGCGTCCAGCAGCGCCCGGGTATAGGGATGCGCCGGCTGGGCGAACAGCGCCGCCCGCTCCCGCTCCTCGACGATCTTGCCGAGGTACATCACCGCCACCCGGTCGGCCAGGTGTTCCACCACCGCCAGGTTGTGGCTGATGAGCAGATAGGTCAGGCCGAATTCTCGCTTGAGTTCCAGCAGCAGGTTGAGGATCTGCGCCTGCACCGAGACGTCCAGCGCCGAGGTGGGTTCGTCGCAGATCAGCACGTCCGGGCGCATCACCAGGGCGCGGGCGATGGCCACCCGCTGGCGCTGGCCGCCACTGAGCTGGCCGGGATGGCTGTCGGCGGCGCGGCGCGGCAAGCCCACCACGTCGAGCATCTCCGCGACCCGGCGTTGCTGCTCGGCGGGCGTGCCCAGGCCATGCACCTTGAGCGGCAGCGCCACGATCTCGCGCACCGTCTTGCGCGGATTAAGCGACGAATAGGGGTCCTGGAAGATCGGCTGGATGTGCCGGGCCATGCGCTTGCGATCCACCCCGCGCAGGTGCTCGCCACCCACCAGGATGTCGCCGCTGGTGGGCGCCAGCAGCCCCAGCAGCAGCTTGGCCAGGGTGCTCTTGCCGCACCCCGATTCCCCCACCAGCCCCAGGGTCTCGCCGCGATAGAGCCGCAGCGAGATGCCATCCACCGCCTTGAGGGTGGCCGGCGGGCGGAACAGGCCGCGACCCAGGGTGAATTCGCGGCGGATGTCGCACAGCTCCAGGGCGATCTCGCGGCTCATCGCACACCTCCGACCCGGCGCAGGGGCTCGCTGGGCAGGGCGAAGTGGCAACGCGCCAGGTGCGCGCCCTCATCCAGCAAGGGCACGCTGTCGGTGCAGGCCGCCACCGCCTGCGGGCATCTATTGCGAAAGGCGCAGCCGTGCTGCTCGCCGACCAGGCTGGGGACCAGCCCGGGAATGGCGCCCAGCGGCTGCCCGGGACGAGTCCGGCCCGGTACCGGGATGCTTGCCAGCAGGCCGCGGGTATAGGGATGTCGGGGGGCGGCGAAAAGCTCGGCGGCCGGTGCCTGCTCGACGATCTGGCCGGCATACATCACCGCTACCCGGTCAGCGATGCGCGCCACCAGCCCCAGGTCGTGGGTGATGAAGACGATGGCCGTGCCGAATTCCCGCTGCAGGTCGCGCAGCAGGTGCAGGATCTGCGCCTGGATGGTGACGTCCAGCGCCGTGGTGGGTTCGTCGGCGATGATGAGGTCCGGCTCGCAGAGCAGCGCCATGGCGATGACCACCCGCTGGCGCAAGCCGCCGCTGAGCTGGTGCGGATACTGGCGCAGGCGCTCGCCGGCGTTGCTGATGCCGACCTTTTCCAGCATGGCCTCGGCGCGGGCCCAGGCGGCCTTGCGGTCCAGCCTGCGGTGACGCCGCAGCACCTCGGTGAGCTGGTCGCCGATGCTGTAGGCCGGATTGAGGGCGGTCATGGGCTCCTGGAAGATCATCGCCAGGCGATTGCCGCGCAGGTCGCGCATACCCCTCTCACCCAGGGTCAGCAGGTCGTGCTCGCCCAGCGTCAGCCGCGCCGCCTGGCGCCGGGCCTGGCGCGGCAGGAGGTCCATCAGCGCCAGGGAGGTGAGCGACTTGCCGCAGCCGGATTCGCCCACCAGGCAGAGCATCTCGCCCCGCTCCACCTGCAGGTCCAGGCCGCGCACGGCGTGTAGGGTATCGTCCCCCAGGGGAATGTCGATGCGCAGGTCTTTAACGTCGAGCAGTGCCATGGTCAGTCCTCCGCTTAGTTGCGCCCGCTGGGCGCGGCCAGATCCCGGATGCCGTCGCCGAACAGGTTGATGGCCAGCACCAGCAGCATCAGGGCGATCCCGGGGATGGCGATCACCCAGGGCGAAAAGAACATGTAGGGCTTGCCTTCGGCGATCATCAGGCCCCAGGACGGCAACGGCGGCTGCACGCCCACGCCGAGAAAGGACAGGGTCGCCTCCAGCAGGATGGCGTGGGCCATCTCCAGGGTGATCACCACGATCAGCGCCCCCAGCAGGTTGGGCAGGATCTCGCCGACGATGACCCGCCAGGGCGAACAGCCCAGGGCCTGGGCAGCGGCGACGTATTCGGCGTCGCGGATCTGCTGCACCGCGGCGCGCACCACCACGGCGAAGCGATCCCACAGCAGGCAGCCGAGCAGGATCACCACCACCTTCAGCGAGCCGCCCACCAGCGAGGCGGCGGCCAGGGCCACCATCACCACCGGCAGGGCCAGGCGGGTGGTCACCAGGTAGCTCACCAGGGCATCGACCTTGCCACCGTAATAGCCGGCGAGCACCCCAAGCAGGGTACCGATGGCGCCGGAAATGAGCGCCGCGGCCAGGCCGATGAACAGCGAGATGCGTGCGCCATAGAGCAGGCGGGACAAGTAGTCGCGGCCGAGCTTGTCGGTGCCCAGCGGATGGGCCCAGGTGCCCTTGGCCATCCATACCGGTGGTTTCATCCGCTGCATCACGTCCTGGGCATAGGGATCGTGGGGCGCCAGCCAGGGTGCGGCCAGGGCGGCGAACACGATGATGACCAGCAGTACGGCGCCGAGGGCGAAGCCGCGGTGGCCGAACCAGCGGCGCAGCTGGCGACCCAGGGTCGGTCGTGGGGGCAGATAGTCGTCGAGCACGAAGGGATTGGCGACGGTCATGGGGCCTCCTAGCGCACGCGAATGCGCGGGTCGAGCAAGGCGTTGAGCAGATCGGCCAGCAGCGTCAGCACGATGTAAATCAACGCGATCAAGAGGACGATGGCCTGCACCACCGGGAAGTCGTTACGGGCGATGGCGTCCCAGGCCAGCTGGCCGATGCCCTGCAGCGAGAACACCGCCTCGATCACCACCGAGCCGCCCAGCATGAAGCCGAACTCCACCGCGGCCAGGGCCACCACCGGGATCAGCGCATTGCGCAGGGCGTGCTTGAACAGCACCCGTGCCGGACTCAGGCCCTTGGCCCGGGCGGTGCGGATGTAGTCGGCGCCCAGCACGTCGAGCATCCCGGCACGGGTCAGTCGCATCAGCGAGGGGGTGGCGTAGTAGCCCAGGGCGATCGCCGGCAGGATGAAGTGCTGCCAGCTGGTATTGCCGGACACCGGCAGCCACTTGAGGGTCACGGCGAAGACGACGATCAGTACCAGGGCGAACCAGAAGCTGGGCATCGCCTGGCCAAAGGTCGCCAGGGTCAGCGCCAGGCGGTCGATCCAGGTGTCGCGCTTGACCGCGGCCAGCACCCCGAGCGGGATGGCGATGAGCAGCGCCACCAGCAGCGCGATGGCGCCCAGGGTCAGGGTGATGGGCAGGCGGCTGGCGATGAGATCCCGCACCGACTCCTGGAAGAAGAACGACTGCCCCAGGTCCAGCCGCAGCAACTGCCCGACCCACTCGACGTACTGGGTCGCCAGGGGTTTATCGAGTCCGTGTTGATGACGCACCACCTCGATCTGTTCGGCGGTGGCTTCGGGGCCGGCGATGGCGGTGGCCAGATCGCCGGATAGGTGCAGCAGAAAGAAACTTATGAGGGAAACGGTAAAGGCCACGGCCAGGGCGATACCCAGGCGGCGCAGGAGGTATGCTGACATGCTCGGCTCCTCGGCTAGGAGCGCCCCCGTGCGGGGCGCCGGGACGGATCAGTTCCAGTGGGCCAGGGCGAATCGCGGCAACTCGTCCGGATAGGGCTGGAAGGCCAGGTCCGAGGTGAAGGCGTAGTTGATGGAATAGTTGAACACCGGTGCCCAGTAGGCCTGCTCGGCGATCCGCTGCAGCGCCTTGCGGTAGTTCTCCTTACGCACGGCCGGGTCCATGGCGGTGTCGGCCACCTTGAGCCAGTCGATCACCTGGGGATCCTTGGCCACGTCGTCGGCATTGCCCTTGAAATAGACGCCGGTGGCCGCCGAGGCATCGGCGATGGAGAAGGAGCCCCAGGCGAGAAAGGCCATGGGCACCTTGCCGGCGCGCTGCTGGTCACGCAGCGCGGCGTATTTCAGATAGCGCAGCTTGGCGTCGATGCCCACCGCGCGCAGGTCGCCGATCAGCGCCTCGACCACGTCGCGGTCGCGGTAGGCGAAGATCTCGGTGCTGAAACCGTTGGGGTAGCCGGCGGCCTTGAGCAGCGCCTTGGCCTTGGCCGGGTCGTAGGGGTAGCCCGGCACCGCCTTGGCGTCGCAACCGAATTGCTCCGGATAGCAGGCCACCTGCAGCGGCTGACTGCCGCCCCCCATGAGCTGACTGGCGATGGCTTTGCGGTTGATCGCGTAGTTGACCGCCTGGCGCACCTCGGCTTTGGCAAAGGGCGAATCCGGGCTGGAGGCGCCCTGGGCATCCATGCTGAGGAAGCCGATCCTCATGCTGGCCCCGCTTTCCACCGTGAGATTGGGCGCGGCCTTGAGTTGCTCGGCCTGGTCCGGCGCCACGCGCCAGGCCCAGTCGATGCCGCCGGTCATGAGTTCGGCGAGTCGGGTTTCGGCGTCGGGAATGACGCGGAACTGGATATGGCCGATGCGTGGCTGCCCCTGGGGGCTGTCCTTGAAGTAGTCGGGATTGCGTTCCAGCGTGACGCCCTGGCCGCTGGTGACCGCGACGATGCGATAGGGCCCGGTTCCCACCGGCTTCTGCGCGAAGCCCGCCAGGCCTACTTTCTGGAAATACTTGCCGGGATAGATGGGCAAGGGATTGGCCAGGTATTCCAGCGCGGCTGGAAACGGCTGCTTGAGGTGCAGGCGGACCTTGTATTCGCCCAGCTTCTCGGCGCTCTTGATCCAGTTGACGTTCTGCTGAGTGACCACCTTGCCCTCGGGCGAGGCCACGTAGTTGAAGGTGAAGACCACGTCATCGGCGGTGAAGGGATCGCCGTTGTGGAAGGTCACGCCCTGGCGCAGATCGAAGTCGAGGGTCAGCGGATCGACCTGCTGCCAGTGGGTGGCCAGCATCGGCTTGTATTCGCCGGTCTGGGGGTCGCGGTAGATCAGGGTGTCCCAGGCCAGGTGGGCGAGGATGACGCCTTCACGGGCATCGTTGTGATAGGGGCTGACGTTTTCGGGTTCGGTGTCGGAGGCGTAGACCAGGGTGTCGTTGGCCTTGCCGGCGAAGGCCTGGCCCTGGGCCAGGAAGAGGGAAAACGCGATGCCACAAGCGAAACCTTTGAGTCCCATGCCGTCTGTCTCCGGGGCGGTGGTTGGTCAAAGGCAGGTCCGCGAAGCGCGGGGAAGGAGTTCTTGCTGAAGCCTGTTATTGGTCTCTTGACCCGACTCTAGGTCTTGCCATCCCATGCCACAAGCAGAATATTTAGATGCAAGCCATGCCTTTTCGGCAAAGGAGGCTCCATGCAGCCCTACGGAATCCAGTCCACCGCCCTGCGCTATTTCCTCGAGGTGGTGCGTTGCGGCTCCATCAGCGAAGCCTCCCAACGGCTCAATGTCGCGGCCAGTGCCGTGAGTCGCCAGATCGCCAAGCTGGAACGCGAATTGGAGACGCCGCTGCTCGAACGCCGTGCTCGCGGGGTGGTGCCCAGCGCCGCCGGGGAGCGTCTGGCGGTGCATGCGCGAAAAGCGCAGCTGGCCAGCGAACAGGTCGCGGCCGAACTGCGCGGCCTGGCCGACCTGCGCCGCGGTCAGGTGCGCCTGGCCACCACCGAAGGCTTTTCGCTGGACTTCCTGCCCGAGGTGATCGCCGCCTTTCGCCAGGGCTACGCCGGCATCCACTTTTCCCTGGAGGTCTGCGCCCCCGCCGTGGTGACCCGCCGCGTCCAGGAAGGCGATGCCGACCTGGGGCTGACCTTCAGCCTGAGGCCCGAGCCGGATATCCGCGTCGAGGCCACCCTGAGTGGCGCCATCAAGGCGATCGTCGTTCCCGACCACCCGCTCGCTAGCCGCACCGGCCTGGCCCTGGTCGATCTGCAGCCCTATCCCCTGGCGCTGCCAACGCCGGACACGACGATCCGCCAGCTGTTCGACATCTGCTGTGGCGTCCAGGGCCTGTCCTTCGAGCCGGTGCTGGTGAGCAACAACATGCAGGCGCTCTATCGCTTCGCCGCGCTGGGCGCCGGAGTCGGCCTGTTCAGCGAGTTGAGCCTGCGCAGCCGGCTGCGCGAGGGCCAGTTGGTGGCCCTGCCGTTGCTGGACGAGGGCCTGGCGGCGCGGCGGATCGAGTTGCAGAGCATGGCGGGTCGCGAATTGCCACCGGCGGTCAATGCCTTCCGCCACGCGCTGATCGCGGCGCTGGGACGCTGAGTCAAAGCAGTGCATCAAGCCACTACGATGCACTGCAACGGGGCGGCGCGGCCGGTAGCGCAGCGCCGTCATGGCAAAGAACCAGCATGGCACGGGGCCTGGAGGCAACTGGCACGCATCTGGCAAAGACCATAGCGTGCAGGAGCACCGGTCAGCCGGTTTGATGCACCACAATCTGCAATGGATGACTAGGGTTCCGACTCGCTCGTGCGGGTGTCTGGTCCGAGAGTCGTCGACCTCTGATGGGGTTACACGGCGGGACAAAAGCCCGGGAGACACAGCGCCAGTCGCGTGCTCCTGTCCCGTCGTCCATCCTATTGGAGGTCCCATGCGCCATCCCCTGCTCGCCTCGCTCGTTCTCGGTTGTTCCCTGCTGCTTGGTGCCACCGCTCAGGCGGCGCCGCGCGACGACTTCAAGGTGTGCTGGACGATCTATGCCGGCTGGATGCCCTGGGGCGAAGCCCAGGCCCAGGGCATCATCGACAAGTGGGCCAAGAAATACGGCATCCACGTCGAGGTCGTGCAGCTCAACGACTACGTCGAATCCATCAATCAATACACCACCGGCCAGTTCGATGGTTGCGCCATGACCAACATGGACGCCCTGACCATTCCGGCCGCGGGCGGCGTGGACAGCACGGCGCTGATCGTCAGCGACTACTCCAACGGCAACGACGGCGTGGTGATGAAGGGCAAGGGCAAGACCCTGGCCGACCTCAAGGGCCAGCAGGTCAACCTGGTGCAATTCTCCGTCTCCCACTACCTGCTGGCGCGGGCGCTGCAGAGCGTGGGGCTGAGCGAAAGGGACCTGACCACCGTCAACACCTCGGATGCCGACATGGTGGCCGCGTTCCAGACGCCTGACGTGCGCAACGTGGTGACCTGGAATCCGCTGCTGGCCGAGGTCAAGGCCCAGCCCGACACCACCGAGGTGTTCGATTCCAGCAAGATTCCCGGCGAGATCCTCGACATGCTGGTGGTGAACACCGCCACGCTCAAGGATAACCCCGCCCTGGGCAAGGCCTTGACCGGTGCCTGGTTCGAGATGATGGCACTGATGCAGGCCCACGACGCCAAGGGCAAGGCCGCCCTGGAAGCCATGGCCAAGGCCTCGGGCACCGACCTCGCCGGCTTCCGGGCGCAGCTGGACAAGACCCGGCTGTTCGCCACGCCCGCCGAGGCCCTGGCCTTCGTCAAGGACCCCGCGCTGCCCACCACCATGCAGCGCATCGCCCACTTCTCCTTCGAACACGGCCTGCTGGGCCAGGGCGCGCCCAGCGCCGAGGCCGTCGGCATCGCCTATCCGGGCGGCAAGACCAGCGGGGACGCGGGCAATCTCAAGCTGCGCTTCGATCCGACCTTCGTACAGCTGGCCGCCGACGGCAAGCTCTGAGCCCCGCCGCGAGGACGACGCCCATGCGCTTCATCAATCGGCATCCCGATCGGGGTGGCCGGCTCCTGCTGGTCCTGCTGCCCTTCGCCCTGCTCGCCCTGCTCTATCTGGTGGGCTCGGCCACCCGGCTGGCGGAGAACCCCAACGACAAGCTGCTGCCCAGCGTGGCGCAGATGGCCGATGCGGTGCAGCGCCTGGCCTTTACCGCCGACGTGCGCACCGGGGCTTATCCGTTCTGGCAGGACACCCTGGCCAGCCTGCAACGCCTGGGGCTGGGCCTGGGGATCGCCGCGCTGATCGCCCTGGTGGTGGGCATCGCCGCGGGCAGCCTGCCCCTAGTCGGCGCGCCGCTGTCGCCACTGGTGACGGTGCTCTCGATGATCCCGCCCCTGGCGATCCTGCCGATTCTCTTCATCGTCTTCGGCCTGGGCGAACTGGCCAAGGTGATGCTGATCGTGGTGGGCGTCACCCCGGTGCTGATCCGTGAGCTCGACCAGCGCGCCCGGGAGTTGCCCCGCGAGCTGCTGATCAAGGCCCAGACCCTGGGCGCCAACAGCTGGACGGTGATCCTGCGCCTGGTGCTGCCGCAACTGCTGCCGCGCCTGCTCATCGCCCTGCGGCTGCAGCTGGGCGCCGCCTGGCTGTTTCTCATCGCGGCCGAGGCCATCGCCGCCACCGATGGCCTGGGCTATCGCATCTTTCTGGTGCGGCGCTACCTGGCCATGGACGTGATCCTGCCCTATGTGGCCTGGATCACCCTGCTGGCCTGGCTGCTGGACGCCGGTCTGCGCCTGCTGACGCGACGCGCCTTTCCCTGGTACGGGGAGGGTCGCTGATGATCGAGGTCCGCAATCTCTGGCAACGCTACGGCGAGCAGGTGGTGCTCGAAGGCCTCAACCTGCAGGTGCGCGAAGGCGAATTCTGCGCCCTGGTCGGTGCCTCCGGCTGCGGCAAGTCCACCTTCCTGCGTCTGCTACTCGGTCAGGAGCGCCCCAGCCGGGGCGAGATCCGCATCGATGGTCAGCCGCTGTCAGCGGAACCTGATCCCGAGCGGGGCGTGGTCTTTCAGCGCTATTCGGTCTTTCCCCACCTGAGCGTGCTGGACAACGTCGCCCTGGGCCTGGAATTGCCCAGGTCCCCGCTGCTCGGCCGGCTGCTGGGTACGGCCAAGCGCCAGGCCCGGGAACAGGCCGCCGCCCTGCTCGAGCGCGTCGGCCTGGGCCAGGCGCTGGGCAAGTACCCGGGGCAGCTGTCCGGCGGCATGCAGCAGCGCCTCGCCATCGCCCAGGCGCTGATCGTCCGGCCGCGCATCCTGCTCCTGGACGAGCCCTTCGGCGCCCTCGACCCCGGCATCCGCAAGGACATGCACGCCCTGCTGCTGGAGCTCTGGCACGAGCGCCCGCTCACGGTGTTCATGGTCACCCATGACCTGCACGAGGGCTTCAGCCTGGCCACCCGGGTGCTGGTGTTCGACAAGGTCCGCCAGGACCCGCAAGCCCCCGGTGCCTATGGCGCCCGCATCACCTACGACCTGCCCCTGACCGCCAAGACCCCGCCCGTACATGCGGCCGGGACGCGGCCGGCCCTTATCTGACGAGGTTGCCCATGACTGAAGAACTGCTCTACCAGGAACGCGTCCCCGGCGGCGGTACCGCCTCCTTCATCCTGCGCCGCGGCCAGACCCTGCGCCTGACCGACGTGGAAGGCGGCGCCAATGTCAGCCTGCTGCTGTTCAATGCCGATGACCGCAGCGAGCGGCTGAATCTGCCGGATACCCTCAAGGGCCAGCACACCGCCCGTCTCACCGCCGGACACTGCCTCTATTCCGACATGGGACGGGTGCTGGCGGCCGTGGTGCGCGACACCTGCGGCTGGCACGACAGCTTCGGCGGCGTGGCCAATGCCGCCGAGGTGGCCGAAAAATACGGCGCGGGTCGCTACCAGGAATTGCGCAACGGCCTCCACCGCAACGGCACCGACAACCTGCTGGTGGAACTGGCCAAGTGGGGCCTGGGGTTGGAAGACCTGCTGATGACCCTGAATCTGTTCAGCCGGGTGGACGTGGATGCCGAGGGCGCCTTTGCCTTCGTGCCTGGCAACTCCCGCGCCGGCGATCTGGTCGAGCTCTATGCGCCCATGAACACCCTGGTGGTGCTGACCGCCCTGCAGCATCCGCTGGACCCGGATCCGGTCTATGCACCACGCCCGGTCGATCTCGCCCAGTTGCGCGCCGCGCCCGAGGCGGCCGAGCGCTGCCGCACCTCGCGCCCGGAAAACGAGCGCGCCTTCCAGAACACCGCCCGCTACTTCCTCTGAGGCCCCGCCATGACCCTGATCGCCAGCACCAAACGCCCGGAAGATGCCAGCTACCGCGCCGTCCTGCCGGCCGGAGCGCCCTACCTCAAGGAGGTCAAGGCCGGCCAGACCCTGCGCATCCATGACCTGGAAGGCAACCAGGCGGTGGACACCCTCTTCTACGCCGCCGCCAATCCCCAGGAGCGCTACGATCCCCAGCGCACCCTGAGACGCCAGGGCCGGGTCTATCTGTCGACCGGCAGCGTGCTCTATTCCAACCTGGGCAATCCGCTGCTGACCATCGTCGCCGACACCTGTGGCCGCCACGACACCCTGGGCGGCGCCTGTTCCCAGGAGAGCAACACGGTGCGCTACGCCCTGGACCGCCGGCAGATGCACAGCTGCCGCGACAACTTCCTCTGCGCCGGTGGCCATGACGGGCGCCTGGGCAAGCGCGACATCGGCGCCAACATCAACTTCTTCATGAACGTGCCGGTGACCGCGGATGGCGGCCTGACCTTCGCCGATGGCATCTCCGGCGCCGGCAAGTACGTGGAATTGCGCGCCGAGACCGACGTCATCCTGCTGATCTCCAACTGCCCGCAGTTGAACAACCCCTGCAACGGCTGGAATCCCACCCCGGCCGAGGTGCTGCTATGGGACTGACCCGCGTACGCCAGCTCTGGCAGTGGCTGCGGCCGCACCTCTATCGGCTGTGTGAAGTCCGCGCCGGACGCTACGGCTACCGCGGCAAGCGCTAGACGCCGACTGACCCACCGCCCTCGCGCGGCCTCTTGGGGACGACCCCGAGAGCTTTTATCTGGCGGGACGGCCCGCCGCCTTCGAGGACGCCTCGAATGTTCACCACCCTGCTCATCGCCAACCGTGGCGCCATCAGCTGCCGCATCCAGCGCACCCTGCGCGACCTGGGCGTCGCCGCGGTCGCCGTCTACAGCGAAGCCGATCGCGCCAGCCGCCATGTCAGCGAAGCCGACCAGGCCTTCAGCCTGGGCGAAGGCGCCGCCGCGGCCACCTACCTGGACACCGCCAAGCTGCTCGAGGTCGCGCGCCAGAGCGGTGCCCAGGCCATCCACCCCGGCTATGGCTTCCTCTCCGAGAACGCCGCCTTCGCCGAAGCCTGCGAAGCCGCCGGCATCGCCTTCGTCGGTCCCACCCCCGAGCAACTGCGCACCTTCGGACTCAAGCACACGGCGCGGGCCCTGGCGCGCGCCCAGGGCGTACCGCTGCTGGAGGGTACCGAGCTGCTGGAGACCCCGGAGGCGGCCCTGGCGGCCGCGCAGGAGATCGGTTATCCGGTGATGCTCAAGAGCACTGCCGGCGGTGGCGGCATCGGCATGCGCGTGTGCCGCACGGACACTGAACTCGCCGAGGCCTTCGACGCCGTGCGCCGTCTCGGCCAGAACAACTTCAGCGACGCCGGCGTCTTCCTGGAGAAATACATCGAGCGGGCGCGGCACCTGGAGGTGCAGGTGTTCGGCGATGGTCAGGGCGAGGTCCTGGCGCTGGGCGTGCGCGATTGCTCGGTACAGCGCCGCAACCAGAAGGTGCTGGAGGAAACCCCGGCGCCCAACCTGCCGGCCGGCATGGCCGAGGCCCTCTGCGCCGCCGCGCTGGAGCTGGCGCGCGCGGTGCGCTATCGCAGCGCCGGTACCGTGGAGTTCGTCTACGACAGCGCCGCCGACCGCTTCTACTTCCTCGAGGTGAACACCCGGCTGCAGGTCGAGCACGGCGTCACCGAGCAGGTCTGGGGCGTGGACCTGGTGCGCTGGATGATCGAACTGGCCGCCGGCGACCTGCCGCCGCTGGCAACCCTCGCCGCGGGGCTGCAGCCCCAGGGCCATGCCATCCAGGCGCGCCTCTATGCCGAAGACCCGGGTCGTGACTTCCAGCCCAGTCCGGGCCTGCTGACCCAGGTCGACTTTCCACCGGCGGATGGCCGGGCGCTGCGCCTGGACACCTGGGTCGAGGCCGGCTGCGAGATCCCGCCCTATTTCGATCCGCTGGTGGCCAAGGTCATCGCCTGGGCCCCGGACCGGGACTCGGCTCGGCAGCGTCTCGACCAGGCCCTGGCCGCGACCCGGCTCTATGGCGTGGAAACCAACGGCGACTACCTGCGGCAGATCCTCGCCGCCCCGCCCTTCGCCAGCGGCCAGCCCTGGACCCGCTGCCTGGAAGGCCTGACCTACCAGGCCACCACCCTGGAGGTGCTCAGCGCCGGCACCCAGACCACGGTGCAGGACGCCCCCGGACGCCTCGGCTACTGGTCGGTGGGCATTCCCCCTTCCGGCCCCATGGACGACCGCGCCCTGCGCCTGGGCAATCGCCTGCTCGGCAACGACGCCCGCGCGGCCGCCCTGGAAATCACCCTGGCCGGCCCGACCCTCAAGTTCAACACCGAGGCCGTGGTGGCGGTCACCGGCGCGGCGCTGCCGATCCTGCTGGATGACCAGCCCCAGGCCATGGACAGCGTCTTTCGCGTACCCACGGGTGCCATTCTGCAACTGGGCGCCATCACCGGCGCCGGCGCCCGCAGCTATCTCTGCCTGAGAGGCGGTCTGGACCTGCCCGAATACCTGGGCAGCCGCAGCACCTTCACCCTTGGCCAGTTCGGCGGCCACGGTGGCCGCGCCCTGCGCGCCGGTGACGTGCTGCACCTGCACCCGCTGACCGACGCGCACACGGAGGCCCGGCTACCCGCCGCCCTGACCACCCAGCTCGCCGAGACCCGCACCCTGCGCGTCATCTATGGCCCCCATGGTGCACCGGACTATTTCAGCCCGGCCTATCTGGACCTCTTTCTCGCCACCGACTGGGAGGTACACTTCAACTCCAGCCGCACCGGCGTACGGTTGATCGGACCCAAGCCGGAATGGACCCGCGAAGACGGCGGCGAAGCCGGTCTGCACCCATCCAACATCCACGACAATCCCTATGCGGTCGGCGCCGTGGACTTCACCGGCGACATGCCGGTCATCCTTGGCCCGGACGGCCCCAGCCTGGGCGGCTTCGTCTGCCCGGTCACGGTGATCGAGGCCGATCTCTGGCAACTTGGCCAGCTCAAGGCCGGTGACCGTGTGCGCTTCCTGCCGGTGGACCTGGCCACCGCGCGGCGTCTGCAGCTGGCACGCCTGGCCGAGGAAAGCGGCTTGCAGCCGCAGGCGGAGATCGCCATCTCGCCCGAGCGTGGCGATCCCGTGGTGCTGGACCTGGGCCAGGGCGCCGAGCGCCTGGTGGCGCGGCTTTCCGGGGATACCCATCTGCTGCTGGAGATCGGCCCACCGGAGCTGGACCTCGCCCTGCGCTTTCGCGGCCATGGCCTGATGCAGGCGCTGGCTGCCCTGGCACTGCCCGGGCTGTGCGAGCTCACCCCCGGCATCCGCTCGCTGCAGGTGCACTACCAGCCCGAGGCCCTGCCCCTGGCCGAGTTGCTGGCGGCGGTCAGTCGCTGCTGGCAGGCGCTGGGCGATGCCCAGGACCTGCGGGTACCCTCGCGCATCGTCCATCTGCCGCTGTCCTGGGACGATCCGGCCTGCCGCCTGGCCATCGAGAAATACACCACCACGGTACGCAAGGACGCGCCCTGGTGCCCGAGCAACCTGGAGTTCATCCGCCGGGTGAATGACCTGGAGTCGCTGGAGGCGGTCAAGCGCATCGTCTTCGACGCCAGCTACCTGGTGATGGGCCTCGGCGATGTCTACCTCGGTGCACCGGTGGCCACCCCCCTGGATCCGCGCCATCGGCTGGTCACTACCAAGTACAACCCGGCGCGCACCTGGACCGCGGAAAATTCGGTGGGCATTGGCGGCGCCTATCTGTGCGTCTATGGCATGGAAGGCCCCGGCGGCTACCAGTTCGTCGGGCGCACCCTGCAGATGTGGAATCGCTATCGCGAAGTCGAGGCCTTCCACGGCCAACCCTATCTGCTGCGCTTCTTCGATCAGATCCGCTTCTATGAAGTCTCGGCGGAGGAATTGCTGCGCATCCGCGCCGACTTCCCCCTGGGTCGGGTACCTCTGCGCATCGAAGAGAGCGAACTGTCCCTGGCCGACTACCAGGCCTTTCTGGCCCGCGAAGCCGAGGGCATCGCCACCTTTCGCGGGCGCCAGCAGAGCGCCTTCGCCGCGGAGCGGCAACGCTGGATCGACTCCGGCCAGGCGCATTTCGACAGCCAGGAAGCCGCCGTCGAAGCGACCGAAGACGCCCCCCTCGCCAGCCACCAATTGGCCCTGGAAAGTCCGGTGGCCGGCAATCTCTGGCAGGCCCAGGTGCAACCGGGCGATCAGGTGGAAGCCGGCCAGCCGCTGCTGATCCTGGAGTCCATGAAGATGGAAATCCCGCTGCTCGCCCCCTGCAGCGGCCGGATCCACGACCTGCAGGTCCAGCCCGGCTCGCCGATCCGCGCCGGCCAGCGCCTGCTGGTCATCGACAAGACGTGAAGGAAGCCACCATGACATTCGATCTGCGCCTCGACACCCTGAGCGCCGCCTATGCCGCCGGTACCCAGACACCACGAGTCCTCATCGCTGAACTGCTGGAAAGAGCCGCCCAGCTCAATCCCGAGTACCGGCTGTTCATCCACCTGCTGACCCCGGCCGAGCTGGAGCCCTATCTCGCCGTCCTGGACGACCGCGATCCCGCCGAGCTGCCGCTCTATGGCATCCCCTTCGCCATCAAGGACAACATCGACCTCGCCGGCATCCCCACCACGGCGGCCTGCCCGGCCTATGCCTATGTGCCCGAGCGCTCGGCGACCCTGGTGGAGCAGCTGGTCGCCCTGGGCGCCGTGCCCCTCGGCAAGTGCAATCTCGACCAGTTCGCCACCGGCCTCAATGGCACCCGTTCGCCCTATGGCGCCTGCCGTAACAGCGTCCACCCGGCCTATCCTTCCGGCGGCTCCAGTGCCGGGTCGGCCCTGGCCGTGGCCCTGGGCGTCGCCAGCTTCGCCCTGGGCACCGACACCGCCGGGTCGGGGCGCATACCTGCGGGGCTGAACAACCTGGTGGGCCTCAAGGGCAGCAAGGGATTGCTGTCCACCGCCGGCGTGGTGCCCGCCTGCCAGACCCTGGATTGCGTGACCTTCTTTACCGCCACCGCCGCCGAAGCCAGCACCCTGCTGGCGCTCACCGCCCGCCTCGATCCGCGCGACCCCTACAGCCGCGCCAATCCGCAGTGGAACGACGCCAGTGCCTTCGGCCGACCGCGGCCCTTTCGCTTCGGCGTCCCGACCCAGCTGGAATTCCTCGGCTGCCCGGAAAGCCCGGCGCTGTTCGCGGCCGCCAAGACGCAATTGGAAGCCCTGGGTGGCGAAGCCGTGCCGCTGGATCTTGCGCCCTTCCTGGAAGCCGCGCGCCTGCTCTATGAAGGTCCCTGGGTGGCCGAGCGCTACAGCGTGGCCGGCGACCTGATCGAGACCGAGCCGGACGCGGTGCTGCCGGTGATTCGCGCCGTGCTGGAAAAGGCGCCCGGCACCACGGCAGTGGACGCTTTTCGCGCCGGCTATCGCCTGCAGGCATTGAAAGCCCAGTGCGATGCCCTGCTGGCCGAGCTGGATTGCGTGCTCACCCCCACCTATCCACGTCCGGTGACCCTGGCCGAACTGGCCGCCGAGCCGGTCGCCCGCAACGCCGATCTGGGCTACTACACCAACTTCATGAACCTGCTGGACTACGCCGCGGTGGCCGTGCCAGCCGGTGTCATGACCAATGGACTGCCCTGGGGCGTGACGCTGTTCGGCCGGGTCTTCACCGACCAGTACCTGCTGAGCCTGGCCGCGGCCCTGCAGGACGCCCAGGGCCTGCCCCTGGTTGGCGGCGCCCTCCCAGGCGCCAGCCTGCCGGCACGCCCTGCCCGCCATGACCGCGCCCGCCTGGTGGTCTGCGGTGCCCACCTGCAGGGACTGCCGCTCAACGGCCAGTTGCTCGCCCGCGGCGGCCGACGCCTCGCCCTGACCCAGAGCGCGCCGCACTATCGCCTCCACGCCCTGGCCGGCGGCCCGCCGCTCCGTCCCGGCATGGTCCGGGTCGCCGAAGACGGCGCCGCCATCGAGGTGGAAGTCTGGGAGCTGCCCAGCAGCGAACTGGGCAGCTTTCTCACCGGCATCCCCGCCCCGCTCGGCCTGGGCAAGGTGGAACTGGCCGATGGCAGCTGGGAAACCGGCTTCATCTGCGAGCCCTACGGCCTCGCCGGCGCCGAGGACATTACCGACCATGGTGGGTGGCGGGCGTGGTTGGCAAGTCGCAGCGCCCACTAGCGCAGCCCCAGGCTCGGGAACCCGGATCGGGTCCCGAGCCCGGTGGGAAGCCCTCAGCCGGCGTCTACCTCACGCACCACCAGACGCTCCCCCTCCTGGATCGCCAGCAACCGGACGGCCAGCGGCTGCGCCAGCAGACAGTCTGCCACTGCCGGCTCCAATAGCCGGCGCAGCCGCCGGACCAGACCGCGCGCGCCGAAGCGGACATCGTGACCACGCGTCAGGAAGGCCCTGGCGCTGTCGTGCAACTCCAGGCTTTTTCCCCGGCGGCCCAGACGCTGATTGAGCTTGTCCAGCTCGATGGCGAGCAGCCCGGGTAGCCAATCCTGGTCGATGTGCTCGAAGGCCAGGATCCGCTCGATACGATTGAGAAATTCCGGATCGAAGTGCCCATGCAGCGCCTCTTCCAGGATCGCGCCGGGATCCGCCGACAGCTTGAGCCAACGACGCCAGCCGCGCGCGAAGCGGGCATGCTGCTGCTGGACGGCGCGGGCGCCCAGGTTGCTGGTCATGAAAATGAGGCTGTTGCGAAAGTCCAGGCGCTTGCTGCCGGCGCTGAGCACCAGTTGGCCGCTGTCGAGCACGTTCAGCAGGGTACGGATGACCTGGCGATCGGCCTTTTCCAGCTCGTCGAACAGCACGATGCCAGGGCGGCCGTAGCTGCCGGCGATAGCCTCGGCATCGAACAGCGTGGTGCCTTCCTTGCTGCCCACGTAGCCGGGCGGCGCGCCGGCCAGGGCCGCAGCATAGTGCTCCTGGGCCAGGGTGTTCATGTCGATGCGGCAGAGGGCGTCCGCGCGGCCGTGGATGGCCTGGGCCAGCAGGCGCACGATCTCGGTCTTGCCGACGCCGGTGGGGCCAAGGAACAGACTGACACCCAGGGGCCTTTCCGGATCGCCGATGTCGGCCTTGACCACCTTGAGCAGGGCTTCCACCTCATCGAGCACCCTGGCCTGGCCCAGGATGCGCGCTCGCAGCAGGGCCATGACCGCTGCCGGCTCGAACAGGAAGCGCGAGGGCAAAGGCCCCTGTCCCTCGCGGGCGAGCTGGCCACGGTTATGCTCGATCAGGTCATTGACGAAAGGCATGGCTCGCTCCTCGCGCCGCCAGCGCTAACCCAGTTGACGTTCCTGACCGGGATGCGGCAGCTCGCCCACCGGGCAGTCCGCCACCCCGATGGTGGAGCGAGTCATCCGCTCGACGTCGGCCTGGGCCTTCTGCGCATCCAGGACCCAGGTGCGATAGAAGTCGAAGGGACAGTCGGCCACGCCCTTGTCGCCATCGCCGGAGTTGTAGATCCCGGTGTAGCCGCGATGCAGCAACTTGAACAGGTGGTTCTGCGACTGGTCGTTCGCGCGCGCATCGCGGATCTGCGACACCGAAAGCTGGGCGTACTGGATGCCCATCTCCTCCTCCCCGCATTCGCCCAGGGTGCGGCCATCGAAGCCGATCAGCGCCGAATGGCCGAAGTAGCTGTACACCCCGTCGAAGCCGGTGGCGTTGGCCACCGCCACGTAGCAGTTGTTGGCCCAGGCCATGGTCTTGGCCATCAGCACCTGCTGCTCCTTGGCCGGGTACATGTAGCCCTGGCAGCGCACGATCAGCTCGGCGCCCTTCATCGCACAGTCGCGCCAGATTTCCGGGTAGTTGCCGTCATCGCAGATGATCATGCTGATCTTCAGGCCCTTGGGACCTTCGCTGACATAGGTGCGGTCACCGGGATACCAGCCTTCGATGGGGCACCAGGGAATACACTTGCGGTACTTCTGCACGATCTCGCCCTGGTCATTGATCAGCACCAGGGTGTTGTACGGGGCCTTGTGCGGGTGCTCCTCGTGCCGCTCGCCGGTGAGGGAAAAGATCCCCCAGGTCCTGGCCTCGCGGCAGGCGGCGGCGAAGATCGCCGTCTCCTCGCCGGGAATGGTCGCGGCGGTGGCCATCATCTCGTCGCGGTCGTACATGATCCCCATGGTGCTGTATTCGGGGAACACCACCAGGTCCATGCCCGGCAGGCCGAGCTTCATGCCCTTGATCATCGCAGCGATCTGCTGGGCGTTGGCCAGCACCTCCGCCTTGCTGTGCAGGCGCGGCATCCGGTAGTTGACGACAGCTACGCCGACGGTGTCGGGGCTGCTGGAAATATCGCCATGGCGCATTGGGTTGCTCCTCGAAGGGATGACGCGGAGATCAGTGACTGATCATCCAGGGCCGATTGGACGGACTGGTCTTCAGCCCATGGGGATTGGCCTTGCTGCGCGCCACCGGCTTGCTCGGGGCGCAGCAACTGCAGCCGGCACCGTGGCTGCGCTTGGCCTTGTATTCCTCCAGCGATTGGGGGGCGTGGCGCGCACGTTCGTTGGTCTCGTGGGCACGGCGCTGGCCCCCGGCCAAGGTAGCCAGGCCGGGGGCACTGAGGATCACCCGAGGGCTGGGCGCGGCACAGTCGGGGCAGTTGCAAGGATCGTCGCGCTGGGCCATGGGCCGCAGCAGGGTGAAGTCACCGCAGTGCGGGCAGTCGTATTCGTAGATCGGCATGGCGAACTCCTGGCGGGCTGGGCACGGCGGAGGGCCGCGCCCGGGCGGCTCACTTGTCGTAGGCGATGGGCATGTCGATGCTGCCGTCCAGGTAGCGGGTAGGCCCGGCGGCGCTGGGGTTGATGTCGAATTCGAAGATGTCCGTCGGTAGCCAGAGGGTGGCGCAGGCGTTGGGAATGTCGACCACCCCGCTGATGTGGCCCTGAACCGGCGCCGAGCCCAGCAGCGAATAACCCTGCGCGCCGCTGTAGCCGAACTTCTTCAGGTACTCGATGGCATTCAGGCAGGCCTGCTGGTACGCCAGGTTGACGTCCAGGTAGTGCTGCTTGCCGGCGTCATCCACCGAGATGCCTTCGAAGATCAGGAAGTTGTTGTAGGTGGGCACGATGGGGCTGGGCTTGAAGATGGGATTCCTGATGCCGTACTTGGCCATGCCGCCCTTGATCAGCTCGACCTTCATGTGCACCCAGCCGGCCATCTCGATGGCGCCGCAAAAGGTGATCTCGCCGTCGCCCTGGCTGAAGTGCAGATCGCCCACCGAAAGGCCTGCGCCTTCCACATAGACGGGGAAGAAGACCTTCGAGCCCCGCGACAGGTCCTTGATGTCGCAGTTACCGCCATGCTCGCGCGGCGGCACGGTGCGTGCGCCGGTAGCGGCTGCCGCGTCGCGGGCCGCGCCAGTGAGCTTGCCCATGTGAGCGGTCGCGGCGAACGGCGGGTTGGCCAGGGGCGGTACCCGGGTCGGATTGCTGTCGATCAGCTCCTGCTCGCGGGCATTCCAGGCGGCCAGCAGCTTGGGATCCGGCAGGCAGCCGATCAGGCCCGGGTGAATCAGGCCGGCGAAGCGCACCCCCGGGATGTGGCGGCTCCTGGTGAACATGCCCTCGAAGTCCCAGATGGATTTCTGCGCCGATGGAAAGTAATCGGTGAGAAAGCCACCGCCGTTCTGCTTGGAAAAGAAGCCGTTGAAGCCCCACTGCGACTCGGCCTTGGCGCCGATGTCGAGCAGATCGACCACCAGCAGGTCGCCCGGCTCGGCGCCCTTCACGCCCACCGGCCCGGACAGGTAGTGCACGGTCGACAGGTCGACATCGCGCACGTCGCTGGCATCGTCGTCGTTCTTGATCGCGCCGCCGGTCCAGTCGTAGGTTTCCAGGATGAAGTCATCCCCCGGCTTGACCCAACAGGCCATGGGGATGTCCGGATGCCAGCGGTTGTGGACGTTTTCGTTGTCGGTGGCGGCCTGGTTGAGGTCGACCTGGATCAGGGTGTCGGTCATCGCGCAGCTCCTGGCTGTTGGCGGTAGCGGGAGGGTTCCGGCTCAGTCTCGGGGCTGGGGTCGGGGCTGCAAATACGTTGGATGACGTAGGCGCAAGCCCAGGCTGGACGAGGCGCAGCTGACGTTTCGCGGGCATGCGCGAAGCGGCCGCCGTGCTGCTGCAGGGCGGCCGCGCAGAGCGCCGGAGTCAGACCGACAGATAGCGGCTGATGGTCGCCTCGTCGACCTTGTCGCGGGTTTCCTCGACCACGAAGCGGCCCTTCTCGATCACCAGGAAACGGTCGGCGATGTCGAGGGTGAAGGACAGCACCTGCTCGGAGACCACGATGGTCAGGTCACGCATGCTGCGGATCTCCTTCAGGGTGCGGGCGATGTCCTTGATGATCGAGGGCTGGATGCCCTCGGTCGGCTCATCCAGCAGCAGCACCTTGGGATTGGTGGCCAGGGCGCGGGCGATGGCCAGTTGTTGCTGCTGGCCACCGGAGAGGTTGCCACCCTTGCGCTGGCGCATCCCGTGCAGCACGGGGAAGAGCGCATAGAGGTCGTCCGGTACCCGGCCCCGGGCCGAGGCCGGCAGGCCGGTCTGGATGTTTTCCAGCACCGTCATATGGGAAAAGATCATCCGCCCCTGGGGCACATAGGCGATGCCGCGCTCGACACGCTGGTGGGTCTCCAGCCGGGAGACGTCCTGGCCGTCCACCGCCACGTGGCCGCTCCAGGTCGGCAGAATGCCCATCAGGCTGCGGAACAGGGTGCTCTTGCCCATGCCGTTGCGGCCCATGACGGCGACGATTTCCTTGTGCGCCACGTCCAGGCTGAGGTCGTAAAGGATGCGGCTCTGACCGTAGCCGGAGACGAGGTTCTGGATGGTGAACATGACCGGGATCTCCCGTGATCGACTGCAGGAAAAGGGCTGGAGGCGAAGGCTCAGTGCCCCAGGTACACCTCGATGACCTTGGGATTGCTCTGCACCGCCTCCATGCTGCCTTCGGCCAGCACCTTGCCCTGGTGCAGCACCGTGACCTTGTGGGCGATGCTCTTGACGAATTCCATGTCGTGCTCGATGACCAGCACCGAGCGCCCCTCGCTGATGCGGTTGAGCAGCTCGGCGGTCTGGGCCCGTTCGGACACGCTCATGCCCGCCACCGGCTCGTCGAGCATCAGGAGTTCCGGGTCCTGCATCAGCAGCATGCCGATCTCCAGCCACTGCTTCTGGCCGTGGGAGAGCAGATCGGCCTGCTGGTGCAGCAGGTCGGCGAGAAAGATCTCCGCGGCCACCGCCTGCACCCGCGCGACCACCGCGGCGCTGCGCTTGAAGAACAGCGCGCCGAACACGTTGCGGCCTTCGGGATAGGACATCTCCAGGTTCTCGAACACCGTGAGATTCTCGTAGATCGAGGGGTTCTGGAACTTGCGGCCGACACCTGCGCGAACGATGTCGAATTCCTTCATCCGGGTCAGTTCCCGACCGTTGAATTCGATGCTGCCGGCGGTGGCGCGGGTCTTGCCGCAGATCAGGTCCAGTACCGTGGTCTTGCCGGCGCCATTGGGGCCGATCACCACGTGCACCTCGTTGCGGTCGACATAGAGATTGAGGTCGTTCACCGCCTTGAAGCCGTCGAAGGAGACGGTCAGGCCTTCGATGGCCAGTACCGGCTTGGCGAGCTGGAAACCGACGGGACTGGTATTCATGGCGTGGTCTCCAGGCGGGAGGCTTTGGTTGCCGTGGGTGGCGCTGACAAGGCGGCGGGCGCGCCCGCCGGCTGGCGTTTCAGACGCGCCACCAGACGCTGGCCATGGCTCTTCCACAGACCGGCCAGGCCATTGGGGAAATAGAGGACGACCACGATGAAGAGTCCGCCCATCAGGTACAGCCAGAGTTCGGGGAAGGACTCGGAAAAGTAGGTCTTGCCGAAATTCACCAGCAGCGCGCCGTACACCGCGCCCAGCAAGGACAGCCGCCCGCCGACCGCGGCGAAGATGACCATCTCGATGGAGGGCACGATGCCGACGAAGGACGGCGACATGAAGCCCACCTGCAGGGCGAACATGGCGCCGCCCACCGCGGAAAAGGCCGCGGCCAGGCAGAACACGAAGATCTTGAAGCTGGCCACGTCGTAGCCGGAGAAGCGCACCCGCTCCTCCTTGTCGCGCATGGCCACCAGCAGCCGGCCCAGCTTGGAGGCCAGCACGAAGCGGGCGAGCAGGATGCAGCCGAACAGCAGCGCCGCGTTGACGAAGTAGAGCACCACCTTGGCGCTGTCCGAACGGATGTCCCAGCCCAGCAGCGTCTTCAGGTCGGTGATGCCGTTGACCCCGCCGGTGAGGCCCTGCTTACCGATGATGAGAATGGTCAGGATGGCGGCGATGGCCTGGGTGACGATGGAAAAATACACGTCCCCTACCCGCCGCTTGAACATCGCCAGGCCGATGATGAAAGCCAGCAACACCGGGACCGCGATCACCGCCAACAGGGTGAAGCCGAAGCTGTGGAACGGCTGCCAGAGCCAGGGCAGTTCGGTGATCTGGTTCCAGTCCATGAAGTCCGGGATGCCGGGCGTGGACTGGATCCGGGTGCTCTCCGGGTCCGAGGCCTCCAGTTTGAGGAACATCGCCATGCAATAGCCGCCGAGGCCGAAGAAGATGCCCTGCCCCAGGCTGAGGATGCCGCCATAGCCCCAGCAGAGCACCAGCCCGACCGCGACGAAGGCATAGGTCAGGTATTTGCCGACCATGCTCAGGCGGAAGATATCCAGGGTCAGCGGAAACACCAGCAGCATCAGCGCGGCCAGTACCAGTAGGCCGAAGGCGCCCTGCCGGCCACCCAGCAGGTTGTCGATTGCCTTGTTCATCATGGACTCCCTACTTGCGGACTTTTGCCGAGAACAGCCCCTGGGGCCGCAGCATCAGGATGAGGATCACCGCCGACAGGGTCAGCACCTTGGCCATGGAACCGGACAGGAAGAATTCCAGCAGCGACTGCGCCTGGGCGATGCCAAAGGCGGAGGCGATGGTGCCGAGCAGACTGGCTGCCCCACCAAAGACCACCACCAGGAAGGTATCGACGATGTACAGCGAGCCCGAGGTCGGGCCGATGGAGCCGATGGTGGTGAAGGCCGCGCCCGCCACCCCGGCTACGCCGCAGCCCAGGGCGAAGGTCAGGCGATCCACGCGGCGGGTGTTAATGCCCACGGCGCGGGCCATCACCCGGTTCTGCATGGTGGCGCGCACCTGCAGCCCCCAGCGCGAGCGATACAGCATGAAGAACAGGGTCAGGGTCAGCAGCGCGGTCACGACCATGACGAACAGGCCGTTCTTGGGGATGTCGATGCTGGCGGTCGGACTCCAGGAGCCCATGATCCATTCCGGCAGTTCGGCGCTGACCTCGCGGGCGCCGAAGACCGAACGAAACACCTGCTGCAGGATCAGCGACAGGCCCCAGGTGGCCAGCAGGGTGTCCAGCGGGCGCTGGTGGAGCCGGCTGATCATTGCCCACTCCACCAGCCAGCCGATGGCCCCGGCGACGAAGAACGCCAGGATCAGGGCGAAAAAGAAGTAATAGGGCTGCAAGGCCGGAAACAGGTGCAGGGTCAGCGAAGACATCACGTAGGTGGTGTAGGCCCCCACGGTGAGAAATTCGCCGTGGGCCATGTTGATCACGCCCATCTGCCCGAAGATGATCGCCAGTCCCAGCGCCATCAGCAGCAACACGCAGAACACCGAAAGGCCGTTGAAGCCCTGCATCACGGCGATCGCGCCGAAGTCGGATAAGCTTTCCATGGAGATCTCCCCGCGAAGGTGGACGGAGGCGTCGGTGAGGCGACGCCTCCGGTCAGGCAAGGCTTATTGGTAGCCTTTGGGGAAGGGATTGGGCTCGATCAGATCGGCGGATTCGTGGACCACCTTGAAGGTGCCGTCCGGCTGGATCTGGGCGATACGCGAGCGACTCCAGAGGTGATGGTTCTCGTGGACCTTCACATAGCCTTCCGGGGCGGTTTTCAGCTCCAGGCCCGGAGACGCCGCGACCACCTTGTCGACATCGAAGCTGCCGGCCTTCTCCACCGCCATTTTCCACAGCCAGGGACCGAGATAGGCCGCCTGGGTGACGTCGCCCACCACCGCATCCTTGCCGTACTTGGCCTTGAAGGCCTCGACGAAGGCCTTGTTGTTGGGATTGTCCAGGGTCTGGAAGTACTTCATCGAGGAGTAGAAGCCGGCCATGTTCTCGCCGCCGATGCCGAGCATTTCATCCTCGGTCACCGAGAGGGTGAGCAGATTCTGCTTGGCCGAGGTGATCCCAGCCGCCTTGAGCTGCTTGTAGAAGGCGACGTTGGAACCCCCGACTACCGCGGCAAAGACCACATCGGGCTTTTTCAGCTTGATCTTGTTGGTCAGGGAGCCGAACTGGGTGCCGCCCAGCGGGTAGTACTCCTCCCCCACCACCTCGCCATGCAGCACGTTCTCGATGTGCTTGCGGGCGATCTTCATCGAGGTCCGCGGCCAGATGTAGTCCGAGCCCACCAGGTAGAAGGTCTTGGCGCCCTTCTCCTTGGCCAGCCAGTCCAGCGCCGAGAGGATCTGCTGGGTGGCTTCCTGGCCGGTGTAGAAGACGTTCTTCGACTGCTCGAGGCCCTCGTAGAAGGTCGGGTAGTAGAGCAGGCCGTTGTCCTTCTCGAAGATCGGCAGCACCGCCTTGCGCGACGCCGAGGTCCAGCAGCCGAACACCGCCGCGACCTTGTCGGCCTCCAGCAGCTTCTTGGCCTTTTCGGCGAAGGTCGGCCAGTCGGAGGCGCCGTCTTCCTGGATGATCTTGACCTGCCGCCCGAGCACCCCGCCCTGGGCGTTGATCTGCTCGATGGCCAGCCGCTCGGCCTGGATGGCCCCGGTCTCGGAGATGGCCATGGTGCCGGTGGCGGAATGCAACTGGCCGACGGTCACGGTGGTATCGGTCACGGCCAGGCCCGTGCTATTGGCGGCGTCCGCCATCACGCCCTGACTGAACACGCTGGCTGCCAACAGGGACAATGCCGCGGCGCCCAGTGCCAGGCGTCGCGGAAGACTGGATTTCACGCCCGCTGATCTGTGCATCTTGTCGCTCCTCTAGGTGATGTGCCGGTCGCCCCCAGGGACCGGGACTGCGGCTTGCGCTGCGCAGCAAGGATGGGCTGGGACAGCCGGCGCGGAACATACGCAGGATGACGTAACGGCCTACGTCATCTGACGTACAGCCCGCTGCAACGCCCTGAGGCATGCTCTGTCTGTCGCGCGCCCGCGCGGAGCACGCCAAGCCGGGCAGACCGTGGCCACGGAGGGGCAGGACGCCAAGACGACCGAGGCATGGAACTTGCCTGAACACCGCCACGCAGACCCCAGGAGCCCTGCCGTGCAGCAGACCGGGACGCAACGCATCGCCAAGATCCGCAGGGACTACAACAGCTGGGTGGCCGACGAGACGCTGGAAGACTACGCCCTGCGCTACACGCCCCGGTCGTTTCGCAAGTGGTCGGAGTTCCGCATCGCCAACACCGCGCTGGCCGCCGTGTCCTTTCTGGCCCTGGAAGCCATCGGTGGCGCCCTGGCGATCAGCTACGGCTTCACCAATACCCTCTGGGCGGTGCTGGCGGCGAGCCTGGTGATCTTTCTTACCGCCCTGCCGATCAGCTACTACGCGGCGCGCTACGGGGTGGACATGGACCTGCTGACCCGGGGTGCCGGCTTCGGCTACATCGGCTCGACCATCACCTCGCTGATCTACGCCAGCTTCACCTTTCTGTTCTTCGCCCTGGAAGCGGCGATCATGGCGCTGGCCCTGGAGCTGTACTTCCGCATTCCGCTGGCCCTGGCCTATGTCATCTGCTCGATCATCGTCATCCCCCTGGTGACCTATGGCATCACCCTGATCAATCGCCTGCAGCTCTGGAGCCAGCCGCTCTGGCTGACCCTGCTGCTGTTGCCCTATGCCTTCGTCATCGCCAAGAATCCCGGGGCCCTGGCGGACTGGACCACCTTCGCCGGTCGCGAGGGCGAGGCCGGGGCCTTCAACCTGCTGTCCTTCAGCGCCGCCTGTACCGTGGCCCTCGCCCTGGTGACCCAGGTGGGCGAACAGGTCGACTACCTGCGCTTTCTGCCGGAAAAGACCGCGCAGAATCGCCGGCGCTGGTGGGCGGCGCTGCTGATGGCCGGTCCCGGCTGGATAGTGCCTGGCGCCCTGAAGATGCTGGCCGGCGCCTTTCTGGCCTTTCTCGCCCTGCAGCACGAGATTCCCCTGGAGCGCGCCGCCGAACCCACCCAGATGTACCTGGTCGCCTTCGGCTACGTGTTCGCCTCACCTGGCTGGGCCATGGGGGCCATGGTGCTGTTCGTCATCGTCAGCCAGGTCAAGATCAACCTGACCAATGCCTACGCCGGCTCTCTGGCCTGGTCCAACTTCTTCGCCCGGGTCACCCACAGCCACCCGGGACGGGTAGTCTGGCTGGTGTTCAACGTGCTGATCGCCCTGATGCTGATGGAGCTGGGGGTGTTCGAGGCCATCCAGGAGGTGCTCGGGCTCTATGCCAACATCGCCATCGCCTGGATCGGCGCCGTGGTCGCCGACCTGGTGATCAACAAGCCTCTGGGGCTGTCGCCCCGGCACATAGAATTCAAACGGGCGCACCTCTACGACATCAACCCGGTCGGCGTCGGCGCCATGCTGCTCGCCTCGCTGCTTTCCGGTCTGGCCCATGCGGTGCTGTTCGGCGCCCTGGCCCAGGCTGCCTCGCCCCTGGTGTCCCTGGTCTCCGCCCTGATCTGCGCGCCGCTGCTGGCCTGGCTCACCCGGGGTCGCTACTACATCGCCCGGACCAGCGTGCTGAAATTGCTGCACCCCGCGCAGGTCCATCTGGAATGCGTGCTCTGCACCAACGCCTTCGAGCGCGAAGACATCGCCTTCTGCCCTGCCTACGGCGCGCCCATCTGCTCGCTCTGCTGCGCCCTGGATGCGCGCTGTGGCGATCTCTGCAAACCCAGGGCGCGCCTGGCCGAGCAGGTCGACACCCTGCTGCGCTGGCTGCTGCCGAACACCTCGGTGCCGCGCCTGCATACCCGCCTGGCGCACTACCTGGGCGTGCTGCTGGTCTTGGTCGGGCTGATGTTCTGCGCCCTGGCGCTGATCTACAGCCAGGTTTCCCAGGGCTTGCAGGTCGATGAACGCCACCTGTTGTATCAGGGCTTCTTCAAAGCCTTCATGGTGCTCACGCTGTTTGCCGGCGCCCTCGCCTGGTGGGTGGTGCTGACCCGCGAGAGCCGCCATGTGGCGCTGGAGGAATCGAACCGGCAGACCGCGCTGCTGATGCAGGAGATCGAGGCGCACCGCAAGACCGACGAAGCCCTGCAGCGGGCCAAGGAGGCCTCGGAAGCCGCCAATGCCGCGAAGAGCCGTTACGTCACGGGCTTGTCCCACGAATTACGCACGCCGCTGAACAGCATCCTCGGCTACACCCAGATCCTGCAGCGCGATCCGGCCAGCAGCCACCGTCAGTTGGACTCCCTGGCCACCATCTACCGCAATGGCTCGCACCTGCTCTCGCTGATCGACGGCCTGCTCGACGTGGCTCGGATCGAAGCGGGCAAGCTGCAGCTAGAACCCTCGGAAATCCCCTTTCCGGAATTTCTCGAACAGCTGCAGCAGATGTTCACCCCCCAGGCCCAGGACAAGGGCCTGAGCTTTGCCCTCGAGGTCGACGGACGCCTGCCCGCCGTGGTGCGTGGCGATGAAAAGCGGGTGCGGCAGATCCTCATCAATCTGCTCGGCAACGCCGTGCGCTACACCGACCAGGGCGGCGTGATCCTGGCGGTCACCTATGCGCGGGAAACCGCCACCTTCGAGGTCATCGACAGCGGCCTGGGCATCGCCGCGGAACAGCTGGAGCGGCTGTTCCAACCCTTCGAACGGGGCGATCCGCTGCGCCAGGACAACGGCCTGGGACTGGGCCTGACCATCACCCGCATGCTAGTGACGCTGATGGGCGGCGCCTTGGACGTGACCAGCACACCCGGCCAGGGCACCCGCTTCGTGGTGCGCCTGTTCCTGTCCGAAGTACGGGTGCCCCGGGCGCTGGTTCACGTCGAACACAGCATCAGCGGCTATCAGGGCCCACGGCGCCGGGTGCTGCTGGTGGACGACCATCTGGATCACCGCCGGGTGCTGGCCGGCATGCTCGAACCCTTGGGCTTCGAACTGGCGGAGGCCGCCAATGGCCAGGACGCCATCCGCCAAGTGGCCCTCTGGCAGCCGGACCTCATCCTCATGGATCTTTCCATGCCGCTGCTGGACGGGTTGGAGACCAGCGCGCTGATCCGCCGCAACGGCCTGTCCAGGGCGCCGATCATCGTCATTTCCGCCAATGCCTTCGCCGTCGATCGCGAACGCAGCACCGCGGCCGCCTGCGACGATTACCTGGCCAAACCGGTCCATACGCCGCAGCTGCTGGAAAAGATCAGGACGCACCTGGACCTGACCTGGCTGGAGCGGACCGCCGAACCGCTTGGCAGGCGATCGGTGTCGCTCCAATCACCGAGCGTAGCCAATCTGAAAGCGTTACAGGAGCTGGGTGCGCTGGGCTATGTGAAAGGCATCCACGCCTGCCTGGATCGCATCGAACGCGAGGAGCCAGCCAGCGCTGTCTATGTCGATACCCTGCGCGCACTGGTCAAACGCTTTCAGCTCAACGACTTCAACCGCCGGGTCAAAGACGCGCTGCAGCCGGCCGACCTGCCCCTGGAAGGAGAGAATCCATGACCGCCGCCCTACCGCCCAGCGTGGTGCTGATCGTCGACGACACCCCGGACAACCTCGCCCTGCTCTCCGACGCCCTGGACGCCAGCGGCTACATGGTGCTGGTGGCCCTGGACGGCGCCAGTGCCCTGGAGCGCATGCAGCGCCGCCGACCGGACGTGGTGCTACTGGATGCCATGATGCCCGGCCTGGATGGCTTCGAGACCTGTCGACGCATAAAGGCCCAGGCCGAACTGGCTGATATCCCGGTGCTGTTCATGACCGCCCTGACCGAAACCGAGCATGTGGTGGAGGCCTTCGCCGCGGGCGGCATCGACTACGTGACCAAGCCACTCAAGACCGATGAGGTCCTGGCACGGGTCGCGGCCCACCTGCGCACGGCGCGCGAACTCCAGGCGGCGCGCAGCCTGCCAGCGAGCCGCCCGGACGCCAGGACCGCGCTGGACCTGGCACCGCTCAGCAGCCGCTACCAGCTGACCGGGCGCGAGGTCGAGGTGCTGCACTGGGTCGCCTGCGGCAAGACCAATCGCGACATCGGCGACATCCTCGGCCTCTCGCCCCGCACGGTGAACAAGCACCTGGAGCACGTCTACGTGAAACTCGGCGTGGAGACCCGTACCGCGGCGGCCACATTGGCCATTGCGGCGTGTCGGTAGAAAAGAAACGAGCCGACGCTAGGCACGCTCGTCCTTGGCCGTGTCCATGACGATGTAGCTGACCACCGAGTTCACGTGCGGCAGCACGCCAAGTACCTGGGTATGGAAAGCGCGGTAGGCCAGCATGTCGGCCACCTCCACCCGCAGCAGGTACTCCACGGCGCCGGTGACGGTGTGGCACTCCACCACGAAGGCCGAATCGCTGATGGCCGCCTCGAAGGCATCCAGCTCTTCGCGACCATGGCAGGACATGCCCACGGCGACGTAGACGATGAAGCCGATGCCCATCCGCGTGCGGTCCACCACCGCCCGATAGCCCTTGATGATCCCGGAGCGTTCCAGCTCCTGCACCCGCCGCAGGCAGGCCGAAGGTGACAGGCCGACCCGCTCAGCCAGCTTCACGTTGGTCTGGCGCGCATCCTTTTCCAGCTCACGCAATATTCGACGGTCAAGACGGTCAAGATCAGTCATTCATTGCACCCGAGAAGCCTTATTGCTTATCTATGCAATCTTAAACCAATGGATGCGCAATAAAATAGCCATCCAATATCGTCACTCCACAACAATCTTGTCCATGACTGACCTCAGCGTTCTCCTGCCCTTCCTCCTTTTCGGCCTCATCATGACCGCTACGCCCGGACCCAATAACGCCCTGGTACTGGCCAGTGGCGCTCAGGTCGGGATACGCCGGACCCTGCCCCTGGTCCTCGGCATCGCCCTTGGCGTGGGCCTGCAGCTGGTGGTAATCGGCCTTGGGCTGGGCGCGTTTTTCCTGGCCCTGCCAGGGCTGCATCTGCTAGTGAGTGCCTTGGGACTCGGCTACCTCCTGCTATTGGCCTGGCGGATCGCGCGCAGTGGTCCGATCCGGCTCGACGCGGAACCTGCCGCGCCCATGGGATTGCTCGCCGGCGCGGCCTTTCAGTGGATCAATCCCAAGGCGTGGACGGTGTCGATCAGTGCAGCGGCAGCCTATATCCCGGTCGAGCATCACGCCCCGAACGTGATACTGGCTGCACTGCTGCTGGCCATGCTGAGTCTTCCTGGCGTCGGTGTCTGGGCGCTGGTCGGCAGTGCGCTGCGCGGATGGCTCGCGGATGCGCGGCGCGCGCGCCGCTTCAACCTGGGCATGGCAGTCGCGCTGCTGGTATCGACCTTGCCACCGCTCTACCAATTGTTCGCCGCCTGAGTCTTCGCGAACGTCGCGCGCCTGCATACAGGAAACCGCCTAGTGTCCTGCCATACCCGCACCGCCCTTGTCTGCGAAGGTCACCAGGGCCTCGGCGGCCTTATCGCCGAAGCCTTGATCCGCAATGGTGTTAGGGTGATTCGGGCGTCCAGTGACCCCCTGGGCGCCGCCCAGACCGATAGTGTGCAGCTGGATTTCCTCGTGCCCGCGTCGGTACGTCATTGCGCCGAGCACCTCGCGGCGATCGGCTGCCAACCGGACATCCTGGTGCTCAATGCCCCTGCGCTGCCTGACGGCTACAGTGCCGGGCTGGACGACGCTGCCTGGGCGCGGGCGTGCCAGCTGTTGTGGACCGGACCTCTCGCGCTGGTACGCCGGCTGCTACCGGGAATGCTCCAAGGTGGCAACGGCAGGCTGATCTGGCTCACCTCCTGCGCGGCGCATCGCTTCGTCGCGGGACAGGCCATCGCAACCTCGTTGCAGAGCGGCATACATGGGCTGGTACGCACCCTGGCCGCCGAATACGATGCCCAGGGCCTTAAGGTCAACGCCCTCATCCCGACCGCCAGGTCGTCACCAACCGCGCTGGCAGGCCAGCAGACCGCCTCCCTCGCCTTTGCTCGCTATGTGGCCTTTCTCGCCTCGGATGCGGCCGCCTACGTATCGGGGCAGTTGCTGGTCGCCGACGTGGATGCCGTCCCGTAGCTCAGCCGCAGCGGGTGGACTGCCTCTTCCGGGCCTGCGATCAGGCGGCTAAGGTGTGCGCCTCGTCCCTTCCCGTAGTCGTCTTTCCGGAGCCTGACCAACCATGCTCAGCCAGGAGCTCAAGGCGTTTCACATGGTCGCCCGGCTGGGCAGCATCACCCAGGCGGCCAAGAAGCTTGGCCTGAGCCAGCCGACGGTGACCACCCAGATCCGCAACCTGGAAGCCCATTACGGCATCGAGCTGTTCCATCGCGGCGGCCGGCGGCTGATGCTCAGCGAGGTAGGGGTGCAGTTGCTGCCCAGAGTGCAGGAGCTCCTGCAACGCGAAGCCGACATCGACTTCCTGCTCCGCAACAGCGGCCAGCTGCAGGGCAGATTACGTCTCGCCGCCACCGCGCCCTATTACATGCTGGATCTGCTGAGCGCCTTCCGGGCGCGTCATCCACGCATCGAGGTGACCCTGACCATCGGCAACTCACAGCAGGTGGTGGAGGCGCTGGAAGACTATCGCGTCGATCTAGCGGCGTCATCGCAACTGGAGCAGGACCCGCACTTCAGTCGGCTGGTCCTGGGCGAGGATCCGCTGGTACTGACGGTGCACCGCAGCCATCCCCTGGCCGGACGCCACCTTTTACCGCCCGCCGCCCTGGCCGGTGAGTGCCTGCTGTGTCGCGAAGCGGGTTCCGTCACCCGCCAGCTCACCGAGCGTTGGCTGGCGGCGGCCGGCGTGCAACTGGGCAGCCTGCTGGAGATCGGCAGTCGCGAATCGATCCGCGAGGCGGCGCTGCGTGGCCTCGGGGTGGCGGTGATCGCCCGGCACGAGGTGCCGGATCATCCCGCCCTGCGGGTGATCGAGCTGGAGCAAGCGCCCACCATCACCGAATACCTCTATTGCCTCAAGGAGCGACGCCAGGCACGTCTGCCAGCGGCCTTTCTCGCCGTGGCCCGGGAACGCGCCCAGCGCTGACCGGCGCTACCCAAATTCGCCGATACCACTATCGGCAGGTTTGGCTCAACTGCCATCAAGGCGTCGCGCCCGGCGCCCAGCATTGACCTCGTCTCCCGCTACCCGAGGTCACCGCCATGGCTACCGTCGATCTACGCCTGACTGGACTGCACAAGCGCTTCGAAGACTTCGTGGCGCTGGACGGCGTCGACCTGGAGGTCACTGCCGGCGAGCTGGTCTGCCTGCTCGGACCCTCCGGCTGCGGCAAGACCACCCTGCTGCGCTGCATCGCCGGGCTGGAGCGACAGGACGCCGGACACATCCTCTTCGGCGGACGCGACGTCTCGCGGCTGCCGCCGCAAGCCCGCGACTACGGCATCCTGTTCCAGTCCTATGCGCTGTTCCCCCACCTCGACGTGGCTGCCAACATCGCCTATGGCTTGCAGGGCTGGTCAAGAGCGGACATTCGTGCGCGGGTGGCCGAATTGCTGGAGCTGGTCGACCTCGGCGGTAGCGAGCGCAAGCATCCCGGCCAGTTGTCCGGCGGCCAGCAGCAAAGAGTCGCCCTCGCCCGGGCGCTGGCGCCCCGCCCTTCGCTGTTGCTGCTGGACGAGCCGCTGTCGGCGCTGGACGCCCAGGTCCGCGAGCGCCTGTGCGGCGAGTTGCGCGCCCTGCAGCGCCGACTCGGCATCACCACCCTGATGGTCACCCACGACCAGGACGAAGCCCTGCTGATGGCCGATCGCATCGCGGTGCTCAACCGGGGCCGGGTCGAGCAATACGCCGCCCCGGACATCCTCTATCGCCAACCGGCGAGCCCCTTCGTCGCCGCCTTCATCGGCCAGGGCAATTGGCTGCCCTTCGAGGGGCGCGCAGGCGTCGCCTGGATCGGCGAGCGCGCACTCCAGGTGGCGACGGCCCTGCCCACGGGGCCAGGGCGGCTGTTCTGCCGACCGGAGGCGATCCAGGTCAATCCGCCGACGCCTCAGCCCAATCTGCTAGCGGGTCGGGTGCGGGAGCGGGTGTTTCTCGGCAACCGCTGCCGCCTGGGCTTCGAACTGGATAGCCTGCCCGGCGTGCCGCTGACCGCCGAACTGCCGCCGGAGGCGGCCAGCCTGCTGCCCGGCGGCGCCCTGAACGTCGCCCTGCCCCCACATGCCCTGCAGGTGTTCGCCCCATGATCCTCGCCCGGCGTCTTGCCCTGCCGCGTCTCTCGCGCCGCCCCGCCAGCGATCTGGCCGACCGGGTCTTCGTCCTGGGTGGCCAGGGCCTGCTGCTGGTCCTGCTCCTGCTAGCCGTGGTGCTGCCGCTGCTGGCCATCTTCTGGCGCGGCCTGGCCGGCGATCCGGGTCAGGGCGGCGGCCTGCCCAGTGCACTGGAGTTCCTTGTCAGCGCGCACTTCCGCTGGTTGCTGGGCAACAGTCTGGCCACTGCCGGCACGGTGGTCGCCCTGGTGGTGCCGGTGGCCTATCTGTTCGCCTATGCCCTGCAGCGCGCCTGTCTGCCGGCCAAGACACTCTGGCGGGGCTTGTCGCTGTTACCGCTGCTGGCGCCGTCCATGCTGCCCGGCATCGCGCTGATCTACCTGTTCGGTAACCAGGGGCTGCTGCGCGGACTGGTAGCCGACAACATCTACGGCTTCTGGGGAATCGCTCTGGGCCAGGCGCTCTATACCTTTCCCCATGCGCTCATGGTCCTGCTCGGGAGCCTGGCGCTGGCCGATGCGCGGCTGTTCGACGCCGCCGCCAGCCTGGGTGCCTCGCCCTGGCGGGCCTTTCGTACCCTGGTGTGGCCGGCGACCCGCCAGGGTGTGTTTGCCGCGAGCTGCCTGGTGCTGAGCCTCTGCATCACCGATTTCGGCGTGCCGGTGGTGGTGGGTGGCAACTACCAGACCCTGGCACTGGAAGCCTACAAGGTGGTCATGGGCCAGCAGCAATTCGGCCGCGGCGCCCTGATCGGTCTCTGCCTGTTACTGCCGGCGCTGCTCAGCTTCGCCGTGGATCTCTGGCTGCGCCGCCAGCGCGGTGCCCTGGATGGTCGAGCACAGGTCTACCGCTCGCGACCGGCGCCACTGCGCGACGGCGGCCTGCTCCTGCTGGTGGTGCTGGTCTGCACCCTGCTGGTCGGGGTCTTCGGCACCGCGGTCTATTCGTCGCTGGTGCGCTTCTGGCCCTACGACCTGTCCCTGTCGCTGCACAACTACGCCTTTTCCGACCTGCCGGGCGGTTGGCAGGCCTATGGCAACAGCCTGGTCCTGGCCAGCAGCAGCGCCCTGCTGGGCGGACTGCTGATCTTCACCAGCACCTACCTGCTGGAAAAGACGCCCCAGACCGCCCTGACCCGTCTGTTGCGGCTGCTGTGCTTCATCCCCATGGCGGTACCCGGGCTGGTACTGGGACTGGGGTACGTCTTCTTCTACAACCTGCCGGCCAATCCGCTGCACGGGCTCTATGGCGGCCTGCCGCTGCTGGCGGTCTGTACGGTGGCGCACTTCCTCACCACGGCCCAGCTCACCGCCGCCACCGCCCAGCGCCAGCTGGATGACGAGTTCGAAGCCGTCGCCCGCTCGCTCAAGGTGCCCCTGGCCCTGCACTTCCTGCGGGTGGCCCTGCCGCTGTGCCTGCCGGCGCTGCTGGACAGCATCCGCTACCTGTTCGTCTCGGCCATGACCACGGTATCCGCCGCCATCTTCCTCTACAGCCCCGACAGCCTGCTGGCCGCCATCGCCGTGCTCAATCTGGACGATGCCGGCAACGTCGGCGGCGCCGCCGCCATGGCCACCCTGATCCTGCTCACCAGCGCCGGCGTCTCGCTGCTGCTCGCCGGACTCTCCCGTGGGCTGCTGCGCCACACCCAGGCCTGGCGCGCCCCCACCGCTTCCTGACCCCAAGGACCTCGCCCATGGACTATCAAGCCCCCACCCGCCTGCAGGCCGCCATCCTGGACTGGGCCGGCACCGTGATCGACTTCGGCTCCTTCGCGCCCACGCGCATCTTCGTCGAGGCCTTCGCCGAATTCGACGTCGAACTCAGCCTCGCTGAGGCCCGAGTGCCCATGGGCCTGGGCAAGTGGGATCACATCCGCGCGCTTTGCGATCAGCCTGCGGTGGCCGAGCGCTTCGCCCGCCGCTTCGGCCGCCTGCCCAGCGATGCCGACGTGACGGCGCTCTACGAGCGCTTCATGCCCTTGCAGATCGCCCGGGTCGCCGAGCATTCGGCGCTGATTCCCGGCGCCCTGGAGGCCATCGCCGCCCTGCGCGCCCGCGGGCTGAAAATCGGCAGCTGCTCCGGCTATCCGCGCACGGTGATGACCCGGGTAAATGAATTGGCCGCCGCGGCGGGCTATCGACCCGATCACGTGGTGGCCGCCGACGAGGTGCCCAAGGCCCGTCCCGGACCGGCCCAGGCGCTGGCCAACGTCATCGCCCTGGGCATCGACGACGTCGCCGCCTGCGTCAAGGTCGACGACACCGCGCCCGGCCTGCTCGAAGGCCGTCGCGCCGGGATGTGGACGGTCGCGCTGCGCTGCTCCGGCAATCACCTGGGCCTGTCCTGGGAGGACTACCAGGCCCTGCCCGCCGCGCGCCTGACCGCGGAGCGCACGCGGATCGACGCCCTGCTCGCCCCCAGTCGTCCGCACTACCAGATCGACACCCTTGCCGAGTTGCCGGTGGTGGTGGCCGACATCGACACCCGCCTGGCCCGGGGCGAAAGCCCTCAGGCCAGCTGACCAGCCCTTCCCGAGGAGATCCGACCATGTTCCTGCGTACCGCCCTGGCCGCTACCCTGGCCTGCGCCTGGCTGCTACCCGCCCAGGCCGCCACCGAACTCACTGTCTACAGTGCCCTGGAGGTCGAGCAGCTAAAGCCTTACCAGGAGGCCTTCGAAGCCCAGCATCCGGACATCCACCTCAAGTGGGTACGGGACTCCACCGGCATCGTCACGGCCAAGCTGCTCGCCGAGAAGGATCGCCCCCAGGCCGATGTCATCTGGGGCCTGGCCGCCTCGAGCCTGGCGATCCTGGAAAAGCAGGGACTGCTGCAGCCCTATGCGCCGCAGAACCTGGCGCAGATCGGGGCGCGCTATCGCGACGCGGCCAATCCGCCGGCGTGGGTGGGCATGGATGTATGGGCAGCGACCCTCTGCGTGAACCGCGTCGAGGCGGAGCGCCAGGGCCTGCCGCTGCCCAAGACCTGGGAAGACCTCACCCGTCCCGAGTACCAGGGCAAGATCGTGATGCCCAACCCGGCTTCCTCCGGCACCGGCTACTTGGACGTCAGCGCCTGGCTGCAAATGTTCGGCGAGGCCAAGGGCTGGGACTACATGGATCGCCTGCACCGGAACATCGGCCAATACACCCATTCCGGCTCCAAGCCCTGCAAGCAGGCGGCAGCCGGCGAGTTTCCCATCGGCATTTCCTTCGAATACCCGGCGGTGCAACTCAAGCGCAAGGGCGCGCCCCTGGAGATCGTACTACCCGCCGAGGGCCTGGGTTGGGAGATCGAGGCGACCGCCATCGTCAAGGGCACCGAGCATCTGAAGGCGGCGCGCAAACTGGCTGATTTCTCGGCGAGCTCGGCGGCCATGAATCTCTACAAGGCCAATTTCGCCGTCCTGGCACAACCCGGTATCGCCACGCCCATGGCCGAGCTTCCCGCCAACTACGAGCAGCGCCTGGCCCCCAATGACTTCGCCTGGGCCGCACAGAACCGCGAGCGCATCCTCGCCGAATGGCGCCAGCGCTACGACGGCAAATCCGAACCGCGCAAACCTTGAATCCGGGAGTCTTCTCATGAGTCAGCACGAATGTGATCTGCTGGTGGTCGGTGCCGGTATCCTCGGCCTGGCCCACGCCTGGGCCGCGGTTCGCCGCGGCCTCAGGGTAAGGGTCATCGAACGCAGCCATACGCCGCTCGGCGCATCCATCCGCAACTTCGGCCAGGCCCTGGTCACCGGTCAGGCGCCTGGCAACATGCTGGAGCTGGCGCAACGCTCGCAAAGGCTCTGGGCCGAACTGGCGGGTGCGGCGGGACTATCCCTGCTGCAGCGCGGATCCCTGCTGTTCGCCCGCACCCCTGCCGAAGAAGCCCTGCTCGACGCCTTCTGCGCCGGACGCGCCCGGGAGCTGGGCTATCGTGTCGAGCTGCTGCGCGGCGCAGCGCTCGACCACCTCTACCAGGGCCGCTTCGCCCACCACCGCGCCGCCCTGCATGGCCTGGACGATCAGCAGCTCTATTCCCGCGCGGCGCTGCCGCAGATCGTCGAGTTCCTGCGCGGCCTGGGGGTGGAATTTCATTTCTCCACCCTGGTACGCGATGTGACACCGGGCGCAGCCCTGACAACTGCGGGCCGTTTCACCGCCGGCCACATCCTGGTCTGCTCGGGACACGACTACCAGACGCTGCTGGCCGAGCAACTGGCGACCCTGGAACCCCAGGTCTGCCGTCTGCAAATGCTGCGCGCCCGCTGTACCCGTCCACTGGATCTGCAGCACGCGGTGCTGACCGGGCTGAGTTGCGTGCACTACGGCGCCTTCGCCGATCTGCCGGAAGCCGCGGCGATCCGCGCGGAAATCCGCCAGCAACAACCGGAACTGGCGACCCTGGGCATCCACCTGCTGATGAGTCCCACCCCACAGGGCGACCTCATCATTGGCGATTCCCACGACTACGGCAGCGATGCGTCGCCCTTCAACGCCGAACACGTCGATCGTCTGCTGCTGGAATTGGCGGAACAGACGCTGGGCGACCGCCTGGAGGTGCTGGAGCGCTGGCAAGGCGTCTACGGTGCCCGTGGACCCGGGCCCTACAGCGTGCTGGAGGTCGATCCGCAGATCACCGCCGTATTGATGCATACCGGGCTCGGCATGAGCATCGGCCTGGCGCTGGGGGAGCGAACGATCGCCGAGTTGTTCTGAGCCCCCACCGGTATGAGGCGTTCTCACGCCCTGCGCCAATGAGCTGCAGTACCCTTCGGACGCGGGGCCTGCTATCTAGGCAGCATGAGCCGTCACGGCATGCTGCCGAAGACCCCCGTTCCGTTAGTCCAGGTTGAAGATGCCTTCCTTTCCCACCGACCGCTACGACCATCCCCTGTCCACCCCTTCCGCCCACGCCGCCGAGCGCTATCAGGCCGGCGTGGACCTGCTGCTGTCGCTCTGGCCCGGGGCGGCCGAGGCGCTGGACGAGGCGATCGCGGCCGATCCTGATTTCGCGCTGGCGCTGGCAGCACGGGCGCGGCTGCAGCTGATCGACAACCAGGCCGGCGCGGCCCGGGAGACCATCGCGCGGGCGCAGCGGCTGGTCGAGCGGCTTGGCACGGAGCGCGAGCGCAGCCATGTCGAGGTCCTGCGGCGACTGATCGGCGGGGAAGGCGCGCGGGCGCTGCAGGGCGCGCTGGAACATGCCGAGCGCTGGCCACGCGACATCCTGATCCTTGGCCTGCCTCTGGGGGCCTTTGGCTTGCTGGCGTTTTCCGGGCGGGCCGATCACGACCAGGCGCGGGTCGACCTCTGCGAACGCCATGCCCGCCATTTCGCCGCGGACGACTGGTGGTTCCTGACCTACCGCGGCTGGTCCCATGGCGAGAACGGCGATGTGGTCCGCGGTCGAGTGCTTGCCGAGCGGGCGCTCGAGCTGCGCCGCCACAACGTCAATGCGGCCCATGCCCTGACCCATGTCCTGCACGAATCCGGCGACAGCCAGGCCACGCAGGCCCTGATCGCCGGCTGGCTGCCCGAGTATCCGCGCCACGGCACCCTGAATGGGCATATCGCCTGGCATGGCGCCCTGGTGGCCCTGGAACAGGGCGACAGCCAGGGCGCGCTGGACCTCTATCAGCGCTTCGTGGCGCCGGCGGCGTCCACCGCCGGCCCGCTCAATCGGGTCAGCGACAACGCCTCCTTTCTCTGGCGCCTGGGACTCTATGGCCATGAGGTGCCCGCCGAGCTCTGGCAGGCCACCGCCGCCAGTGCGGAGGGGCTGTTCCAGCAACCGGGACTGGCCTTCGCCGACGTCCATATGGCGCTGATCGCCGCAGCGATCGGGGATCGTCTGGCGGTGGAAGCCCGTATCGCTGGACTGGAAAGCCGCCTGCGCGACGGCGGCCTGGCCGCCGGACCGGTAGTCCCCCTGCTCTGCCGCGCCCTGCTGGCTTTTGCCGAGGAGGACTACCCAGGTTGCGCCTGGCTGCTGGAACCGCTGCGCGCGGACGTCGCTCGCATCGGCGGCAGTGGCGCCCAGCGCGAGGTCATCGAAGACACCCTGCTGGTTGCACTCATGCGCGCCGGGGAGCACGCCAAGGCGCTCGCCCTGCTGGACGAGCGCCTGCATCGACGGCCCTCGCGGCGGGATGAGCAATGGCGGACGGCATTGGAGAGTCGCAAGCGCGACCGCTAGAGAAGACGAGATCGACGATCTTTATCTGCAGACACAATATTTATATATTTAAATCTGCAGATTGAGGAGCATTGCCATGCTACAGGCGGCCATCGCGACAGCTGACTTTTCGAAGAGCCAAGGTACCGTTGGCCTCAGGACAGCGCTCAACATCCTCGACAGGTGGCAGGCCTCCAGCGAACAAAGCTGCCGCATCCTGCGTATCTCACGCAGCACCTATGCGCGCGCACTGCAGAAGGATCCGGCGTGGTCGGTCAGCCTGGATACCGATCAATTGCAACGTATCAGCCTGGTCCTGAACATTCATTCCGCCTTGCGCGTGGTCTTCGACAATCCGGAAAACGTCTATGGCTTCGTCGCCATGGACAACCACAACGACTTCTTCAATGGCCGGTCGCCCCTGGAGATCATGGCCCAGGGCGATATGATCGCCCTGTACGAAACCTTCCGGCGTATCGACGTGCTGCGAGGTGCAGGGTGGTAAAGCTGGAGGATCTGCCGCTGCGCAAGGGCGCGCCTCTGCAGGGACACCGGCTGGTCAACTCCAAGTTTCCACCCATCGCTCTATTCGATGACGTAGCCGATGCCGAAGATTTCGAAACGCTCTACCAGCTCCAGGTGCTGACCAACCCGCGTCTGCAGAACGAGCTGGGACGTCTGGAGCTGATCCCGCGTGACCAGATTCCCTTCGGCATTCCCGGCTGTTCCTATGCAACGGCCCTCTTCACCCACGTCAACCCTGCAGGTTCGCGCTTCAGCGATGGCAGCTTCGGCGTTCTTTATCTCGCCGATCACGCCGATACGGCGCTGGCCGAGGTTCGCCATCACCAGGAAGCCTATTGGTCGAAGGTGCCGACGCTGAAGTACGAGCGCTTCGTCTTCCGCAATCTGGCGGTGAGCTTTTCCGACCAGGGACTGCGCGACGCCCTGGTGCTGGACGCCGCCGATCCCATCTATGAGCCCGACGACTATGGTGCGGCGCGCAGCCTGGGCGCCGCCGCCAAACGCACTGGCTGCCCAGGTCTGCGCTATCGCTCGGTACGCCGTGCCGCGGGTCATTGCTGGGCGCTACTGACTCCCCGGCTGGTCACCGCTGTCATCCAGGCGGCGCCGGTCGAGATGATCTGGAACGGCGGCATCATCGCCATCAACCGCATCACCGCCGTGCCGGGCGAGGCTGGCTGACCGCCCTCACGCGTGGGTCAGATACCAGCGCCAGTCCTGCTCGCCCACCTCGGCCATGAATTGCCGGTATTCCGCGCGCTTGATGGCCAGGTACACCTCGACGAAGCGCTCCCCCAATGCCTCCCGGATCCAGCTGGAGCGATCCAGCGCCTGTAGCGCGGTCAGCCAGTCGGTGGGCAGGAAGTCGGTGGCCTGCTCGTAGCCGTTGCCGACAGTGGCCGGGCCCGGGTCACGTTCATCACGGATGCCCTCATGGATGGCGGCGAGGATGGCCGCGGCCGCCAGATAGGGATTGGCATCGGCGCCACAGATGCGGTGCTCGATGTGACGACTGCTGGCCGGACCGCCAGGTACGCGCAGGGACACGCTGCGGTTGTTGACCCCCCAGCTCTTGGCCAGCGGCGCATAGCTGTTGGCCTGGAAACGCCGGTAGGAGTTGGCGTTGGGACAGAAGATCGCCAGGGCATCCAGCATCCGGTGCTGCATGCCACCGATGGAGTGGCGCAGCAGTGGCGTGCCCTGCGGATCCTCGCTGGCATAGAGGTTGTTGCCCGCGGCATCCGCCAGGCTGACGTGCAGGTGCAGGCCACTGCCGGCCTGGTCGCCGAACGGCTTGGCCATGAAGCAGGCCTGCAGGCCATGACGGTTGGCGACCCCCTTGACCAGGCGCTTGTAGCGAATGCCCTCGTCGATGGCCTGAAGGGCATCGACGCGGTGCAGCAGGGTCAGTTCTAGCTGGCCGGGGGCGTATTCGGAGATGGCCGTGCGCACCGGCAGGCCCTGCACCTCGCAGGCGGCGTAGAGGTCATCGAGAAAGGGCTGCAGCTGCTCCAGTTCGTAGACCCCATAGACCTGCGGCGAGCCGGGTCGCACGCCATTCATCTGCAGCGCCGGTTGCGGCCGGCCCTGGGCGTCGCGGGTGCGGTCGAGCAGATAGAACTCCAGCTCCACCGCCATCACCGGCTGGAAGCCGTCGGCCTGCAGCCGCTCGATCACCCGCACCAGGGCATGCCGGGGATCGGCGGGGGTGGCCGGCAGCCCCTGGGTCGGGTGCATGCTCACCTGCACCTGACCGGTCGGGGTGCTGCGCCAGGGTTGCAGGGTCAGGCTGCCGGGCAGCGGATAGGTCCAGCAGTCGACATCGGCGACCTCCCAGACCAGGCCGGTGGCCTCGACGTCTTCCCCCTGCAGGGTCAGCGCCAGGATGGAGCTGGGCAGCGGCCGGCCCTCCTCGTAGATGGCCAGCAATTCGTCACGGTGCAGCAGCTTGCCGCGCGGCACGCCATTGGCGTCGATCAGCATGAGTTCGATGCTGCGCACCTCGGGGTGGGCGGCGAGGAAGTCACGGGCTTCTTGGGCATCGGCGAAGTTCATGGCTGACACTCCCGGGCGCCGGGCAACGCCAGGAGCTCGCCAAGAGCCTGGTCGAGGGTGGCCAGCAGGCGGTCGACGTCCGCCGCTTCGAGATCCGGGCAGCACAGGGTCATGTTGTGGAAGGGGGTGATGAGGATGCCCCGGTTGATCAGGTAGAGGTGCAGCGCCTGCTGCAGACTGTCGTGGAAGGCGGCTTCCGCCTCGGCGCCGGTGGTGGGCGGCGTGGCGCAGAACTGGAATTCGCAGCGGGCGCCCAGCTCCGTCACCGACCAGGCCAGGCCATGGCGGGCGATCACCTCGCGCAGGCCGGCGGCCAGTCGCGCCGCCAGCGGCAGCATTCGCGCATAGGCGGCCGGGGTCATGACCTCTTCCAGGCTGACGCGCAGGCAGCGCATGGCCAGGGCATTGGCCGACAGCGTCGTGCCCATGCCGCTGTGCCCATGGCCGTGGCTGGTCTCGCTGGCGTGCTGCTGCGCCAGGCGCATGGCCTGGGCCATCTCGTGGCTGCAGCCATAGGCCGAACAGGGCACGCCCCCGGCGATGGGCTTGCCGAAGGTGATGAAGTCCGGCTGGAGATTCCAGGCGCGGGTGCAGCCACCGGGACCGGTGGACAGGGTATGGGTCTCGTCGATGATCAGCAGGGTGCCGTATTGCCGGGTCAGGGCGCGGACCTGCTCCATGAACCCCGGGGCGGGCAGCACCATGCCGATGTTGGTCATGGCCGGCTCGCAGATCAGCGCGGCGACGTCGCCTTTCGCCAGTGCCGCCTCCAGCGCCGCGAGGTCATTGAAGGGCACCGCTCGGCTGGTCTCGGCCAGGTTGTGGGCCTGGCCGATCAGGCCGCCGCGGTGCACGGTACGCCCCTCCTGATGGCGCACCATGACATCGTCGACGGTGCCGTGATAGCAGCCGTCGAACACCAGCAGCATCTTGCGATTGGTGATGGCGCGCGCCCAACGGATGACATAGCGGTTGGCATCGGTGGCGGTGGTCGCCACCTGCCAGAACGGCAGGCCGAAGCGCTCGGCGAGCAGTTCCCCGGCGACCACGGCATCCTCACCGGGCAGCATGGTCGTGAGCCCGCGCGCGCCCTGCTCGGCCAGGGCCCGGGCGATGGGTGCCGGTGAATGGCCGAACATGCTGCCGGTGTCGCCCAGGCAGAAGTCGACGTACTCGTGGCCGTCGACGTCATGGAAGCGCGAGCCCTGGGCATGGCTGACGAACAGCGCGCTGGGCATCGACCAGTCGTTCATCCAGTGCATCGGCACACCGCCGAACAGCGAGTGCCGGGCCCGCTCGGCCAGGGCCAGGGACTTGGGATTGCGCGCCAGGAAGCGCTCGCGTTCGGCCGCGACAAAGCTCTGCACGGCGGCTTCGCTGATACCACTGGTGGTCATGTCGAATTCCTCTTGGGGTGGAGGGCGGATCGGCCCGGGCTCAGTGCCCGGCCGAGACGCCGCAATCGATGGCCAGGTCCGCGCCGGTGATGGAGCGGGCGGCGGGTTGGCACAGGAAAAAGGCCAGCTCGGCGACCTCCTCGGGCTGGATGAAGCGCGCCGCTTCACCTTGCGGATACTTGGCCAACAGGTCCTGCAGGTAGGCGGCGGGATTGCCGTCGCCATAGCGCTCGGCCTGAAAGCTCAGCATGGGCGTCGCCACATCGCCGGGCGAAATGCTGTTGCAGCGCACCCCGCTGGGCGCCAGATCCAGTGCCAGGGCCTTGGTCATCAGGGTCACCGCACCCTTGCTGGCGCAATAGACGGCGGCATTGCGATTGCCCTGGCGACCGGCATCGCTGCTCAGGTTGACGATGGCGCCCCGGGTGTCCCGCAGCGCGGGAATGGCCGCGGCGCAGAGAAAGAAGCTGGCCTTGAGATTGACGGCCAGCACCAGGTCGAAGTCTTCCTCGCTGAAGGTCTCGGCCGGGCCTTCGCGCCAGACACCGGCGCAATTGACCAGGGCATCGAGCCGACCAAGGCGGTCCAGGGCGCTGGCGACCACCTCCCGGCTGGCGCTGGCCTGGCGCAGGTCGGCGGCGTGCTGGCCGGCAAGGCCGCCTTCGGCCTCCAGCGCCGCCAGGGCCGCGCCATCGAGATCGGTGCCGAAGACCTGCCAGCCCGCCTGCAGAAAGTGCGCACGCACCGCCTGGCCGATGCCCCCCAATACCCCGCTGATCAGCACGACTGGCTGCATGTCAGGCCCCCTTGTTTTCGATGCGGCTGTTGCCACCGTCCACCACCAGGTATTCCCCGGTGATGTAGCTGGCCTCGGGCGAAGCCAGGAAGGCCACAGCCGCGGCGACCTCGGCGGGACGACCGGCGCGGCCCACGGGCACCCGGGTCGCGGCCTGCAATTCTTCCGGCAGGCTGGAGGCGGTCTCGATCCAGCCGGGCGCCACGGCGTTGACCGTGATGCCCTGCCCGGCCACCTCCAGCGCCAGGCTCATGTTCATGCCGACCATGGCCGCCTTGGCCGCGCTGTAGGCCGCGGCCTGCGGAATGCCCGCCCGGGTGCCGGTGGCGGAACTGACGTGGACGATGCGGCCATAGCCGCGCGCCTGCATGCCGGGCAATACGGCGCGGGTCAGCAAGAAGGCCGTGGTCAGGTTGCGCGCCAGGGTCAGATTCCAGTCGGCCAGGGTCATCCGCGCCACCTCGACCAGGGGCTCGGGACTGCCCTGCATGGCCATGCCGGCATTGTTGACCAGGATGTCGATACGGCCCCAGCGCGCCTCGGCCCACTGGCAGAACTCGCCAACGGCCGTCTCCTCGGTGAGATCCAGCGCCCGGCCTTCGGCGGTGAAGCCGGCGGCGCGCAATTCCACCACCCGCTCCGCGATCCGGGCACTGCTGGCGGTGACGATCAACCGCGCCCCCGCCGCACCAAGGCGCCGGGCGATCGCCATGCCGATACCGGCTTCGCTGCCGGCACCGCTGATCAGGGCCACCTGGCCCGCCATCGACTCGCTCATAAGGCTGTCTCCGTTGTGGTCTGGCTGGACTCTAAGCCGGTCTGACTGATACAAAAAGACGATCGTTATCAGCGAAATTGACAACCATGGCCTTTACCAGCGAAACGCTCAGGGTCTTTCTCGCCGTGATTGACGAAGGCTCCTTTTCCGCCGCGGCTCGTGTGCTGGGGCGGGTGCCCTCCGCGGTGAACATGGCGATCTCCCAACTGGAGGCCGAGCTGGACTTGGTGCTGTTCGATCGCGCCACCCGCAAGGCCTTGCCGACCCCCGCCGCGCGCGCCCTCGAACCCCAGGCGCGGCAGGTGGCCAGCCAGCTCACGCTGCTCGACGCCCATGCCCTGCAATTGCATGCGGGGCTGGAACGGCGCTTCGTGCTGGTGATGGCGCCGGAGTTGCAGACCGGCGCCTGGAGCCGCCCGCTGGTGACCCTGGCCGAGGAATTTCCGGCCTTGGAAATCGAGATCCGCTCGGCCGCCCGCGCCGAGGCGATCCGCCTGCTGCACGAGGGCAGCGTGGACATGGCGCTGATCTTCGAGCGCCCGGGCATCAACGCGCTGGAAGGTTTCGCCGAGGCTGGGAGCCAGTTGCTCACGGCGGTGGCCGCGCCCGGCTATCCCGCCTCCCGCCAGGATCGGCCACTGGGCGAAACGCTGATGGCCGATACCCGCCAGATCGTGGTGGCCGGGGGCGACCGTAATGCCTCGGACCCGCAGATCGTGCTGTCGCAACGGGTCTGGCTGACCGACAGCTACCTGGCGACGCTGGACCTGGTGCAGGCCGGGCTGGGCTGGGCCTATCTGCCCCACCCGCTGGTGCGGCCGCTGATCGCCGCCGGCCTGCTCGAGCAGGTGCAATTCGACAACATGGCCAGCCAGATCCGCCGCTGGATCGACGTCATCTGGATCAAGAATCGCCCCCTGGGCCTGGGCGCGCGCCGCTACCTAGAGTTGTTGCGCGAGCAGATCGGCACCAAGCCGGAATAGCGGCTTCAGCGCCCTTCGGTCAGCCGCTGTAGCAGCTGCGCGCGCCGTGCCTGGTCCGCGGCCTCCTTGGCCAGCGCACCGGGCAGCAAGGCTGCGGCCCGGGCGGGCGACAGGACGAACAGGCCATCGTCGTCTCCGAGGGCCAGGTCACCGGGGCAAACGCGGGTCTCGCCGAGCTGGAGTTCGACATTCAATTCGCCCAGCGCCTCGCCACCCTGGGTGGTGACGGCGCTGATACGGCGATGGAAGACCGGCAGGCCGAGTTGACGAAGAGCCTGGACGTCGGTGATGGCGCCATTCACCACCACACCGGCCAGGCCCTTGATCAAGGCGGCCAGGGTGCGCAATTCGCCCCAGCAGGCGCAGTGGGGATCGCCCACGGCCTCGATCACCAGGACGTCGCCCGGGCGACTGGCGATCAGAGCCTCGCGCAACAGGGCGCCATGGGGCAAGGGGATGCGCGCTGTCACCACCCGGCCCAGCAGGCGCGTATTGGCCACCACCGGCTTGAGTTCGGGCAGATAGCCCCTGCGCCCGAGATGGCCCAGGGTCGAGGCGGCTACCTCGGCGTAGCCGGCGATCAGCTCGGCCGGCAGCTCGCTCAGGGGGCCGGGCATATGGCCTCCCGGGGACGGATCAGCGGGCAGTTGGTGCAGTATTCGGCAGGCGCCGTGGCCTGGTAGTAGAAGCAGCAGGTGCGCCGGAAGCGAACGGGGCGCCCAAGGGTATTGGCCGTCGCAGGCCGGCGGAACTGCGCCAGCGGATTGGTTTCCAGCCCCAGCTCCGCCGGCGTGGCCGCCAGCAGCCAGGCGAAATCCTCGGCGCAGCGGGCGCGAATGGCCGGATCCTCCAGTTCGGCGAGGCGCCGGTCGTACAGCGAATAGAGCCGCACCGCGGCGTTCTCCCAGAGGATGCGGGGCGAGACGCGGCCAACCCGCGCCAGGGTCTCCCAGAGCGGCCGCAGCAGCTCGCCGAACAGGGTGCGGGCCAGCAGTGCTCGGGCCGTGGCGTGATCCTCCAGGGCGGGCAGCGGCCGGGTATCGCTCAACGGCAGGGCCGATCGCCAGCGCCCCTGGACGTGGCCATCCTCGATCCAGACATTGCCTGGCGTCAGGTCCAGGCACCGGTCATAGGCCGACAGGGCCTGGAAGGCCACCCCGGTGGTGAGAAAGCCCAGCCGTTTGGTCAACAGCGACGCCGCGACCCGCCGGGTAGGCGCTGCCATCCGCTCCGCCAGGTCGTCGAGCAACTCGGCGCAGCGTGCGGCGTCCAGCCAGGCGGCCACCGGCTGGCTGTGCTGCCCGTCGCGCTCACTGGCTTCGCGCAGGCCGAAGGTGGCGCGCAACTCGTCCCGCTGGGCGCTGTCGAGGGCGGGCCTCAGGCACATGGCGGTACCTCGCGACCAAAGGGAATGCACAGCGGCGTGCCGAAATAGGGATCGGCGATGATCCGGCATTCCAGGGCGAACACTTCCCGGACCAGGGCTTCCGTCAATACCTCTGCGGGTGCGCCCTGGGCGAAGGCACGACGCTGATGGACGGCGACCAGGTGATCGGCGTAGCGGCAGGCGAGATTGAGATCGTGTAGCACCATGACGATGGTCTTGCCCTCCTCCCGATTCAGCTGACGTAGCAGGTCCAGCACCTCGATCTGGTGCGCCAGGTCCAGGTAGGTGGTGGGCTCGTCCAGCAGCAGGCAATCGGTGTCCTGGGCCAGGGTCAGGGCGATCCAGGCGCGTTGGCGCTGACCGCCGGAGAGGTCGTCCACCGGCCGCTCCGCCAACGCCAGCAGGTCGGTGAGGCGCAGCGCCTTGTCCACCGCCGCGGCATCGTCCGCCGACCATTGGCGCATCCAGTTCTGGTAGGGATAGCGGCCCAGGCTCACCAGTTGCCGCACGCTGATGCCCTCGGGCGCCACCGGGGTCTGCGGCAGGACCGCCAGTTGCCGGGCCAGGGCGGCGGTGGACTGCCGGTGGATGTCCTGGCCGTCGAGCAGCACCTGGCCCTGGCGCGGTTCCAGCAGCCGGGCACAGGCCTTGAGCAGGGTGCTCTTGCCGGAGCCGTTGCTGCCGATGAGAACCGAGACACGCCCCGGCGGTAATTCGAGGTCGAGGGCCTCGATGATGGTCTGGGTGCCGTAGCCGAGGGTCAGGCCGCGGCTGGCCAGGGTTGCCATGAAGACTCCTTCAGGGACGCTGCCGGATCAGCAGGTAGAGGAAAAAGGGCGCCCCCAGGGCGGCGACGAAGATGCCGGCCGGCAGATCCAGGGGCAGGAACAGGGTACGACCCAGGAGGTCGGCGAGCATCACCAGCAACGCCCCCACCAGGGCCGCCATCAGCGCCTGAGCGGCGAAACCCGCGGGCAGTAAACGGCGGGCGATATGGGGCGCGATGAGCCCGACGAAGGCGATGGCGCCCCCCCAGGCGATGGCTACCCCGGCCAGGGCCACGGCCAGCGCCAGCAAGGCCGCGCGTTGCCGCTGCAGGCGCACCCCGAGACCGCGGGCCAGGTCGTCATCGAGTTGCGCCAGCACGGCGTGGCGCGCCAGGGCCGCCAGCGGCAGCAACAGGACCAGCCACCACAGCCCCAGGGCGCGCACCTCCGGCCAACTGGCACCATAGACGCTGCCGGTCAGCCAGACGTAGGCGGACAGCGTGGTGGTCAGCGGACTGAACACCAGCAGGAAGGTGGTGGCCGCGGCGAGCATGGCCGACACCCCTACCCCCACCAGCACCAGGCGTAGCGGCGAGGCGCCATGATTCCAGGCCAGGCCATAGACCAGCAGCGCCGCCAGGCCCGCGCCGAGCATCGCGGCCAACGGCAGGCCATGGGGCCCCAGGCTGCCGGCCAGGACCGCCAGATAGAAGACCGCCCCGGCGCTGGCGCCACTGGTGATGCCCAGCAGGTCCGGCGAGGCCAGGGGATTGCGCACCTGGCCCTGCAGCAGCAGGCCGGACACCGCCAGGGCGCTGCCGACTAGGGCCGCCAGCAACGCCCGCGGCAGGCGCAGCTGGGTGACGATGAAACCCAGGCCACCGCCCTGCCGTTCGACCAGCGCGGCGAACACCTGGGTGGGTGTCAACCAGACCTTGCCCAGGCAGAGGCACAGCAGCAAGGCCGCCAGGGCCACCAGCGCGGCGACGACCAGCCGTCCCAGGGTGGCCGGGGCCAGGCGGCGGGAGAAACGGCCGAGCCGCCAGACGATCTCAGCGGCCATGACGGCCTCCTCGACGCGCCAGATGGATGAAGAAGGGCCCGCCGAACAGCGCGGTCATGATGCCCACGGGCACCTCCTGGGGCAGGATCACCACCCGCGCCAGGCTGTCGGCCAGCACCAGCAGCAGGGCCCCGCCCAGGGCGCAGCCGGGGATCAGCCAGCGATGCTCGTGTCGCGCGCGGGCCAACAGCCCGCGCACCAGGTGCGGCACCATCAGGCCGATGAAGCCGATGTTGCCGGCCAGGGCCACGGCGCTGCCGGCCAGGCAGATCACCAGCACCCCGGCCAGCAACCGGATCAGCCCGATGGGCTGGCCCAGGCCGCGGGCCAGGTCATCACCGGCGACCAGTACATCCAGCTGCCCGGCCAGGACCCCGGCAGCGGCCAGGGCCAGCAGGCTGAACACCAGCAGGGGCGCAGCCGTGGCCAGGTTGCGCTCTCCCACCGAACCGGCCAGCCAGAACAGCACGCTGTCCAGCCCCTCCTGGTTGATCACCAGCAGCGCCTGGCTGAAGGCGGTGAACAGGGCCGCCAGGGCGGCGCCGGCCAGCACGATGCGCAGCGGTGTCAGGCGCGCCTGGCCCCGGTTGCCCAGGGTCCAGACCAGGCTGCCGGCCACCGCCGCGCCCAGCAGCGCGCAGAGTATCCAGCTTTCGGTGCTGGACAGCCCCAGCAGGGTGATGCCCAGCACCAGGGCGAAGGTGGCGCCGGCGTTGATGCCGAACAGCCCCGGCGAAGCCAGGGGATTGCGCGTCATGGCCTGCATCAGGGCACCGGCCACCGCCAGGTTGGCGCCCACCACCAGGGCGACCAGCAGGCGCGTCAGCCGGGTGGTGTTGACCAGGGTTGCATCCAGCCCTAGCGAGGGGTCCTGCACCAGGGCCGCCACTACGCTAGTGGGCGCGATCCAGCGGGCGCCTACGGAGAGACTCAGCACGGCGATCAGCGCCAGGGCCAGGGCGAGCAGCAGCAGTCTGAGGGGTGCGCTCATGCGGCCCCCTGGTCGACCAGGACGCGCTCGATATCGTCCAGCAGCCGATTCGCCGCGAGCAAGCCGCCGCCCAGGCTCCAGGCCACCCCATCGACCCGCCAGACCTGCCCGCGCCGGGGGGCGCTCAGGCGTTGCCAGAGCGGATGCTCGAGCAGACGCTCGTAGTTGCGCTGCACCGCGGCCTGGTCGGCGCGCAGGAAGACGAAGAAGACGTCGGCCTCCACCACCGGCAGACTTTCCCGGGAGGTCAACTTGATCGAGGGTGCAGCGCTGCCCTGGCTGGCCGACGGCCAGGCGAAGCCCAGCTCGCTGAGTACCCGGCCGGCGAAGCTGTCGGGCAGGTAGCTGCGCAGGTGATCGGCGCGTACATCCAGGACCGCCACCGTCGGCGGCCACTGGGACCCGTAGTGGCGTTGCAACGCCTCGCGCAGACGGGCGATGCGCGCCTGCCAGGCCTGCAGCAGGGCCGTGGCCTCCGCTTCACGCCCCGCGGCGGTGCCCAGGGCCAGCAAGGTCTGCTTGAATTCGAAGACCTCCTCCAGCATCACCACCGGGCACAGCTGCTGCAGCAAGGGAGCGATCCGGCCATGGCGAAAGCGCGAGGCGACGATCAGGTCGGGCGCCAGCAGCGCCAGGTCCTCCAGACTCGGCTGGGTCTCCAGGCCCAGCGAAGGCACTCCTGCCAGCGCCGGGCGCAGGTAGCGATAGACCGGTTTCTCGCTCCAGGACTCCACCACCCCGCAAGGCCTGAGCCCCAGGGCCACGGCGCTGTCGGTGGCGCCCTGGAACAGCGTGGCCACCCGGGTTGGCTGCGCGCAAGCCATGCCTGGCTGCAGCGCCAGGCCGGTGGCGAGCACGCCGCCGAGCCCGAGCAGGCGGCGGCGGGTTACTACTGAGGAAACACTAGGGGGCATGGCTCACCTGATGAAAGGGATTGACCACCCTGCCCTTGCCGAACGGCATGCTGCCGGGCCCACCGGCCCGCTCGATCATCGGGCGCAGCAGCCACTTCTGCGGCCAGTCCGGTGCCTCGAACAGCGTCTCCCGAAGCAGCGCCCGGGCCTCGGCGTCGAAGTCCAGGGCCGCGATGCGTTCTTCCAGCACCTCGCGCAGCAGCGTCCAGGCGGCGGTCAGCGGGACAGCGTAGCAGCTCGCGACGGTCTCGAAGATGGCCCTGAGGTTGACCTGGATGCCCAGGGTCTGGAACCAGAACAGCAGGTCGCGCGGATGCTCGTGGTAGAGCGTCTGGGCATGACCGGGCTTGATCCGGTATTGCGGATCGGCCAGCCCCTGGCGCCCCAGCCAGGGCACGTACAGGCGCAGGGAATCGTGGTCGCGTAGCAGCAGGCCCTGGATACGTCCGGCGCGCCAGACCAGCACGGCATTCTGCCCGTGCACCTCGCCGAGCAGGCCGAGGCGGAACAGCCGCAGGTTGAGATCGATGAAGCTGTGGCACAGCTCACCCAGCAACAGCTGGACATTGGCCGGGGTCGGCGCCAGCGCCCGGGCCGCCAGCCAGTCGTCGAAGAAATGCCGACGGCTGCCCGGCAGTGGCGTACCGAGCGCGGCCATGGGCAGCAGGCGGCAATCGGGATCGGCCAGCAGCGCCGCGGGATAGCCGCGCACCATGGCCGAGAGATGCCGCGGTGCCTCGTCGAACAGGGTCGCTGCCGGTGGCATGAAGGCCCACCAGCGCGACTCGTCGCACAGGTGCAGGCTCTCGGCGAGCACCGGGTCCAGGGCCCGCGCCTGGCGCAGCAAGGCTTCGCTGCGCGAGCCGTTGATCATCTTCACCGCCGGCAGGTAGCGCGAGGCGCCCAGGGAATGCACCGCCATGGGCAACTTCAGCTGGGTCACGCCCGCGCCCTCCTCCATCAGCATGGATCTCAGCGATGAGGTCGCGTGGCAGCGAGCGCCGGCAAAGTCCAGCTGCTGGCAGACGCCACTGGCGAAGGCCTCGTCCAGCCGACCCGGCAATCCCCTGGCGAGTTGCCAGGGGTGTACCGGCAGCGCCACATGACTCGCCGCCAGGCCGCGCCGCTGCAATTCGGCCTGCAACTCGGCCAGCGCCGCCGGGGTCAGCAAGTCGGCCGCCGGTCCCTGGGAAGCGGCCGCCACACCCTCTCCGCACAGCAGCTGATCGCGGCGCACCGCGACCCAGGCCAGGCGCACGGGTTGGCCGAATTCGGCCTGGTAGGCCTGGTAGTCGGTGTCGCTCAGCCCCAGCTTGGCCTTGGCCAGGGGGTGATAGGGTCGATCCCGCAGGGCCGCCCAGCGTTCCAGTTGCAGGAAGGCGGCCTGGCCGTCGCCCTCCAGCAACGGCCCCGGGACCAGGGGTTGTTCCAGGGACAGCCGGGTCTGCCGCAGACTGGTGGCCAGGGTCTCGCGCAACAGCGCGATGCCCCGCGCCTGCTCGGGATCGGCGGCCGCCTCGGCGAACACCAGGGAGACGAAGGCCTCCGGCGTGAGGGTGCTCCAGGCGTCGCCCTGGCGCGCCAAGATCGGCGTACCGGGCACCTTCACCCAGGCCTGGGTAATGCCCGGGCGCACCCGCGCGGCGATGAAACGCTGCTCGCGGGAATCGCAGCAGCACTCCCAGAGGCGCTCCTCCGGGGCGGCCGGCTGCAGCGCGGCGGGATGTTCCGTGGTCGCGGCCGCCAGGGTCACAGGCATGGGGGCGAAGACGTCTTCGGCCAGCAGGCAGTCGAACAGGTCCTGCAGGATCAGGTCGGTGGCGAGGGTCTGGGCGTTCATGGGGATTCTCCGCAGGAATGGGCGGTCAGGCGGGCCTGCAGGGCCCGAAAGGCGATGCCGCGCTCGTCGCCGAGCACGAAGGTGGTGACGCCCCGGGCGCGCCAGAGGTCGAGGTCCTCCGGCTGCCGGGGGATGGCGCAATAGGGCGTACCCTGGCGCTGGGCGGCGGTCCAGGTCTGGCGCAGGGCCTCCTGCACCGCGGGATCGGCGAGGTGCCAGGGGCGGCCGAGGGATTGCGACAGGTCCGCCGCCCCTTCGAGCAGCAGGTCCACCCCCGGCACCGCGGCGATTTCCGCCGCCCGGGCGACGCCGGTGGCACTTTCGATCATGGCGACCACCAGGATCTGCGCATTGGCGCGGTTCACGTAGTCGGCCAGGCTGGTCTTGCCGAAGGAGCCCGGGCGACCGGCATTGAGGCTGCGCTCGCCCTCCGGGTGGTATTTGCAGGCGCGCACCGCGGCGGCCAGCACCGCCGGGTCCTCCACGCAAGGCAGCACGATCCCCTGGGCCCCGGCATCGAGCAGGCGCAAGAGGCGCTTGGGCTCGGCGTCCGGCACCCGCACCAGCGGCGTGAGGTCGTAGCTCTCGGCGGTGCGGATCATGTTCTCCAGGGTTTCCGGATTGATCAGCACGTGCTCCATGTCGATGATCACGAAGTCGTAGCCGGCTTCGGCGATCAGCTCGATGCTGGCGGGCGTGGGTAGCGAGGCGAACAGGCCGTGGCTGGGCGTGCCGGCCGCCAGGGCGGCCTTGAGTCGATTGCGCCTCAGCATGCGGCGGGCCGATAGGGATGCAGCGGGTTGGCCACCGCCTTGAAGCGCCGCTCGCCATCGCCCAGCAGGCGCCGCTTGGTCAGCTCCTCCACCTCGAAGGTGGGAGCGAAGACGTCGAACAGCGCATAGCGGTCCCGGTGCTGGGGATGGGCGCGCTGGTAGTCGAGGATGACCGTGGCGGTCGCCCGCCAGAAGTCGGACTCGGCCAGGGCGAAGTGCTGGCGCAGGAACACCGCCAGCTCGCCCAAGGCGATGAAGAAGAAGGCATCGCAGGTGAAGTCGCGCACCGCCGCCACGTCCTCGGTGAGGATGAAGGAGTTGCGGTTGATCCGCGCATGGCTCGCCGGCAAGGGCTCCAGGGTCGGGCGCAATTCCGGGCGCGCCAGGTGGCGCTCGGCGTAGCGCACGCCGTCGTGGAAGTCCTTGAGGGCGATGCGCAGCGGCCAGCCGTCGCGGTGGATCAGCACGATGTTCTGGCCGTGGGACTCCATGCCGATGCCTTCGGCGTGGAGCATGTGCATGAGCGGCGTCACCGTGACCTTGAGCAACTGCTGCAGCCAGGCGTCGAGGCCGTGGCGCTCGATCCAGGCGGCGACGAAGGGCCATGGCGCGCCCTGGCCGTAGCGATTCTCCACCTGAGTCAGGCCGTTGAAGGGTACCGCCTGTTCATCCGCGCGCAGATAGGCATGGATGCTCTCGCGCCAGACGGCGCCGAGGGTGCCGTAGACCTGCCCCGCCCGGCTGACCGGCAACGCACGACTGTCGTAGGCGGCGCCGGCGATCTCGCCGAGCACCACGAAGTCCAGGTCGCGGGCCGTGGCATCGGTTGCGATCAGGCGCTGCAGCCAGTCGGTGATGAGCGGGCCGTTGAGCACCGTGTGGCGCGCCAGGATGCGGGTGCTGGAGGTGTTGGTCAGGCACATCGCCAGCTTGACGTAGGGTCGCTCGGGCGCGCTGCGATTGGCCAGGGTGCGGATGGACTGCTGGGCCGCGTACTGGTCGCGGGAGGTGCCTAGGTAGAGCAACTCGCCGCTCACCAGCTCGGGCTGGAACAGCGCGGCCAGGTGTTGCTCCCATTGCCAGGGATGCACCGGGATCAACTGATAGTCGTCCAACGACCGACCCTGTTCGCGCCACTCGGCGGCCAGGGCCGTCCAGCGCTCCACCCCGAACTCCGCGGCGATGAAGGCCGGAAAGTCTAGGCGGCGGGAGTGCCCCACCGAGGCCCGCGCGCGCGCCAGGGCCAGCCAGACCAGCTTGATCGGCTCGCCGAATTCCGGTCCGTAGCGGCGATTCTCCGCCAGCGAGAAGCCGATGCGCGACTTGTAGCAGGGGTGGTAGCCATGGGCGTCCATGAAGTGCCGCTCCAGGGCGTCCACGTCCAGCTCGTGCGCCGGGCGTTCAGGACGATAATCCTGACGGCGCGACTGCAGGTCCTTGAGCAGCGTCTGCTCCAGCTCCTGGACGAAGCGCGGCCACAGCGGCGAATCGCTCTGCTCGCCGAGCAATTCGGCCAGGGTCTCGTGCAGCGTCGGCGCGCGGCTCCCCTGGGCATCCTGGCGCACTAGCCGCTGCGGATCCAGGCGGATCAGGCCGAAGCTGGCATCTGCGGGCGCATAGCCCAGGTACTGCACGGGTGTGCCATCGGCGGCGGTACCGGTCAGGCGGTACTGCGCCTGACCATCGGCCACCGACTGCACCTGGGCCCTGAGCACCTCTTCGTAGATCAGCGTCTGCAGCAGCTGCGCCACCACGCGCTGCTCGACCTGGCGATAGAGAGCGGCATCGGCGGGCGACGGCCAGGGCTGCGCGGCAAGTGAAAGCTGAGCGGTCATGAGTACCTCCGAACGGAAAGGGGTTGAGCGGCGGGAAAGCGCCAGGCCCAGGGCAGTGCCAGCAGGATGAACAGGCCGGTGGCGATGAAGGCGTCCTGGATGGCGACGCCGGTGGCGGCCTGGCGCGGGCCCCAGCCGGCCGCGCCGCCCAGGCGCAGTTCCAGCCACAGGGAGGCGGCCACCACGGCCACCGAGGACACCAGCCGCCGGGCGATGTTGTTCATGGCCGCGCCCTGGGTGACCTGGGCATCCGGCAGGCTGTTGAGGCCGGCGGTGGTGGCCGGCATGTAGGACAGCCCCAGGCCGACGCCGCGCAGGACCATGAGCGCGCAGATCCAGGCCAGCCCGGCATGGCTGCCGACCACACCGAGGGCCAGGGTGGCCAGGCCGCTGAGCGCCAGGCCGGTGGCGATCACCCCGCGGGGTCCGCGGCGGTCGAGCAGGCGACCGCCGATCTGGCCGAATAGCGCCGCCGCCAGGGCGGTGCAGAGCAGCGCCAGGCCGGTCCAGAGGGCGCTATGGCCCAGCACCAGCTGGACCAGCAGCGGCAGCAGCACCAGGCATTCGAACATGCCCACCGCCTGGACCACGGCGATGATGACGCTGGCCCGATAGCCGCGCAGGGCGAACAGGCGCAGCGGCAGCAGCGGCTGGCTGCGTCGCAGTTGCAACCGGACGAAGACCAGCAGGCACAGGACGCCGGCGGCCAGCGCGAGCAGATTGAGGGGGTCGGCCAGCGCCGCCAGCTCGCGCAGCCGGCCGAGGGTTACCAGCAGCAGCCCCAGGCCACTGGCGATCAGCAGGTAGCCGGCCAGGTCGAAGGGCTTGCGTTCGCGGGGGCCATCCGCGGGCAGCACCACCTGCCCCATGGCCAGGGCCAGCAGGCCCACCGGGACGTTGAGCAGGAACAGGGCGCGCCAGTCGAACACCTCCAGCAGCAGACTGCCGCACAGCGGCCCCACCGCCGGCGCCAGCATCACCGCCCCACCCCACCAGCCGGTCACCCGGCCACGCTCCTCCTTGGGATAGACGGAAAAGATGATGCCCAGTGCCAGGGGAATCATCAGGCCGCTGGCCACCCCCTGGACCATGCGCGCCAGCAGTACGCCGGCGATGGAATCGGCCAGGGCGCCCAGCGCCGAGCCGGCGATGAAGGCCAGCAGCCCGAGGCGATAGAGTCGCCGCCGCCCGATGCGCCCGGCGAGAAAGCCGGTCAGCGGCATGGTGATGCCCATGGCCACCATGAAGCCGGCGACGATCCAGCTGGCCAGCAGCGGCCCCAGGTCGAAGGCGGCGATGAAGGCCGGCAGCGCCGGATTGAGCGCGGTATTGGCCAGGCTGACGGTGACCGTGCCCAGCAGCACGTTCACCGCCACCCAGACCCGCGGGATCGCAACGCTCACGCCGGGACACTCCCGTTGCCGGCGAGGAACAGCTGCCGCGGGCGCGGATGGCAGAGGAAATCCGCGTGGGAGATGTTGTAGCCATAGGCGCCGGCCAGGGGCAGCACCAGCAGGTCGCCGACCCGTACCTCACCCAGCGGCTGGCCGCGGCTGAGGATGTCCTTGGGGGTACAGAGCTGACCCACCACTGTCCAGGCCTTGCCTCCAGTCGCGGTCGCCCGCCCCTCGCGGGGCAGGTGCAGCACCGGATGATCGTGCCCCTGGGCCACCGGCAGGCGGAACTGGTGGGTCCCGCCGCGACAGACCAGGAAGTGCAGGCCGTGGCTGGTCTTGGTATCCAGCACCTCCATGGCGTAGTAGCCGCAGAAGGCCGCGAGGAAACGTCCCGGTTCGAAGCGGATCAGCGGCGGCTGCGCCTGTTCGGCCAAGCGGGCGCGCAGGTGCCCGCACAGCCGCGCCCAGTCGAATCGCCGGCCTTCACGGTAATCCACGCCAATGCCGCCACCGACGTTGAGCCGCACCACGCTTTCCGGGCGCCGGGCCAGGCCGCGCCAGTGCGGCCAGCGCTGCAGATAGAAGTCCAGCAGTTGCAGATGGCGCTCCACCGAGTGCTGGTGCGACAGGGCATGCACATGGAAGCCCTGCAGCTGCAGGTGGCTGGCCGCCTCTACCGCCGCCACCGCGGCGTGCAGATCGGCTTCGTCGAAGCCGAAGGGCGTCGCCGTGCCGGCCATGGCCAGGGTGCTAGTCAGCCCGGCCGGCAATTGCGGATTGATGCGGATGTACACCGGCTGCAGCCGTCCCAGGGAAAGCGCCAGGCGTTGCAGGCGCTGGATCTCGCCGAGGCTCTCCAGGTGTATGGCTTCGACGCCCGCGCTCAGGGCGGCGCGCAGATCGGAATCCAGCTTGCCCGGACCGGAGAAGATGAACGGCTTGCGCTGCGGGCAGGCGGCGAGGCGATCGATCTCGCCACCGGAGGAGATCTCGAAGCCATGCACCAGCGGCGCCAGGGCCGCCAGGACCGGTGCCTCGCTGTTGGCCTTGATGGCGTAGTACAGCTCCACGCCCGGGGGCAATTCGGCCATCACCGCGGCGACGTGCCGCCGCAGGGCGTCGAGGTCGTAGACGAAGGCCGCCAGGGGATCGCCGGACTGCGCCTGGGCTTCCACCAGGGCGGCGCGGACCGCGGCAGGTAGCTCAGCCATGACGCACCTCCGCCCCCCAGGGGCAAGGCAACTGCACGTAGCCGGCGTGGCGATCGGCCTGGGCGGCGAGGCGCACCTTAAGATTGGTCTTGCATGGAATCGGCTGGCCGGCGATCAGCGCATCCAGCTCGGGCGCGGCGCGTTGCAGGTCCCGGCGGATGGCGATCAGCTCGGCTTCCACCTGCCGCCACAGGCGCGGCGCCAGGTGCGGACGCTCCCAGCTCAGCGCCAGCACCGCCTCGGCGAGGTTGTTGACGAACAGGCAATAGGCGATGCGCCGCCAGCCCTGGTCGCGACTGTAGAGCAACGACTGGCGCACCCGGGGCTGGACGTGGGCGTCCAGGGCCTCGGCGCCGAGGGTATCGGTCAGCTTGATGCCTTCGAAGTCGCGCAGCAGCAGTCGGACGGGCCGACCGTTGTCATGCACCACCACGCAATTCTGCAGGTGCGGCTCCAGCACCACGCCGTGCTCGAAGAACAGCCGCAGCACCGGCCCCAGCAGCAGCCGCTGGTAGTCCTGGAACCAGGCCAGCCGGGTTTCGTCGCTGACCGGCTGGCCACCGCAGCGGCTGAGGAAGTCCTGCAGCAACGGCTGCAGGCGGGTGTCGCGGGCGAACAGGGTGCCGGCCAGCAGGCAGCAGTCGGCGCCATGCTCCAGGCAGAAATTCTCGCGCAGGATGGCGCCGGTCTGCTCGCGGAACCAGCGCTCGTCCTCGGCACTGGCGGCCGGCGGCGCCCAGCTCAGGGCACCCGGCTCGCGCACCATGTCCAGCCCCGCCACCCGCCCCTGCAGGCGCTGCATGAGGCGGTCGACGATCAGGGTGCTCTGCAGTTCGTACCAGGCGTTCTTGCGCACGCAATTGGTGATGCGCACGTTGAGCGAGCCCTTGATGAAGAAGGCATGGCCTGGGCGGTACCAGGTGCGCATGGAAGCGGTGGGACTGGCCAGGGCGCCGCTGGCGCCGAGGTCGCGGATCACCCCCTGGCTGACCAGCGCCCGGACCCGGGGATCGCCGAGGAACAGCTGCGCCTGGACCGGGTGCAGCACGATGCGCGCCCGCTCAGGGGCGGCCTGCGCCTGGTCCACGAAGCCCTGCAGCACCTGGGCGTCGCTCAGGCCGTTGCCGGCCACCTGCAACCCGGCGCGGGGCACCTCCAGCACGTGCATGGCGGTGCTGATGTGCAGCTCCGGGGCATAGGCCTCGGCCGGCAGGGGCTCCGGCCAGCGCCGTGCCTTGGGTGCCGGGTGATTGGGATGGCCGAACCACAGGCTCTGCTCGCTGGCCAGGTAGTCGCTGAGCGGCGCGGGATGGCGCGAGACCTGCACGTGGTCGACGATGGCCGCGGTCAGGTGCTGGCTCTGCAGGACCTGCTGCAGCAATTCGCCATTGTGGGCGCCGGCGAGTTCTTCGCAGGCCTCCAGCAGAAAATCGATGAATGCGGCGAAGTCCGGGCAATGCCAGGCCTGGTTCCCGCGCCGGACATAGATATCGGAGAGATAACGCTGGCTGCCGAGTTCATCCTGCCGATCGACGACGAGGAAGAACTGGCGGTCGCCAGGAAAGGCGATCAGCAGGGGCACGCCGCCGTCTTGCAACCAGCCGAGATAGTTGGCCGGAGCGATACCGCGCCGGTCTTCCGGCCAGGCATAAGACAGGCACCGTTCCGGCAGGGCGAATTCCTTGATGAGGCAATTCATCAGCGCGTGGGAAGACGCCAGCTCGCTGACGATGCGGGATAGCAGCGTGGATTCTAGAGAAGTCATGGCAGTGTCCAAGAGGTTGCGCGTCCCTGCGGGCGATCCGGTGTCACGGCACTTGGGTGGTGCCTTGTGCTCAGCCACGGGGCTCGGCCAGGGCCGCCACGAGGGCCGCCTCCAGGCGTTCGAGCAGCACCAGGCAATGGCTTTCCTGGAGGATCAGCGGCGGCAGCAGCCGCACCACGTTGCCGTCCCGGCCGCCGCGTTCGAGCAGCAGTCCCTGGGCGAAACAGTGGCGCTGGATGGCCGCGGCCAGGGCGGGATCGGCCGGCAGGCTGCCGAGCGCATCCGCCGCGCCACCCGCCTCGACGATTTCCAGGCCCAGCATCAGCCCCAGCCCGCGGACATTGCCGATGGCGGGGAAACGCTCGCGTAGCCGCTCCAGATGGCGCCTGAGCCAGCCCCCGAGCTGGGCCGCATGGCTGACCAGGCCGTCGCGCTCGATGACCTCCAGGGTGGCGAGCCCGGTGGCCATGGCCAGCTGGTTGCCGCGGAAGGTGCCGGTATGGCCACCGGGCTCCCAGGCGTCGAACTCCCGCCGAATCGCCAGCAGGGCCAGCGGCAGGCCACCGCCCACGGCCTTGGACAGCACCAGGATGTCCGGCTCGATGCCGGCATGCTGGCAGGCGAACAGCGCGCCGGTGCGGCCGAAACCGGTCTGGACCTCGTCGACGATGAGCAGGATGCCGTGCTCCCGGGTGACCTGCCGCAGGGTCCGCAGCCAGGCCACCGGTGCGGGATTGACGCCGCCCTCCCCCTGCACCGCCTCGACGATCACCGCCGCCGGCCGGCAGACGCCGCTTTCCACGTCGCCGAAGAATCTTTCCAGATAGCGCGCCAGGGCCGCGACGCCCTGCTCGCCGCCCAGCCCCAGCGGGCAGCGGTACTCGTGGGGATAGGGCAAAAATTGCACCCCGGGCATCAGCCCGGCCACCCCCTGCTTGGGCGAGAGATTGCCGGTCACCGCCAGGGCACCGTGGGTCATGCCGTGGTAGCCCCCGGAAAAGGCGACCACGTTGCTGCGTCCGGTGACCTTCTTGGCCAGCTTCAGCGCCGCCTCCACCGCATCGGCACCGGACGGACCGCAGAATTGCAGGCAGTAGTCTTCCGCGCGGCCCGGCAGCAGGCCCAGCAGGCGCTCGCTGAAGGCGTCCTTGAGCGGCGTGGTGAGATCCAGGCTGTGCATGGGCAGGCCGCTGCCGAGAAAGTCGGTGATGGCCTCAGTGACGGCCGGATGGTTGTGCCCCAGGGCCAGGGTGCCGGCTCCGGCCAGGCAATCCAGGTAGGTCTTGCCTTCGACGTCGGTCACCCAGACCCCGGCGGCCTTGGCGATGGCCAGCGGCAGCTTGCGCGGGTAGCTGCGGACCCTGGATTCGAAGCGTGCCTGGCGAGCGAGAAAGAAGGCGTTGTCGGCTGTTGCGGTATCGCGACTGAGGGATGGTTGAAGCATGGCGTCAGACCTCTGGACGTTTATCTTCGTAAACGATAATCAGTTTCATTCTCATCCTTCAACCGCCATTCCCGAAAAAGATCGAGTCTTTGAAGTCGCGCCACTTTCACCAAAGTGCGGGCGACAAAGGGCGCGAACGCCCGGCGGGTCCGCCCTTGAAATCACGTGTCAACACGCCTGATAGGCAGCTGTTCCCGCTCTGTACGCCGCTCACTCCTGTCGATGAATGACGCCTGAGGGGCCACCGTTCTGCCCCTCGTTGGCGATGCGCGGAAGTCGCCCCTGCGCCGGGCGGCGACACGCCTAGCGCAGGGACGGATAACGCCTGCTCAGAACGCCAGGGTGGTGGAAAAGACCAGGGTCCGCGGCGTGGAGATGGTCAGGCCCGGTTCGCTGTCGTCCGAGGCGCCGGCGGAGGCCCAGTAGCGCTCGTTCATCACGTTTTCCACCGAGGCACGCAAGGTCACGCGGGTGGCGTCGACCTTGAAGGCGTAGCGCGCGCCCACGTCGAAGCGATGCCAGGCGTCGATTTCCTTGCTGTTGGCCTGGTCCAGGTACTGGGAGCTGGTGTAGATCCCCCGTCCGGTCAGGGTCAGGCCCGGCACCGCCGGGATGTCCAGTTCGGCGCCGAGGTTGGCATTGAGCCTGGGCGTGGCCGGGGCGCGGTTGCCATCGAAGGAGCCGCCGACGGTGTCCTTGAGTTCGCTGTCGATGTACATCAGGCCGCCGAGCACGCGGAAGCCGGCCAGCGGCTCGCCGAACACGCTTAGCTCCACCCCGTCGTTGACGCGCTTGCCGTTGGGACCGAAGACGCGGCTGGTGGCATTGGTCTCGTAGGCCGGTTGCTTGATGCGGAAGGCGCTGGCGGTCACGGCCACCGCGCCGAAGTCGTACTTGGCCCCCACTTCCGCCTGGCGGCTGATGAAGGGCGGGAAGATCTCGTCCTCGTTCAGCGCGGTGGACGGCGCGATCTTGCCCTGGCTGAGGCCTTCCATGTAGTTGGCATAGAGCGACAGCCGCTCGGTGGCCTTGAACAGCACGCCCGCCGAGGGCGAGACCTTTTCCTCGTCGTAGGCGGTGGGTTGCTTCACGCCGTCGGACCAGTCGTCCACCTTGACCCGCTGCCAGCGGGCGCCCAGGGTGACCAGCAGGCGGTCGTCGAAGAAGCCCAGGGTGTCGGCCAGGGCCACGCCACTGAAGCGGTTCTCGGTGTAGTCCTTGCCGTCGGAGCGGGTCTGGACACCTGGCGCGGGCAGGTTACTGGGGTTGTACAGGTTGCTCGGCCCACTGGCGTAGCGACCGCCGCCGTTCTCGAAGTCCATGTAGAAGTAGTCGGCGCTGACGTTGAGTTCGTGGCTGATTGGTCCGGTCTGCAGCCATTTGCGCGCGCCCAGGTTGGCGGTGCGCACGTTCTCGTCACGGGTGAAGTCGCGCGGCTGGACGCTGAAATCGCCGGCGTTGTTGGTAATGGAAACGTTGTGGCGGAGGAAGTCGTGATCGCTGCGGCGCGCGCCCACGGCGCCATAGACCATCAGCGAGTCGTCGACGTCGAATTCGCCGCGCAGGGCGCCGAAGGTGTCCTTGGTCTGGGCGCGGGTCCAGCGCTGGGCATAGTTGTGGCGCACGTCGTCGGCATCGGGGACCCGGGCGTTGGCCCCCACCAGCACCCGCTCCTGGGGCGCATCGGTGTCGCGTTCGGTGTGGCCGAGATCGACACCCAGGCGCAGGCGCTCCACGCGATAGTCCAGGCCGAGCACGCCCATCTGGCGATCGACGTGCTGGTGATCCCAGGTGGTGTCGCCCGCTTGCTTGACACCGTTGAAGCGCATACCGAAGCGATTGCCCTCGCCGAAGCGACGACCGATGTCCACGGCCCCGCCCACCTGGCTGTCGGACGCATAGCTGCCGGTGATTTCGGTGATGGGCTGGTCGGTGGCGCGCTTGGGCACCACGTTGATGCCGCCGCCGACGCTGCCGCGGGGCGAGATGCCGTTGAGCAGCTGGCTCGGCCCCTTGAGGATGTCGACCCGCTCGGCCATCTCCATGTCGATGGAATAGGTCGGCAGCACGCCATAGAGACCGTTGTAGGCCACATCGCTGTTGAACAGGCTGAAACCGCGGATGGTGAATTGCTCGAAGCGCCCACCCGACGGATTGGTGGAGCGCACCGAGGGATCGCTGGCGATCAGGTCGGTCAGGGTGCGGGCCTGGAGATTCTGCACGGTCTGGGCGGTGTAGGACGTCTGGCTGAAGGGCGTATCCATGAAGTCGCGATTGCCCAGCAACCCCTGGGAACCTTGCCGCGCGACCTGGCCACCGGCGTAGGGGGCGTCGTCCGCCTGCAGGCTGGAGGCGACGATGGAGGTACTGGCCAGCTCCTGGACGCCACTGTCCTGGGGGGCCGGCGCCAGGGTGAAGTCACGCTCACCCAGCGGCTGCAGCCGCAGCCCCGAGCCGGCCAGCAGCCGGCTGAAGCCCTCCTCCACCCCATAGTCGCCGTTGAGCCCAGCGCTGGCGCGCTTGCCCACCAGTCCCGGATCCACCGCCAGGTTGACGCCGGACTCCGCGGCGAAGCGCGTCAGTGCCTGGGCGAGACTGCCCGCGGGAATCTCGTAATGCCGGCGGGCCGCCTCCTGGGCCAGGGCCGAAGCGGCCCACCAGGGAGTACCGCTCAACGCCACCAGCAAGCCCGTGCGCAGCAACGGACGCAATACCAACGTCACCATCGAATCCCCCTCCTTTTGGTTGTCCTATGCCGTTAATGACCGACAGGTACGAAAAAGGGGACAGACTTTTTTCAGACGGTGACCGAACGGGGTATCAGGGTCACCCAGAAGCGGGTACGCCACTGCAGTTCCACCGGCAGCGTCGCGGCCAGCAGCGTCAGTACCCGGTCGGTATCGGCCAGCTGAAAGCTGCCGGTGACCCTGAGATTGGCCACCGCGGGATCCCACCGCAGCAGGCCAGGACGATAGCGACTGAATTGCTGCAGGAATTCGCCCAGGGGCTGGTCCTGGGCGATCAGCACGCCCTGGCGCCAGCTCAGCAGGGTCGGCGAAAACGGCTCGATGGCGCCGATGCCCAGGGTACTCAGGCGCAACTGCTGGCCCTTGCCCAACGCCAGCCCGAGGCCCATCAGCGGCCGCACCTCGACGCTGCCGCTGACCACGCGCACGTCGCAGCCTTCATCGTCCTGCTGCACGCAGACCTCGGCCTGTTCCACCGTCAGGGTGCCGAAGCGGGTATCCAGCGTCAGCGCCTGGGTACCGGGTACGCGCAGCGAGAGCTCGCCGCGCACCAGGGTCAGGCGCCGCCGGGTCTGATCCAGGTCCACGGCGGTCGCGGTATTGAGTTGCAGCAGGCTGCCATCCGCCAGGGTCAGGCTGCGGCGTTCGCCCGTGGCGGTACTGAGATCGGCGGTCCAGGCGTCTAGCGGCAATTCCCGGCTCAGCCACCAGCCGGTCGGTACCACCACCGCCAGGCCCAGCAACTGGCGCAGGGCGGTACGCCGAGTGCGCTCGGCCGGCTGCAGACTGGCCATGGCCAGCCGCGACGGCACCGCGGCGAAGCGCTGTTGCAGCTGCAGGGCCGCCTGCCAGGCGCGCTCGTGCTCGGGATGGGCCTGGCGCCACGCCTGCAGCTGCTGCCGCTCGCGCTCGCCGGCTGCGCCGGACTCCAGCAGCGCCAGCCATTCCGCGGCCTCGCGGATCGCCCTCCGCCGCCGGTCCTGGCCGCTCAGCACAACTCCGCCAGCAGGCAATGCTCGTAGGCCTGCGCCATGTATCTCTTGATGGTGCGCTCGGAGACGTGCAGGCGTTCGGCGATTTCGCGGTAGGTGAGGTCCTCGAGCTGGCTGAGCAGGAAGGCCCGCCGCACCGCGGCGGGCAGGCCATCGAGCAGCTCGTCCAGCGCCTGCAGGGTTTCCAGCAGCAGCCAACGCTGCTCGGGCGACGGCACGCAGGCTTCGGGCAATGCCATCAGGGCATCGAGGTAGGCCTGCTCGAGGCTCTTGCGCCGCTGGAAATTGATCAGCAGGCGTTTGCCGATGGTCACCAGATAGGCCCGCGGCTCCTGCAGTTCACCGAGCACTTCAGGATGGCGCAACAGCCGCAGAAAGGCTTCCTGGCTGAGATCGGCCGCATCCCATTCGCTGCCCAGCCGCCGGCGCAACCAGGCCTGCAGCCACCCGCTGTGGTCGAGATAGAGCCGATGAAGGTGACGCGTGGACGCGAGAGCCATATCACTCATGACGGGTGCTACCTGCTCGTCGATGCTTAGATGATATTGATTCTACTTTACGTGGGTTATCCAGGACCAGTCCGGAGCCGTCTATTCCCTGCGCTTTCGCCCGAAAGCTGGGCAGTGGCCAGCATGGGCGTCAGCCCACCAGGGTTTCCGCGGGCGCAGGCGAGAGATCGACGCTCCGGCAGTAGTCCATGAACAGCCGCGTCGCCTTGGTCGGTTCGTTGTTGCGCAGGTAGGCCATGATGAAGGTGGAGGCCGGCATGTCGTCGTGGATGTTGACCTGGGCCAGGCGCTTGCCGTCGTAGGTCAGGTCGGTGGTCGGCCGGGTCACCAGCACGGAAAAGCCCAGGCCCTGCCCCACCATGCAGCGCACCATCTCGATGGAGGGCGAGCTGTAGGCCACGTTGGGGTGGTAGCCCTTCTCCCTGAAGATGTCGATGAAGTAGTTACGGCTGGGCACCACGTCCAGCAGGATCATGGGCTCGCGACTCAGCTCCTTGAGGGTCACCGCCTTCTTGCCGGCCAGGGGATGGGCGATGGGCAACAGCGCATAGGGCTTGTGCGGTGCATTGAGCTTTTCCTTGGTGATGGAATCGCCCAGCTCCAGGTCGTAGAGAAACACCAGGTCGAAGCGTCCGCGGTGCACCCCGTGCATCAATTCGTGCTGCTCGCCATCGTGCAGCTGGATGGTGATCTCGGGATAGAGCCGCTTGAAACCTGCGACCAGCTTGGGCAGATAGAGCGGCGCCGCGGATTCGAAGCAGCCGATGGCCACGGTGCCCGAAACCAGCTCGTTTTCCGCCTTGGCGTTCTGTTCCAGTTCCTGGGACAGCCGCAACAGTTCCTTGGCCTTTTCATACAGCCGACGGCCACTGGCGGTGAGCGAAACGCCCTGGGCGTGATGGCGAATAAACAACTTCTGCTCGAAACTTTCCTCGAGGTTCTTGATGGCGACGGAGATCGACGGCTGGGATATATGCAGTTGTCGCGCGGCCTCGACGATGCTGTCTTCCTCGACCACCGCGACGAAATAGCGAAGTTGCCTCAGGGTAAAACGCGTCATGGCTCATCCATAGGATAAAACTTTGCAGAACGCATATCTGCATAGCGCAATCTGCTGAAGCGAAAGCCATGCCATCCGCCTGAATGTCACCGCGCGGCCTGTGCTTAGCGGTACTGCACGCGCGGTGGCGTGCCGACGAAAGTCCCTGCCGCACGGGTTAAAACGCACCAAAAGACTGCACTTCGAGTGCTTATGATTGCATCTTGCCCTGCCTTGGGGCGTATAGCGCGCAGAACAAGATGCCGCCTTACACTACTTAGGAAAAGGCTATGCAACGACCTGTAATTTGTTAATTGACGATGAGTCTGGCGGACGCCAATTCTGTTTCTGGCAACAGTGCGAACGCTTTAGGAAAGTTCGCACTTTCTTTGAAATGGCGACGGGTTGGCTCACCATGACTTTCGACTGGAACTACATGTTCAGCCTCATTGGCGACACTCAATTCTGGCTGGCAACCTGGACGGTCATCAAACTCAGCACCCTCACCTGGATCATCAGCATCGCCCTGGGCTTCTTCATCGCCCTGGCGAAACAGTCACGATATCCGGCGCTCAGCCTGCCCGCTCGCGGTTACATCTGGTTCTTTCGCAGCGTGCCGCTGCTGGTGCTGCTGATCTTCATCTACAACCTGCCCCAGGCGCTGCCGGCGACCTCGGTGGTGCTCGCGGATCCCTTCTGGGCCGGCCTGATCGGCCTGGTCATCAGCGAAACGGCCTATGTCGCCGAGATCCACCGCGGCGGCCTGCTGTCGATTCCCAAGGGCCAGGGCGAGGCGGCCCGGGCGCTGGGCCTGCGCTTTCTCGGCACCCAGTGGCGCATCGTCATTCCCCAGGCCCTGCGCGTGGCCCTGCCGTCGCTGGCCAACGAATACATCTCCATCGTCAAGCTCAGCTCGCTGGTGTCGGTGATCTCCCTCACCGAGATCCTGATGGTCGGCCAGCGCCTCTATTCGCAGAACTTCCTGGTCATGGAGACCATGGTGGCGGTGGCCTTCTACTACGTGCTGATCGTCACCCTGTTCGACTTCCTGCTCAAACGCCTAGAGCGCTTTCTCGACGTCACCCAGCGCAAGGTGGTGCGGACCCCCGATGCCCAGGTGCTGGCCCTGGCCAACCAGGCCTCGACCGCCAGCGCCAGGCCGCAGTGGGACGCCGCCACCCCGGCGCTGCAGGCGGCGCGGCTGCACAAGGCCTACAACGACGTCGAGGTGCTGGGTTCGGTCAACCTGCGCATCCAGCCCGGCGAGGTGGTCTCGGTGATCGGCCCATCGGGCTCGGGCAAGACCACCCTGATCCGCCTGCTCAACGGCCTGGAGCAACTGGACAACGGCGAGATCCGCATCAACGGCCAGCCCTTCATCCACCTGCACAAGGACGGCGCCCAGAAGCCCCGCTTCGTCGAGCACAGCGAGCATCGCCTGGACATCGGCATGGTGTTCCAGAGCTTCAACCTCTTTCCCCACCTCACGGTGCTGGACAACCTGCTGCTCGCGCCGCGCTATCACCGCCTGGATGCTCCCGCGGCGCTCAAGCAGCAGGCCTATGCCCTGCTGCACAAGGTCGGGATGCTCGACCACGCCTGGAAGTACCCGCACCAGCTCTCCGGCGGCCAGCAGCAGCGCGTGGCCATCGCCCGGGCGCTGATGATGCGACCGCAGATCATGCTGTTCGACGAGCCCACCTCGGCGCTGGATCCGGAAAAGGTCAACGAGGTGCTGCACGTGATCGAGGCCCTGGCCCAGGAGGGCATCACCATGGTGATCGTCACCCACGAGATGAACTTCGCCTTCAAGGTCTCGGACCGCATCGTGTTCATGGAAAAGGGCCGCGTGGTCTGCGACGACGCGCCCGCGGTACTGCGTAACGGCCAACATCCGCGCGTTGAGGCCTTCCTCAAGGACGTGTCCCTGGCTTGACCCCCACCCTTGGCTTCTGGAGAACAGAGATGATCGAGCAAGCGCAAATAGACAGCTTCCACCGAGACGGCTACCTGGTGGTCGAGAACCTGCTGACCGCCGACGAGATCGCCACCCTGCAGGCCGATTTCGACGGCTGGGTGGCAGAGAGCCGCAGCCACGCCGAAGCCTGGGGCGAGACCCAGGACGGCCGCGCCCGCTTCGACGTGGAGCTGGACCACCGTCCCGACCACCCCTCCCTGCGCCGGGTCAGCTCGCCGACCGAGATCTCCGCGGCCTATCGCCAGGTCGCCTTCACCTCGCGGATGGCCCAGGTCGCGGCTCAGCTGATCGGTGGCAGCGGCACAAGATTCCACCACAGCAAGATCAATTCGAAGCTGCCGCACACCGCCACCCAGGTGAAGTGGCACCAGGATTTCCTGTTCACGCCCCACAGCAATGATGACGTGGTCACCGCGCTGCTGATGGTGAGCGAGGTGACCCCGGAGAACGGTCCCCTCACCGTCATCCCCGGCAGCCACCGGGGTCCGCTCTGGTCGCACTGGCAGGACGGTCGTTTCACCGGCGCGGTCGACGACAACGTGGTGGCCGAGCATTGCGGCGAGCCCGTGGCCTGCTTTGGCCCGGCCGGCTCGGTGTGCTTCATGCACACCCGCCTGCTGCACGCCTCCAGCCCCAACCAGACCGAGATGCCGCGCACCCTGTTCATCAGCGTCTACGCCGCCGAGGACGCCTTGCCCTTTGGCGAGAATCCGCTGCCCAGCGAGCACGCCGGGGTGCTGGTGGCCGGCCAGGAAAGCGGGCTGGTGCGCAGCGTGGCCAACAGCGTACGGCTGCCGCAGAAACCGCGCGGCGCGTCCTTCTTCGTCCAGCAGGCCGGGCTCGACCAGGCTGCCGTTTGATCTTTCCTACCGCTCAAGGAGTTTCGCCATGCAAAGATTCAGCAGCGCCTCGCTTCGCATCCTCTCCACCGCCGTACTGGGCGCCAGCCTGGCGCTGGTCTCCAGCCTGGCCTCGGCCGACTTCCTGCAGCCGGGCAAGCTGGTCGCCGGTTCCGACCTGACCTTCTTCCCCTACGAATACGTGCAGGACAACAAGCCGGCCGGCTTCGACATCGAATTCGTCGACGGCCTGGCGAAGTTCATGGGCCGCTCCGTGGAGACGATCGACACCCGCTTCCCCAACCTCATCACCGGGCTGCAGGGTGGCCGCTTCGACATCACCAATTCCTCGATGTACATCACCGCGGACCGCCTCAAGGTGATCGACATGATCCCCTACCTGAAGAGCGGCGAGTCGATCATCGCGCTCAAGGGCAGCAGCTATCAGCCCAAGAAGCCGGAAGACTTCTGCGGCCACAAGATCGGCTCCATGGGCGCCACCTCCTGGCTGCAGCAGCTGCACAAGCTGTCCGACGAGTACTGCGTGAAGAACGGCCTCAAGCCCATCGCCGTGAGCGAATACGGCACCGATCCCCAGACCACCCAGGCACTGCTGTCCAAGGCCGTGGAGGCGCAGATCACCGACGCCGCCGTGGCCCGTGGCCTGGTGGAAAAGCTCGGCAATCGCGTGGTGATCTCCTCGGACACCCTGATCTATCCGGTGCTCAACGGCTTTGGCGTGAAGAAGGGCAACGACGCGGTCAAGACCGCCCTGGTGGATGCGCTCAAGCAATACAGCGCCACTCCGGAGTACGCCGCGCTGCTGAAGAAATACAACTTCCAGGCGCCCACCGAGGCGGACATCGCCGCCCTGATGCCCAAGCCCTGAGTCTTACGGAGTCACGACCATGGCACTTTCTCACGAGGAACGGCTGCGCATCGATCTGGCGGCGACCTTTCGCGTCATCGCCCACCTCGGCATGCACGAAGCCGTCGCCAACCACTTCAGCGCCGCCGTCTCCGCCGACGGCAAGCGCTTCCTGATCAATCCGAAGTGGAAGCACTTCTCGCGCATCCGCGCCAGCGACCTGCTGCTGCTCGATGCGGAGGATCCGCAGGGCGCCGAGCGGCCGGACGTGGATCGGACGGCCTGGTCGATCCACGGGCAGATCCATCGCCTGCTGCCGGAGGCCCGGGTGGTGCTGCACCTGCACCCGGTCTACACCACGGCGGTGGCCTGCCTGGCCAGGCCCGAGGTGCCGCCCATCGACCAGAACACCGCGCGCTACTTCAACCGTATCGCGGTGGACGAACTCTACGGCGGCATGGCCGACACCGAGGCCGAGGGCGCGCGCCTGGCCGGGCTGCTCGACGGCAAGCAACGGCTGCTGATGGGCAATCACGGCGTCATGGTGATCGCCCCCACCATCGGCCAGGCCTTCGACGACATCTGGACCCTGGAGCGGGCCTGCCAGATCCTGGTCACCGCCTGGTCCACCGGCCAGCCGCTCAAGGTGCTGTCCGCCGAGGTCGCCGAAAAGACCGCCCGCGCCTGGGAAGGCATCACCGACTTCTCCGAGCAGCACTTCGCCGAGATGAAAGAACTGATGATCCAGCAGGACTCCTCCGTGCTGGATTGATCGCCGCGGAGCCTCTGCGCTCCGCCTTCCTACTGCTTAGATGACGGCCGCGCCCTGCGGAGCGGCCGAAGGGTACCCTCATGTCCACATTACCGACCACGATCGACACCCTGGTGATAGGCGCTGGCCAAGCCGGCGTCGCCATGAGCGAGCACCTGGGGCGCCTCGGCATCGAGCACCTGGTGCTGGAAAAGAACCGCATCGCCGAAGCCTGGCGCACCGGTCGCTGGGATTCCCTGGTGGCCAACGGTCCGGCCTGGCATGACCGCTTCCCCGGGCTGGAATTCCAGACGCCGCCGGATGGCTTTCCCGGCAAGGACGAGATCGCCGCCTACTTCGAGACCTATGCCCGGCAGATCGGCGCACCCATCCGCACCGGCGTCGCCGTCACCCGGGTGACCCGCCAGGCCGGCCAAGCGGGCTTTCTGGTGGAAACCTCGGCGGGCAGCTTGAATGCCCAGCGGGTGGTGGTGGCCACCGGCCCCTTCCAGAAGCCGGTGATCCCGGCCATCGCACCAACGGACGAGCGGCTCTACCAGATCCACTCCGCCCATTACTTCAATCCCCAGCAACTGCCCGACGGCGCAGTGCTGGTGGTGGGCGCCGGCTCCTCGGGGGTGCAGATCGCCGAGGAATTGCTGCGCGCCGGCAAGCGCGTCTATCTCTCCGTCGGCCCCCACGACCGGCCGCCGCGGGCCTATCGCGGTCGCGACTTCTGCTGGTGGCTGGGCGTGCTCGGCCTGTGGGATACCGAGACCATGCAGCCGGGTCGCGAACACGTGACCATCGCCGTGAGTGGCGCCCGCGGCGGCCATACCGTGGATTTCCGCCGCCTGGCCCAGGCCGGCATGACCCTGGTGGGCCTCACCGACACCTTCACCGACGGTGTCGTGCGCTTCCGCCCGGACCTCAAGCAGAACCTCGACGCCGGCGACGCCAACTACCTGTCCCTGCTCGACGCCGCGGACGCCTATGCCGCCCGCCATGGCCTGGACCTGCCCGAAGAGCCCTCAGCCCGCGAACGGGTGGCGGACGCCGCCTGCATCCGCGAACCGCTCAGGGAACTGGACCTCCAGGCCGCGGGCGTGACCTCGGTGATCTGGGCCACCGGCTACGCCACCGATTTCAGCTGGCTGCAGGTGGATACCTTTGGCGACAACGGCAAGCCCAAACATCAACGCGGGGTTGGCGCCGAGCCGGGCATCTACTTCGTCGGTCTGCCCTGGCTCAGCCGCCGCGGCTCGGCCTTCATCTGGGGCTGCTGGCACGACGCCCGCCATGTGGCCGACCAGATCGCCATCCAGCGTCGCTACCAGGACTACCGCCCGAGCGTCGAGACGACCGTCCAACCCCAGCAGTCGCGCAGCGCCTGACGCCCTTATCGAGATCCGGAGACTCCCCGCATGGCCACCCCGACCCATACCCGCATCCGCATGTTCAACACCAAGGACACCTACCCCAATCAGAGCCTGGACAACGACCTCTGCCAGGCCGTGCGTGCCGGCAACACCGTCTATGTGCGCGGTCAGGTGGGCACCGATTTCGACGGCAAGCTGGTCGGGCTGGGCGATCCCCGGGCCCAGGCCGAGCAGGCGATGAAGAACGTCAAGCAACTGCTGGAAGAAGCCGGCAGCGACCTCAGCCATATCGTCAAGACCACTACCTACCTGACCGATCCGCGCTACCGCGAGCCGGTGTACCAGGAGGTCGGCAAGTGGCTCAAGGGCGTCTTCCCCATCTCCACCGGCCTGGTGGTATCCGCACTGGGGCAGCCCCAGTGGCTGATGGAGATCGACGTCATCGCCGTGATCCCTGACTGAGGCGCCGCCATGACCTTTTCCCTTACCGCCCGCTGCGCCGCCACCGGTCAATTCGGCATCGCCATCAGTTCGTCGAGCATCGCCGTGGGCGCCCGCTGCCCCTGGCTGCAGCCCGGTGTCGGCGCGGTCAGCTCGCAGAACATCACCCTGCCCGCCCTGGGACCGCGCACCCTGGAGCGCTTGGCGCAAGGTCTGACACCCGCCGCGGCCCTGGCCGAGAGCCTGGCCGGCGATGGCTACGCCGAATATCGCCAGGTGACCGTCATCGACGCCCAGGGCCGCAGTGCCCATCACAGCGGTGCCCATACCCTGGGCGTGCACCAGGCCTTGAGCGGCCTGAACTGCGTGGGCGCCGGCAACATGCTGGCCAGCCCCGCGGTGGTGGAGGCGCTGGTGGCAAGCTTCGAAACCAGCCAGGGCGCCCTCGCCGAGCGCCTGCTGCTGGCCATGCAGGCGGCGATGGCCGCCGGTGGCGAGGCCGGTCCGGTGCACTCGGCGGCGCTGCTGGTGGTGGGCGAGCCCAGCTGGCCCATCGTCAATCTGCGCGTCGACTGGGCCGAGACCGACCCCATTGGCGAGCTGGCGGCCCTGTGGCGCGCCTATGAACCCCAGTTGCAGGACTATCTCGACCGCGCGGTGCGTCCGGATCTCGCCCCCGGCTACGGCGTGCCGGGAGACGACCGATGAGCGCCAGCCAGGAGTTGCTGGCGCAGCTGGTGGCCTTCGACACCACCAGTCGCGAATCCAGCCTGGCGCTGATCGACTTCGTCGCCGGCTACCTGGATGGCTTCGGCGTACCCTACGAACTGATCCACAACGCCGAGGGCACCAAGGCCAATCTCTTCGCCACCCTGGGGCCGGCGGACGTACCGGGCATCGTGCTCTCGGGGCATACCGACGTGGTGCCGGTGGACGGCCAGGCCTGGACCCGTCCCGCCTTCGCCCTCAGCGAAAGCGCCGGCCGGCTCTATGGCCGCGGCACCGCCGACATGAAGGGCTTTCTGGCCTGCCTGCTGGCGCTGGTGCCCGCGGCCAGTCGCGCGGCCCTGCGCCGCCCGCTGCACCTGGCGCTGTCCTATGACGAGGAAGTTGGCTGCCTGGGCGTACGCAGCCTGCTGGACCAGCTGGCGCAGCGCCCGGTCAAGCCGCTGCTGTGCCTGATCGGCGAACCCACCGAGCTCAAGCCCGTGCTCGGCCACAAGGGCAAGGTGGCCATGCGCTGCCAGGTACACGGCGCGGCCTGTCATTCGGCCTATGCGCCCGAGGGCGTCAACGCTGTCGAATACGCCGCGCGCCTGGTCGTCGAACTGGGCCGGCTTGGCGAGGCGCTCAAGGCCCCGCAAGACCAGGATCCACGCTTCGACCCGCCCTTCTCCACGGTGCAGACCGGGCTGATCGCGGGCGGCCAGGCCCTGAACATCGTGCCCCAGGACTGCACCTTCGATTTCGAGATCCGCGCCCTGCCCGCCCAGGATCCCTATCAGGTGATCCACCAGCTCCAGGCCCTTGCCGAAGTGATCCTGCTACCGGCCATGCGCGCCATCAGCGGTCAGAGCGCCATCCGCTTTACCGAGCTGTCGAGCTATCCCGGCCTGGATACCGCCCTCGAAAGCGAGGCAGCCGAGTGGGTCGCGCAGTTCTGTGGCTCCCGCGACTTCGGCACGGTGGCCTTCGGCACCGAAGGCGGCCTGTTCGCCGCGGCCGGCATCCCGACCGTCGTCTGCGGCCCCGGCAGCATGGCCCAGGGGCACAAGCCCGACGAATTCGTCACCCAGGCGCAACTGGACGGCTGCGATGCCATGTTGGGGCGGGTGCTGGCCTTCGCCTGCCGCTAGGTCCTGTACGAAATGTGCCTGCGCTCGGTAATGCTTCGTTGAAAAAGGCCTGGATCGCCAGCCCGGTCGCAATGCTCATTTACCGGTCGTAAACTCGAGCGCGAGCCCGGTCCGCTTCCTCAGCCTTTTTCGTGGGGCCGCCTAGGCCTCGCCTGACCTTCGCTCGGCGACTTTTCGTACAGAACCTAATCCGATCATTCCATTTTGCGGAATGCTGAACTGACGAGAAGGCCGATTCCCACGAAAGCGCTCTGACCCCAAGCTGGTAGCACGAATCGGGACCACCCTCGGCCCGATGCCTGCCAGGAGTTGGATCATGAAGCTCTACCACCTGCCGTTATCCGGTCATGCCCATCGCGCCGTGCTGTTCGCCTCGTTGCTGGGCCTCGCGCCCGAACTGGTCGAGGTCGACCTCGCGGCCGGCGAGCACCGCACCCCGGCGTTCCTCGCCCTCAACCCCTTCGGCCAGGTGCCGGTGCTTGAGGATGATGGCGTGATCGTCGCCGACTCCAACGCCATCCTCGTCTACCTGGCGAAGAAGCTGGGCCGCACCGACTGGCTGCCGGAAGACCCGGCCGGGGCCGCCGCCGTCCAGCGCTGGTTGTCGGTGGCCGCGGGCGAACTGGCCTATGGCCCGGCAGCGGCGCGGCTGATCACGGTGTTCGGTGCCCGCTTGAATCCCGAGGAAGTCATCGCCCGCGCCCACGTCCTTCTGGAGCGGCTGGAGGCTCAGCTGGCGAACCGCGACTGGCTGGCCGCCGATCACCCGACCATCGCCGACGTCGCCCTCTACAGCTATCTGGCCGGAGCGCCGGAAGGTAACGTGGACCTGGCGCCCTATACCGCTGTGCGAGCCTTTCTGCAGCGGGTGGAAGCCCTGCCGGGCTTCGTGCCCTTTCCGCAGACGGCTGCCGGTCTGCGCGCCTGAAGCAGCGGGATCACCCGCCTTCCCCACCGCGAGGAGCCACCTCGATGAGCACGCCCCTGAACGCTCTGCCCACCTGGCACCCCGGCGAAATCGCCCTGCAGGAGCGCGTCGGCGTCCGCCAGCGGATGGCCGAGGTCGGCCCGCGGGTGATCCGCAGCTTCATGCCCGACCAGCACCGCGCCTTCTACCAGCAACTGCCCTTCCTGGTGCTGGGTAGCGTGGACGCGACCGGCGCGGCCTGGGCGACGATCCTGGAAGGCGCGCCGGGCTTCGTCAGCGCTCCGACGCCAACGCGGCTGGACATCGCGGCCAGCCTAGCGGCAGGGGATCCGGCCGGCACCGGCCTGGCGGATGGCGCCGCCGTGGGATTGCTGGGTATCGAGCTGCACACCCGGCGCCGTAACCGCGTCAACGGCGAGGTCGAGCTGACGCCCCAGGGCCTACGGCTGACCGTGGACCAGAGCTTCGGCAACTGCCCGCGCTACATCCAGCTGCGCGACCTGCAACCCAACCAACCACCGGATAAGACGCCCGCTCCGGCCGTCGAACCCCTCGAGACGCTGGATGAGGCGGCACGCCAGCTGATCGAAGGGACCGATACCTTCTTCGTCGCCTCCTATGCCGAGCAGGAGGGACGGCGCCGGGTGGACGTCTCCCACCGTGGCGGCAAGCCGGGCTTCGTCCGGGTGGATGCCGAGGGCGTGCTGACCATTCCCGACTTCAACGGCAACCTGTTCTTCAACACCCTGGGCAACATCGCCGTCAACGGCCAGGCCGGACTGCTGTTCGTCGACGACGAGCGCGGCGACCTGCTGCAGCTGAGCGGCACCGCCGAGGTGCTGTTCGACTCGCCGGAGATCGCCGCCTTCGAGGGCGCCGAACGCCTCTGGACCTTTCGCCCGCAACGTATCGTCCGGCGCCGCGCCGCCCTGACCCTGCGCTGGCGGGCGCGGGCCGGGGGCGAGTCGGACAGCAGCCAGCTGACCGGCAGCTGGGCGCAGGCGCGCGAGCGCCTGCTGAGCCGGGAACTCGGCAACCGCTGGCGACCCTTGCGCGTCATCCGCATCGTCGAGGAGAGCGCCACCATCCGCTCCTTCCATCTCGCCGCGGCGGACGGTACCGCCTTGCCGCCCGCCCAGGCCGGCCAGTTCCTGCCGGTACGCCTCACTCCGGTCGCCGGCCAGGCCCCGGCGCTGCGTAGCTATAGCCTCTCCAGTGCGCCGGCCGACGGGCACTACCGCATCAGCGTCAAGCGCGAGGGGCTGGTGTCCACCTGGCTGCACGACCGGCTGCGCGAGGGCGATCTGCTCGACACGCGCCCGCCGACGGGGGACTTCACCCTGACCGCCGCCGACCAGTCCCTGGTTCTGCTGGCGGCCGGCATCGGCATCACCCCGCTGCTGGCGATGCTCAGGCACCTGGTCCACGAAGGACGCCGGACCCAGCGCCAGCGCCCGATCACCCTCTTCTACGGAGCCCGGTCGAAGGCCGAGCGCGCCTTCGATGCGGAACTGGCCGAGTTAGTGGCCGCCGCCGGAGGCTCGCTGCGCCTGGTGCGGGCGCTGAGCGATACCCGCGGGGCCGTGGCGGATACCGACTACGAGGTGGCCGGACGGATCGACCTGGGTGTGCTGGGCCGCTTCCTGCCCTTCGGCGATCACACCTTCTACCTCTGCGGCCCGGCGGCCTTCACCCAGGCACTGTACGACGGCCTGCGCGGTTACGGCGTCGAGGACACGCGTATCCATGCCGAAGCCTTCGGTCCGGCGGCGCTGCGCCGCAGTCAGCCCCTGGAAGCGGCGGCTCCCGTGCGTCCAGCCGCGGCCACGGACAGTGTGCCGGTGGTCTTCACCGCCTCGCTCAAGGAAGCGCGCTGGACACCCGCGGCAGGCTCGCTGCTGGAGCTGGCCGAAGCCCGAGGCCTCGACCCCGCCTTCAGCTGCCGCGAAGGTCATTGCGGCAGCTGCCGGACACGGCTGCTCGGCGGCGCCGTCACCTATGCGCGGGAGCCGGTGGCGCGGGTCGCCGACGGCGAGGCGTTGCTGTGCTGCGCGGTGCCGGCGGCTGGCACCGACCGCCTGGAGCTCGATCTATGATCCGCGCCGCCTGAAGTTGACTACCATGGAGCCTGGTCGACAAGACAGGACGGCGAGGCAGATGGATCGTTGGCAGGCGATGCGCGTGTTCGTGAAGGTGGCGGAAACCGAGAGTTTCGCCCGTACCGCCCGGGAGCTGCACCTGAGCGCACCGGCGGTGACCCGCCTGGTGGCGGCGCTGGAGGAGCTGGTCGGCGCGCGCCTGCTGGTGCGCACCACCCGTTCGGTCAGGCCCACCGAAGCCGGCGCCCGCTACCTGCAGGATTGCCGACGCATCCTCGCCGACATCGCCGAGGCGGAGCTGGCCGCGGCCGGCCACTACGCCAAGCCGGTCGGCACCCTGACCATCACCGCCCCGCTGCTGTTCGGGCAGCTGCACGTGCTGCCGCTGCTGCTGGACTATCTCGAACGCTATCCGCAGATGCGCGCCCGCACCTTCTTCGTCGACCGGCCGGTGAACATCGTCGAGGAAGGCATGGACGTCGCCCTGCGCATCGGTCACCTGCCCGATTCGGGCTTCACCGCCATCCAGGTCGGGCGCGTGCGCCGGGTGGTCTGCGCCGCCCCCGACTATCTGCAGGCCCAGGGCGTGCCCGCTACCCCTGCCGCGCTGCGTGAGCACCGCATCCTGGTGTCCCACAGCGCCTGGTCATCACCGGAATGGCGCTTTGCCGGTGGGCAACGGGTGAGCGTCGATCCGCTGCTGCACTGCAACACCAACGAGGCCGCCATCAGCGCGGCCAAGGCCGGTCGCGGCCTCACCCGGGTCCTGCACTACCAGATCGCGCCGGCCCTGGCCGAAGGCGCGCTGCAGATCGTCCTCGCCGAGCACGAGGAAGCGCCGCTGCCGATCCACCTCATCTACCCCGAAGGCCGCCAGGCACCGGCCAAGGTACGGGCCTTCATCGACCTGGCGGTGGCGGCGCTCAGGGACAATCCGCTGTTCGCCTGAACCGCTCAGTGGCCGAGGATCGCCTTGGTCTCCAGGTACTCCTCCAGGCCGTGGACGCCATATTCGCGCCCGTTGCCGGAACGCTTGTAGCCGCCGAAGGGTGCCCAGGGGTTCCAGGCCGGATAGTTGAGATGGACCTGCCCGGCGCGCAGACGGGCCGCTACCGCGGCGACCTGGTGGGGGTCCCGACCCTGGACGTGGGCGCTGAGGCCATAGCGGCTGTCGTTGGCGATGGCGATGGCCTGGTCGAGCGAGCTGTAGGGCAGCAGGCAGAGCACCGGCCCGAAGATTTCCTCCTGGGCGATGCGCATCCCCGAGGTGACCGCCGAAAACACCGTGGGGCGCGCATAGAAGCCGGTGGTGCAGCCATCCGGGCGACCCGGTCCGCCGCAGACCAGCCTGGCGCCCTCTGCCAGACCGCTCTCGATCAGCGCCTGCACCCGGGCGAACTGGGCGCCATTGGCCAGCGGGCCGAGGGTCGTCGCGGGCGCCTGGGGGTCACCGACCACGAGACCCGCCACGGTGGCTGCCGCCAGGCGCTCCACCTCGGTCAGCTGGGCCTGAGGCACCAGCATCCGCGTCGGCGCGCTGCAGGATTGGCCGCTGTTGCGTAAGGCCGCCAGCACGCCCTTGGCCACCGCCTCCGGCAGATCGGTATCGGGCAGCAGCAGGTTGGGCGACTTGCCGCCCAGTTCCTGGGTCACGCGCTTGACCGTAAGGGCGGCGGCCTGGGCCACCAGGACCCCGGCGCGATTGGAGCCGGTGATGGAAATCATGTCGACATCGGGATGCTCGGCCAGCGCCGCGCCGACGGTGGGGCCGTCGCCGTTGACCAGGTTGAACACCCCCGCCGGGATCCCCGCGTCATGAACCGCCTGGGCGAACAGCAGGGCGCTCAGTGGGGCCAGTTCACTGGGCTTGAGCACCACCGTGCAGCCGGCGGCCAGCGCCGGCGCGACCTTGGCGGTGATCTGGTAGAGCGGCCAGTTCCAGGGCGTGATGAGCGCGCAGACGCCGATGGGCTCACGCCTGAGACGCAAGGCACCGTCGGCGCGCTCGAAGGCGTAGTCGCTCACCACCTCGCGTGCCACGCGCAGGTGTTCCAGGGCCAGGGGCACCTGCAGGGCCCGGGCCGCGGCGAGGGGCGCACCCATCTCCCGTGAAATCACCTGGGCGAAGGTGTCGGCACGCTGTGCCAGCAGGGTCTGCAGGCGCTCCAGCCGTTGGGCGCGAGCGGCCGGCGTCTGCCCGGACCAGGCGTCGAAGGCGCCGCGGGCGGCCTGCACCGCCTGGTCGACTTCCGCGGCGCCGCCAAGGGCCACCTCGGCGAGCGCGCGTTCGGTCGCGGGATCCGTCACCGTGGCCCGGGCGGCGCCAGGCACCGGCACCCAGCGGCCGGCGAGATAACAGCAGCGGGTCACTTGGGGATCGATCAACGTTTGCAACGAAGGGTCCAGCAGCATGAGGGGAGCTCCCAGATGGCGACGGGCGATCAGTCGGCGCGCGCCAGCGCCTCGATCTCGACGAGATAACCATGGTGCAACTGCGGCACCGGCACCACCGCCCGCGCCGGCCGGTGTTCGCCCAGGAATCCGGCATAGAGGCGGTCGAAGGTAGGCCAGTGCTCGATGCCGACAACATAGACGGTCACCTTGAGCAGATCCTGCGGCCCCCGCCCTGCCGCGGCCAGGATGGCGCAGAGGTTGTCCAGGGCGATCTGGGCCTGCTCAGCGAAACTCGCCGCGACCGCATGGCTGCCGTCGGGTCGTACCGGCAGTTGCCCGGATACATGGAGCAGCCCCTGGTAGGCCACCGCCTGGGAATAGTGGCCGCCCGGTAGCGCCGCGGCCGCGGTCTGGATGAAACGCGTATCAGCGGCCATGCAGGCGACTCCAGGGGGTGACCGCGCCGCTGGCGTCCACGGCGTGATAGCGCTCGAACTGGCCGCCGGTGGCGCAGGCATGGTTGGGCAGGATGCGCAGGCGGCTGCCCACCGGGAAGCGCTGCTCCAGATCATCTGGGCAGCCTCCGGCGAAGCTGACGATGCCATGCTCCTGGTTGGCACCGGTCAGCAGGGCCCCTTCGAGCCAGCGGCCGTCCAGGGTGCAGACCTGGCCATAGCCGAAGTCACGCCGCTGCCGCTGGGTGCCCCGGTCGCGACTGAGGGCCATCCAACCGGCGTCCACCAGCACCCAGCCTTTCTCCACCTGATGGCCGATCACCGTGGTCAGGACGCTCAGCGCCAGATCCTCGGCCTGGCAGATGCCGACGTTATGCATCACCAGGTCCTGGAAGACGTAGACCCCGGCGCGGACCTCGGTAACCCCGATCAGATCCAGGGCCGACAGCGCCGTGGGCGTCGAGCCGATACTGACCTGCGGACAGGCCAGGCCCTGGGCACGCAGCCGCTCGGCCGCCGCCACGCAACAGGCGCGCTCCTGCTCGGCCAGGGCCTGCAGCGCCTGGGGGCCGTCCAGCGCGTAGCTGGAGCCGGCATGGGTGAGCACCCCCGCCAGGCGCATGCCGCCCGCGCTCAGCAGCTCGGCGATCTGCACCAGCCGGGGATCGTCCGGTTGCAGGCCCGCGCGATGGCCATCGCAGTCGATCTCCAGCCAGACCTCGAAGACTTCGTCGTAGCGCTGGCCGGCCGCGACGATGGCCTGGGCCCCGGCCAGGCTGTCGGTCAGGATGCCTAGCCGACAACCCTGCCGCCGCAGCGTGCTGACCTGTTCCAGCCGCGCCGGAGCGATGGTCACGGCGTAGAGCACGTCGGTGATGCCCAGGGCGAAACAGGCTTCGGCCTCTTGGAGAGTGGAGACGGTCACGCCCTGGGCGCCTGCCGCCAGTTGCCGGCGGATGACCGCCTCGCTCTTGCTGGTCTTCACATGGGGCCGCAGGCGGACGCCGAGGGCGTCCATGCGCGCCTGCATGAGGTGGATGTTGTGCATCATCCGGGCTTCGTCGATGAGCGCGGCAGGGGTATCGAGGGTAAGCAGGGAAAGGGTCATGGCAAGGACTCGACCGGTGGGCGATGGGCGAACTGTAGCCGCCCTTCGTTAACCTGTGGTTCAATCCTGCTGATGCATTCCTTTAGTCCAGATTAATGATCGCCATTGAAGACCTGCGCCTGGTGGTACTCCTGGCCCGCTGTGATTCCCTCAGCGCGGCGGCGCGCGCCCTCAACGTCTCGCCGCCCGCGCTCTCTACCCGCCTGCGCAAGCTGGAGGCACGGCTGGGGGTGGCCCTGGCCAATCGCGATGCCCGGCGGCTGAGTCTGACCCCCGACGGCGAGCGCTTCGCCCAGCAATGCAGCGAACTGCTCGAACGTCTGGAGGCCTTGCCCGACACCTTCGCCCGCCAGGATCGGCAGCTGGTGGGCACCCTGCGCCTCGCCGCGCCCTTCGGCTACGGCCGCCAGCGCATCGCCCCGCTGCTGGCGCGCTTCGCCGTGTTGCATCCGCAGCTACGCCTGCAACTGGACCTGCGCGAGACCCCCTGGCCCGACCGGCACGACAGCGATGCGGTCATTCATATCGGCGCCATCGACGACAGCTCCTGGATCGCCAAGACCCTGGCCCACAACGAACGCTGGCTGTGCGCCAGTCCGACCTACCTGGAGCAGCACGGCCTGCCGCAGGGGCCCAGGGCGCTGCTGCAGCACCGCTGCATCTGCATCCGAGAGAACGACGAGGACGTGACCCTCTGGCAACTGCGCAACGACCAGGAGCGCCAGACGCTGCGCATCGAACCGGCGCTGCTCACCAACGATGGCAGCGTGGCCCGCCGCTGGGCCGAACAGGGTCTGGGCATCGTGCTGCGTTCCCAGTGGGACGTCGCCGATGCCATCGCACGCGGCGCCCTGGTCCGGCTGCTGCCGGCGTGGCGCTTCGACAGCGCACCCATCACCCTCCTGGTCCCCGCCCGCAAACAGCGCAGTGCCCGCCTCCAGGCGCTGGCCAACTTCCTCGACCTGGCGGTGAAGGGGATGGACGCGGGCGCGGACCCTCACTAGCGGCCGGCCAGGAAGCCACCGCACAAAGTGCGGCAACGTCGCCGCGAACGCGTTCGGCACCGGTTCACAGCGGTCGATTTCGGCATTCGCCACCGCCACCCCTCCCTAGACTCAGGGCCTGACCTGCCACTGGGAGCGCCACCATGCCGCTGCACCTCGATCTGCGGGATCCCCGCCTGTTCAAAGCTTCCGCCTATGTCGACGGCCACTGGATCGCCGCCGACAACGGCGCCACCTTTGCCGTGGACAACCCCGCCACCGGCGAGACCCTCGCCGAGGTGGCCGCCCTGGAGGCGGTGGAAACCGCCCGCGCCATCGCCGCGGCGGAGGCCGCCTGGCCGGCCTGGCGCGAGCGTCCGGCCGCCGAGCGCGCGGCCCTGCTGGAGCGCTGGCACGCGCTGATGCTGGAGCACCAGGACGACCTTGCCCTGCTGATGACCCTGGAACAGGGCAAGCCACTGGCCGAGGCCCGTGGCGAGATCGCCTATGGCGCTAGCTTCGTCAAATGGTTCGCCGAGGAAGCCCGACGCAGCTTTGGCGATATCCTGCCCGCACCGGCCCGGGATCGCCGGGTGCTGGTGCTGCGGCAACCGGTGGGGGTCGCTGCCGCCATCACCCCGTGGAATTTCCCCAACGCCATGATCACCCGCAAGGCCGCCCCGGCGCTCGCCGCCGGCTGCCCGGTGGTGATCAAGCCCTCGGATCTCACCCCGCTGTCGGCCCTGGCGCTAGCCGAGCTGGCCGATCGCGCCGGCTTTCCGCCCGGCGTATTCAACGTGGTCACCGGGATGCCCGCCGGCATCGGCGGTGAACTGACCGGCAATCCGGCGGTGCGCAAGCTGTCCTTTACCGGCTCCACGCGCATCGGCCAGCTGCTGCTGGCGCAGTGTGCGGCCACGGTGAAGCGCACCAGCATGGAACTGGGCGGCAATGCGCCCTTCATCGTCTTCGATGACGCCGACCTGGACCTCGCCATCGCCGGGGTACTGCAGAGCAAATTCCGCAACGCCGGCCAGACCTGCGTCTGCGCCAACCGCATCCTGGTGCAGGACGGCATCCACGACCGTTTCGCCGAGCGGCTCGCTGCCGAGGTGGCCAAGTTCAAGGTGGGCAACGGCCTGGAGGCCGGCGTGACCCTGGGCCCGCTGATCAATCGCCTGGCGGTGGACAAGGTCGCGCGTCATGTCGACGACGCCCTGACCCTGGGCGCCAAGGCCCTGTTCGGCGGCTTGCCCAGCGGTCGCGACCAGTTCGTCGCCCCCACGGTGCTCACCGGCGCCACGGCGGACATGTTGCTGGCCCGCGAGGAGACCTTCGGCCCGGTGGCGCCGCTGTTCCGCTTCCGCGACGAAGCCGAGGCGCTGGCGCTGGCCAATGCCACGCCCTATGGCCTGGGCGCCTACTACTACACCCAGGACCTGCGCCGCGCCTGGCGCGTCGGTGAACAGCTGGAATTCGGCATGGTGGCGCTCAACACCGGCACCCTGTCGATGGAGGTCGCGCCCTTCGGCGGCGTGAAGCAATCCGGCCTGGGCCGCGAAGGCTCGCACCTGGGGCTGGACGAGTACCTGGAAGTGAAGGCCTGGCACCTTGGCGGCCTCGACTGAAAGCCACCGGCGGCAGGCAACCGAAAATGCCGCCGCTCCCAAGCAAAACAGCCGATCACGATGCCGGGGCCGGCAACTTCAGCGTTACCGACCCTGCGGCCTGCGTAGGCTGGAACTCTCGCCCCTGCCTGGAGTATCGCTGCATGAATTCCGCTGCCAAAGCCACCGACCGCCTGCTGGGTCTTCGCGAACAAGGCGTTCCCCGCGGCATCATCACCGCCCATCCCGTCGTGGTGGCCCGCGCCCAGGGCAGCGAAGTCTGGGACGTGGACGGTCTCCGCTACCTCGATTTCGTCGGCGGCATCGGCGTGCTCAATGTCGGTCACAACCACCCACGGGTGGTGGAGGCCGTGCGCCGTCAGGTCGGGGAGATCTCCCACGCCAGCTTCCAGGTAATGGCCTACGAGCCCTACCTGGAGCTGGCCAATCGTCTCAACACCCTCATCGGCAACGGCGAAGCCTACAAGACGCTGCTGCTGACCTCCGGCGCCGAAGCCGTGGAAAATGCCATCAAGATCGCCCGCGCCCACACCAAAAGGCCCGGGGTGATCGCCTTCCGCGGCGGCTTCCACGGTCGCACCCTGCTCGGCGTGACCCTCACCGGCTTCGCCCAGCCCTACAAGCAGAACTTCGGCCCCTTCCCCGGTGACATCTACCACGCGCCCTATCCCGATGCCTTCCGCGGAGTGGATAGCCAGCAGGCCCTGGCCGGCTTGCGCGAGGTCTTCGCCACCCAGGTCGCGCCCGACCAGGTGGCCGCGATTCTGATCGAACCGGTGCAGGGCGACGGCGGCTTCCGCCCGGCGCCGGTGGAATTCCTCCAGGCGCTGCGTGCCCTCTGCGACCAGCACGGCATCGTGCTCATCGCCGACGAGATCCAGACCGGCTTCGGTCGCACCGGCAGCCTGTTCGCCTTCCAGCAGACCGGCGTCCAGCCCGATCTGGTGACGGTGGCCAAGAGCCTGGCCGGGGGCCTGCCGCTCTCCGGAGTGGTCGGGCGCGCCGCCATCATGGACGCGCCCCTGCCCGGCGGTCTCGGCGGCACCTATGGCGGCAACGCCCTGGCCTGCGCCGCGGCCCTGGCGGTGCTGGACGTGTTCGAGGAAGAGGACCTGGTCGCCCGTGGCGTCGCCCTCGGCGAGCAGCTGCGCAGCGGTCTGCTCGCGCTGCAGCAGCGGCATCCACGTATCGGCGAGGTGCGCGGCCGCGGCTTCATGCTGGCGGTGGAGATGGTCGGCGCCGATGGCCACAGCCCGGACGCTGCCCTCGCCCAGCAGGTCATCGACGGCGCCCGCCACGCGGGCCTGCTGGTGATCAAGTGCGGTGTCGAACGCAACGTCATCCGCTTCCTGGCACCGCTGGTGACCACCGAGGCACAACTGGCCGAAGCCTTGCACATGTTCGGCCAAGCCCTCGCCCAGGCCGGTGCCTGAGGTCGAACGTAACGCCGCCCGGCCTGATGGGCGCGGCGCCAAGGGGAAACCGACCATGAGAATCACGCGTTACCAGGCCATAGGCTTTTCCTGCTACGGCACCCTCGTCGACCGCGAAGGGGGCATCCTCGAAGCCCTGCGCCCCCTTGTGGCGCAGGCGGGCCTCAGCACCCATCCCGACTGGCTGCTCGGCAGCTATCACCGCCTCGCCCGCGAGTTGCGCCAGGCCACGCCCAACGCCAGCCAGACCAGCCTGCACCTGCGTATCCACCAGCGTCTGGCGCAAGAGTTGCAGCAGGAAGCCGACCTGGATGCCAGCGTGGCCTTTGGAAACGCCACGTCGTGCTGGCCGGTGTTCGAGGATGCGCCGGGCGCGCTGCAGTACCTGAGCAAGTTCTATCGATTGGTGTTGCTGGCCTCGCCCGATGACGGCGACGCCGCAGCGGTCACGGCGCGGCTGCCCGAGGTGTTCGCCGCCGTGATCCCCAACCGCGGCGGTGATCTGCGCCTGGCGCTGGACAACACCCTGGAGGAGCTTGGCCTGGCGCGCGGGGATCTGCTGCCGGTAAGAGGCAGCGAACCGGACGACCCCTGGAACCCCTTGGTGGATTTTCCGCTGTGTACCTTGCGCCGTGATCGCTCGCGGCCCTGGAACCTTTCACGGCAGGCCCTGGATGGCACGCGGTGCGAGTACGCGAGTCTCGCCGATCTGGTGCATGCGCATCAGACCGCCCTGCGTGCCTAGCCTGACGTTCACGACTGCGAGGAACGACGATGGACGCCGCAACAAAACTGGACCGCATCGACATCAACATCCTGGTGCAACTGCAGAAGGATGGCCGGATGACCAATGTCAGTCTCGCCGAAGCCGTGGGCCTCTCCCCCAGCCCTTGCCTGCAGCGCGTCAAGCGCCTGGAGGCAGCCGGCTACATCAGCGGCTACGAAGCCCACGTCAACCTCGCCAAGATCGCCAACTCGGTGACGGTCTTCACCGAGGTCACCCTTTCCGACCACAAGCGCGCCGACTTCGTGAAGTTCGAGTCCTTCATCCGCGGGGTCGACGAGATCCTCGAATGCCACCTCATCAGCGGCGGTTACGACTACCTGCTGCGCTTCATGTGCAGCAGCATCGGCCACTACCAGGAGCTGATGGAATCCATCCTCGACCGCAACGTCGGTATCGAGAAGTACTTCAGCTACATCGTCATCAAGTCGCCGGTGGTCAAGAACGCCCTGCCACTCCGCAGCCTGATCAAGGCCGGCTGACCCCCCTCGCCGCGACGCTCCGCCAGCATCCCGCTGCCGGAGCGCCCTCTTCTCAGCGCAGGATGCAATAAAGCTTGCGCACCCGCTCCCGACTGTCCCAGGCCATCGGCGTATTAGCCGGTACCAGCACCGCCTCGCCCGCGTTGACCGTGCAGGTCGCTTCGCCCTCGACCGCGAGGGTCACGGCGCCGGCATAGAGCAGCATCAGCTCGCAGTGGGGATTGCTCACCGCCTTGCGCGTATAGGCCGTGCACTCCCACATCCCGACCCGCAGGGCCCCGCCACCGCTTTCGAACAGGTCGCAGCCGGTGGCCGTGGGCTCGGGACTCAGCAGCACGCTGGCCGCTGGCGGCGGCGAGGGTTCGCGCGGCGCCGAGGGATCCAGCAGCACGGGTGCCTGAGGCATGGGGCCTTCGCTGGCCCGGCCGGGAAAGGCCATGAACAGACGCCGCAATTCGCCGCCGTGACGCCAGCGGCAGCTCAGGCCACGCGGCAGGATGAAGGCATCGCCGGCCTTGAGGTGCAGGGCATTCCCCTCCCATTCCAGCTGCAACTCCCCGGCCTCGATGAGGCTGACTTCCACCCAGGGGTAGTCGTCCAGCCGGCAATCGGCGGAATGGGCGACGGCGCTGCCCATCACATAGCCCAGGTGGCCATCGTGCAGGTGCAATTCGCGGCCGGCGGCCAGGGGATCATCGTGCAGCGGCTGGAGCGCCCGGGGCAGCTGGCGGTCACCGGGCGGCTGGCAATAGTGCAGCAAAGGCATGGCGGATCCTCACGTCGAGAGGCGCGGCAGGGGCGCCGCGGACCCGGCCAGTATCGACTCGCAGGGCACCGGGGTTATGGCGTTTGCGCCCTGGGCCGGCACAGAAGCTGCCGTTTTTCCCAGATGCGGCGCAGTTTCCACCGCACCACCGATCATGGCGGCGGCAGCGGAGAATTCGGGACAAACTACCGCACGCTTGCGCCATCCTTGAGCTTTGCCGGAGACCTCCCCATGACGCTGCTCTACAAGGCCGATCCCGAACGTGGCCAGGCCTGGCGACGCCTGTTCCAGGAACGCGCGCCCGATATCGCCTTCCGCCAGTGGCCGGACGTGGGCAATCCCGAAGAAGTCCGCTACCTGGCCTGCTGGCAACCGCCGGAAGACCTGGCCAACCGCTTTCCCAACCTGGAGGTGCTGTTCGCCACCTCGGCCGGCATCGACCAGTTCGACCTGAATCTGTTGCCGCCAGCGCTGCCCGTGGTGCGGATGCTGGATCCTGGCATCGTCGCCGGCATGGTGGAGTACGCCACCCTCATGGTGCTGGCGCTGCATCGCCAGTTGCCCCTCTATCTCGACCAGCAGGCCGCGGGACGCTGGCAGGAACATGCCCTGGTAACGGCGAACAACAGACGCGTCGGCGTGCTAGGTCTGGGCCAGATCGGCCAGGCGGTGCTGGAGCGGCTCGCCACCTTTGGCTTCCAGCTCTCGGGCTGGTCGTGCTCGCCCCATGAGCTGCCGGGGGTGCGCTGCCATGCCGGCGCCGAGCAGCTGCCGGCGTTCCTGGCCGATTGCGAGATCCTCATCTGCCTGCTGCCGCTGACCGGGGAGACCCGCGGCATCCTCGACGCCCGCCTGTTCGCCGCCCTGCCCCGCGGCGCCAGCCTGATCAACCTCGGCCGTGGCGCCCAGCTGGTGGAAGCCGACCTGCTGGCGGCGCTGGACAGCGGTCAGCTGAGCCAGGCGGTGCTGGACGTGGTGGAGCCGGAACCGCCCGCAGCCGACCATCCCTTCTGGCAGCATCCGCGGATCTGGCTGACGCCTCACGTGGGCGCCATGACGGTGCCGGAAACGGCATTCACCGTGCTGCTTAACAATATCCGCCGCCATCAGCGCGGTGAGCCCATGCAGGGTCTGGTGGATCGCCAGCGGGGCTACTGAAGAGACCGGGTGGCCTCAAGCCAGGGCCACCCGCAACCGCCCAAGCAAGGCGTCACAGGCGGCGAGCTGGCTCAGCTCGACATACTCGTCCGGCTTGTGCGCCTGCTCGATGCTGCCGGGGCCGCAGACCACCACCGGGGTGTCCAGCCGGCTGGCGAAAAGGCCGCCCTCGGTGCCGAAAGCCACCTTGAGCTGGGTGGTGCCCGGTTCGACCAGGGTCTGCAGGAAGCGCACGGCTTCGACGCTGGGATGGGTATCCAGGCCCGGATAGGCGTTGACCGTCTCGATCTCGATAGCGGCCTTGGCCGAGGTTTGCCGTGCCTCCCGGGCCAGGCTGTCCGCCGTTTCCTGCAGCGCGGCGACCAGGGTGGCGGGATCGTCCGCCGGCAGGTGACGGATCTCGAAGTCCAGGGTGCAGAGGTTGGGCACGATGTTCAGCGCCTTGCCACCGTCGATCCGCCCGACATGCAGGGTGGTGTAGGGAATGTCGTAGGCCGCGTCGTGGGCGCCCTCTTCCGCCAGGCGCCGCTGGCTGGCACGCAGGGCGCCGATCAGGTCGCTGGCCAGGTGAATGGCGTTGACGTGCAGCGGCGCCAGGGAGGAATGGCCCTCCTGGCCATGGCAGTGGGCGCGCAGCGCAGCCTTGCCCTTGTGGCCGAGGGCGACCTGCAGGTCCGTGGGCTCGCCGACGATGCAGAGGAAGGGGCGCACCGGCGCCAGTTCCAGCACATCCAGCAGGCGGCGCACCCCGACGCAGCCGATCTCTTCGTCGTGGGACAGGGCCAGTTGCAGCGGTCGCTTCAGGGGCTCACCCCGGGCGGCGGCCAGCAGGGCCACCACGGCGCAGGCGACGAAGCCCTTCATGTCGCAGGCCCCGCGCCCATAGATCCGACCGTCCTTCAGGGTTCCCTCGAACGGTGGCAGGGTCCAGGCCTGGCCGGCCACGGGCACCACGTCGGTATGCCCGGAGAGCAGCACGCCGGGCACGTCGCTCGGGCCGACGCTGGCGAAGAGATTGGCCTTGCGCCCGCTCTCGTCGAGCACCAGGCGGCAGGCGATGCCGGCGGCCTCCAGCAGACCCTGCACATGCTGGATCAGCGCCAGGTTGGAGTCGGCGGAAACGGTGGGAAAGCCGATCAGGGTGCGCAGCAGGTCCTGGCTGTTCATCCGGCGAGACTCTCGCTGCGGGGTTGCGCGAAGCGGCCGATGTCGAAGGCCGCCAGCGGCGTCTCGGTACGGCCGGTGGCGATCAGTTCGGCCATGGTGTCGCCCACCCCCGGGCCGAGCTGGAAGCCGGCGCCGCAGAAGCCGAAGGCGTAATAGAGACCCTCCACCTGGCTGCTCGGGCCCATGATCGGCAGGTCGTCGGCGATATAGCCTTCCACCCCGCTCCAGGTGCGGATCACGTTGACCCTGGCCAGGGCCGGCGCCAGGCGGCGCAGCTGGGTGAGCTGATTGAGCAGGCCGTGGGGCTCGGCGCGGGCCAGACGGGTGTCCAGATCCGGGCGGGAGCGGAAGCAGCCGCCGAAGATCACGTTGCCGCGCGGGATCTGGCGGAAGTAGATGGTCTCGCTCACCAGCGGTGAAGAGACGCCCACCGCTTCCTTGAAGGCATAGGGCAAGGGCTCGGTGACGCCCATCTGGGGGCCATGGGTCTCGATGGGCACCGGCTCGCCGAACTGGCTCGACAGCCGACTGCCCCAGGCTCCGGCGGTGATCAGCAGCCGCGGCGCCCGATAACGGCGGCCGTCGGCGGCCTGCACCAGGAAATCGCCATCCGGCTTGGTGACCTGGGTGATCTCCACCCCTTCCTGCAGATTGACGCCCTCGCGCACCGCGGCGCGGGCAAAGGCCGGCGCGGCCAGGCGCGGATTGGCATGGCCATCGTGGGGCGCATAGGAGCCGGCCACCACCTCGGGGCCCAGGTAGGGAAACTTCTCGTGCAGGGCCGCGCCTTCGAGCACCTGCAGATCGAGGGCGGCGGTCTCCGGCGCCCGGGCATACTCGTGCAGCATGGCGATGCGACCGGGATCGTAGACCACCCGCAGATGGCCGCCGGGGATGAATTCCAGGTCATCGCCGATCAGCTCGGGCAGGCGACCCCAGATACCGCGGGAACGGTTGGACAGCGCCACCTGGGTCAGGTAGCGGCCCTGCCGGCGGACGTTGCCGAAATTGGTGCCGCTGGCGAAGCGCCCGACCTGGTCGCGCTCCAGCAGGAGCACCGACAGGCCCCGGCGGCGCAGGAAGAAGGCGCTGGCGCTGCCCATGATGCCGGCGCCGACGACGATGACGTCCGCGCGGTTGGCGGTCTGGTTCATGACGAAAGCTCCTCTTCGCTGGTGACGATGCCCAGCGGCAATGGCCGGACCGGTGCCTGGCCGCGCAGGCGGCCAACGGTTTCCACCGGCACCCCGGATTCGGCGGCGATGATCTCGGCGCCGGCCTGGGCGCAATAGCGACCCTGGCAGCGACCCATGCCGACGCGACTGAAGGCCTTGGCCCGATTGGCTTCCTGGGCACCCTTCTCGCGCACCACGGCGCGCAACTCTCCGGCGGTGATGCTCTCGCAGCGGCAGACCACCGCGGTATCCGGCAGGCTGGCCATCTGTTTCGCGGGCCAGGGAAAGGCCTCGGCCAGGCCCAGGCGAAAGCGCTCCTGCACCGTCAGCGCCTCGCGGCAGCGCTCGGCGAGGCCAGCGGGCGGGGTGCGACCGAAATCGGTCAGGACCGCGCAGGCGGCCAGTTGCCCGGCCAGCTCCGCCCCGTCGGCGCCCCGTACCCGGGCGCCATCGCCGGCGGCATAGACCCCCGGCGTGGAGGTGCGGCCGTCGGCATCCAGTTGCAGCACCCATTGGCCAGTGGCGAGCTCGAATTCGAAGGCGCAGCGGGCGAGATCGCCCAACTGGGTTTCCGGGCGCAGGTGATAACCCAGGCCCACGGCGTCGCCCGCCACCTCCTGGCGCAGGCCACGCGCATCGGCGAACGCTACGCCGCGCACGCCCTGTTCGGCATCGCCGAGGATTTCCAGCGGGGTGACGCCAAAGTGCAGCGGCACCCCGGCGCGCTTGAGCGAGGCCATGAGTTGCACGCCCTTCCAGGCCACGCCCGGGCGGGCCAGCAGTTTGGGCGTGGCCTGGGCGCGCAGGCGCAGCGGCGCGGTGTCGAGGACCGCGGCCACCGTGGCGCCGGCCTGCTGGTATTGGGCGGCGACCAGGTAGAGCAAGGGGCCGCTGCCCAGAAAGATCACCCGCCGGCCAATGGATACCGCCTGGGCCTTGAGGGCGATCTGGGCGCCACCGAGGGTATAGGTACCGGCCAGGTTCCAGCCCGGCACCGGCAGCAGGCGGTCACCGGCCCCGGTGCAGAGCACCAGGGCATCGAAGTCCAGGGTGCGCTGGCGATTGCCCTGCACCGTGTAGAGGGTGCGCTCGTGCAGATGCCAGGCCAGGGTGTCGGGGCGGTAGTCGAGGCGTCCGCGCAAGGCGTCGAAGGTGCGGTGCAGGCTTTCGGCCTTGCCCGCCTCGCTGCCGTAGAGAGTGGCATAGGGACGCTGGAAGCCCTCGGGCTGGCGCCGATAGATCTGGCCGCCGTCGCGGCGATTCTCGTCGATCACCACCGGGGTAATGCCGGCAGCCAGCAGGGTTTCCGCGCAGCGCACGCCGGCCGGACCGGCCCCGACGATGACCACCCGCGGCGGGTTGCCGCCCCCTTTCGTTAGGCCCGATTCCATACCGCCTCCGGTTGCGTGGTGAGGATCTGCAGGCCTTCGCGGACCTCGGTGCCGCAGGCGCGCAGGCGCTCGCCGTCGGCGGTCCAGACCCAGCAATCCTGGCAGGCGCCCATCAGGCAGAAACCGGCGCGGCGCTCGTCGCCGAATTCCGACCGGCGCAGTGCCGGACCATTGGCCAGCAAGGCGACCATCAGGGTGTCGCCGGCCAGCGCCGTGACCGGCAGGCCATCGACGCTGAGGCTGACCTGGGGCCGGCCGGTCTCGCCGAGTCGCTGAAAGCGGGAAGTCATGCGCGAACTCCTTGGGTGTGCAGCAGGGCGCCACCCTGCAGGCGCTGCAGGGTCTCGCCATCATGATGACAGAGGATGCGGTTGCCCCCGGCGAGGGTCTGGGGCCGGGGCGGCACCCGGTCGCAACGGCCTTCGAGCCGTACCGGGCAGCGCTGCAGGAAGCTGCAGAGCCGACCACTGGCGGGCGGCGACGAAACCAGGGGAACCGCGGTACGGATGGGTTGCTCTTCCAGCCAGCCCTGGCGCAGCGCCGGTACCGAGGCGGTGAGTAATTCGGTGTAGGGATGCAGCGGCGGATGTTGCAGCGTGGTCGGGGTGCCCAGCTCCACCGGCTGGCCGGCATAGAGCACCAGCACCTCGTCGCAGAGACTGCGCACCGTGGAGATGTCATGGCTGATGAACAGATAGGCCAGCCCCAGCTCACGGCGCAGTTCGGCGAGTAGATCGAGAATGGCGGCGCCGACCACGGTATCCAGCGCCGAGGTGACCTCGTCGCAGAGGATCACTTCGGGTTCGGCGGCCAGCGCCCGAGCCAGGTTGACCCGCTGCTTCTGGCCACCGGACAGCTCACCCGGACGCCGGCTGGCGAGACTGGCCGGGAGTTGCACCCGGTCGAGCAACTCGCGGACCTTGCGCTGGCGGGTGGCCTTGTCGAAGGCGTGATAGGTCTCCAGCGGACGCATGAGGATGCGCTCCACGCTGTGGGCCGGATTGAGCGCCGTGTCGGCATTCTGGTAGACCAGCTGCACCCGGCGGAACTGCTCGCGGGTGCGGCCGTCCAGACCGGGCGGCAGCAATTCGCCACCCAGGCGCACGCTGCCCTGGGCCGGCGGCAGCAGGCCGGCGATCACCCGCGCCAGGGTCGACTTGCCCGAACCGGATTCGCCGATCACGCCCAGAGCCTGGCCAGCGCCGATGCGCAGGTCGATGCCCTCCAGCACCCGGTAGCGCGGCAGGCCATCGGCGCCGATGGGGCCGTAGCCGGCCACCAGGTCCTTGACCTCCAGCACCGGGGCGGCGGTCTCCACGGTGGGCAGGCCACGTTCCGCCAGGGGTTCCGGCCGGGCCGCGGCCAGCAGGCTGCGGGTATAGGGATGGCGGGCGCTGGCCAGCAGGCGTTCGGTACGGCGATTCTCATAGACCTCGCCGCCGTTGAGCACCAGGATGCGATCGGCCATCTGGGCCACCACGGCCAGGTCGTGGGAGACGTAGATGGCGGTCACGCCCCGCTCGCGCACCACCTGCTTGAAGACGCGCAGCACCTCGATCTGGGTGGTGACGTCCAGCGCCGTGGTGGGTTCGTCGAGGATCACCAGGGTCGGATCGGTGATCAGTGCCATGGCCGCCATCAGCCGCTGCAACTGCCCGCCCGAGACCTGGTGCGGATAGCGCTGGCCGATGTGCTCGGGATCCGGCAGCGCCAGCTCCTTGAACAGCTGCAGCGCCCGCGCCTCGGCTTCCCGACGCGTCAGCACGCCATGGATCAGCGCGCTTTCGATGATCTGCTCCATCAGCCGCCGCGACGGATTGAAGGCCGCCGCCGCGCTCTGGGCGATGTAGGCCACGGTGCGGCCACGCAGCCGGCGCAGGCCCGCGGCGTCCAGCTCCAGCACCTGGGTGTCGCCGACGCGGATAGAGCCGCCGGCCAATCGGCAGCCGGCGCGGGCATAGCCGAGCAGCGACAGGGCGATGGTGGTCTTGCCCGAGCCGGATTCACCGATCAGCGCCAGCACCTCGCCCTTGGCCAGGTTGAAGCCGACGTCCTTGACGATGGTGGTTTCGCTGCCGTCTTCGCCCTGGGCGACCACGCGCAGGTCTTTGACCTCTACCAGCAATTCCATCTCAGCGCCCTCCCCGGCGCCGCGCGCCGAACCGGTCGATGAGCAGGTTGACGCCCACGGTCAGGGTGCCGATGGCCAGCGCCGGCATCAGCACCGCCGGAGCGCCGTCGGCCAGACCGCCGATGTTTTCCCGCACCAGGGAGCCGAGGTCGGCGTTCGGCGGTTGCACGCCGAGGCCGAGAAAGCTCATGCCGCTGAGCAGCAGCACGATGTAGACGAATCTCAGGCCCAGGTCGGTCAGCAGCGGCAGGCGCATGTTGGGCAGCATCTCGCGCAGGGCGATGTACAGCCGGCCTTCGCCACGGGTGCGGGCAACCTGGACGTACTCCAGCTCGGTGAGATTCATCGCCAGGCTGCGGGCGATGCGATAGCAGCCGGGGGCATAGCCCACCACCGCCATGACGATCAGCAGTGGCACCGAGGAGCCGAAGGCCGAGACCATCACCAGCGCCAGCATCTTGCTCGGCAGCGAGATCAGCGCATCGATCAGCCGCGACAGCGGCTCGTCCACCCAGCGTCCGGACAGCGCCGCCAGCAGACCGAGGCCGGTACCCAGGACGCAGGCCAACACCGCCGCCACCAGCGCCAGCCCCACGGTGAAGCGGGCGCCGTCGAGGATGCGACTGAGCACGTCGCGGCCCAGGTAGTCGGTGCCCAGCAGGTGCGCAGGGCTATAGCTGGCCAGCACCGCGCTGTCGCCCAGGGCGCCCGGGTCATAAGGTGCCAGCCAGACGCCGAACAGCGCGATGAACAGCCAGAAGACCACCAGGACGCCGCCGATGATGCCGGTCAGGGACCAGCGGCTGCGCCGACGGGTCCGCGGCGGTGACAGCTGGGCGTCGAGCGTCTTGCCGTCCACCGGCACGACGGACGCGGCACGTACGGGAATCACGGGTCGGGTCATAGCGTTCTCAGCCTCGGATTGGACAGGATGGCGCAGAGGTCCGCCAGGGTCATGAGCACCAGGTAGGCGCAGCAGAACAGCATGGCGCAGGCCTGGATCAGCGGCAGGTCGCGACTGGCGACGCCGTCCACCATCAGCTGGGCGATGCCCGGGTAGTTGAAGATGGTCTCGACGATCACCACCCCGCCCATCAGGTAGGAAAGACTCAGGGCGATGGAATTGGCGATGGGCCCCACGGCATTGGGCAAGGCATGGCGCAGGACGGCGCGCACCGGACCGACGCCCTTGAGCCGGGCCATCTCCACATAGGGACTCTGCAGTTGCTCCACCAGGGCGGCGCGGGTCATCCGCGCCATCTGCGCGACGATCACGCAGCACAGGGTGCCCACCGGCAGCGCATAGGCGCGCAGGAAGTCCAGGGGGCCGTCGATGTCATGGGCGAAGGTCAGCGCCGAGGTCCACTGCAGGTGCACGGCGAAGACCAGCACCGCCAGGGTCGCCACCAGGAATTCCGGCACCGCGACGATGCCCAGGGTAAAGACGTTGAGGGCGCGGTCCAGGCGACCGCCGGCGTTCATCGCCGAGACGATGCCCAGGCCCAGCGCCAGGGGTACCGACACCAGGGCGGTGACCCCGGCCAGCATCAGGGAGCCGCCCAGTCGATCGCCGATCATGGTTGAGATGGGCATCTGGCTGGCCAGCGACTGGCCGAGATCACCGTGCAGGAGGCCGCTCAGCCAGTGGACGTAGCGCAGCAGCGCCGGCTGGTCGAGGCCCATCTGGGCCCGCAGCGCGGCGACCTGCTCGGGCAGCGCGAACTGGCCCAGCGCCTGCTGCGCGGCATCGCCCGGCAACAGCGCGGAGACGAAGAACACCAGCAACGAGACGATGAGCAGGGTCAGCAACCCGCCCCCGAGGCGTCTGGCGATGAGGGAAAAGACGGAAAGGTCCAAAGCCACCTCCTGCTTGAGCGTGGAGCGGCGAGCCGGTCGCTGCGGAGCGACTCGCCGTGAGGCAACGAGCGTCAGGCCTCCAGCCAGACGTGCTCGGCGAACATGTAACCCATGAAGCCACCGATGGGGATGATTCCGTAGCCACCGAGCTTGGGCGAATGGGCATCGATGGAGCTGGTGAAGATCGGCAGGCCGATGCCGCTGTGCTGGTGGATCAGCAGCTGCATGTCGGCGTACATCTGCTTGCGCTTGGCGACGTCCGTCTCGCCGCGGGAGGCCACCAGCAACTGGTCGAACTGTTCGTTCTTCCAGCCGGATTCGTTCCAGGGCGCATCGGACTTGAAGAATTGCGACAGCAGGATGTTGGCGGTGGGCCGGGCGTTGATGTTGCCAAAGCCCAGCGGGTCCTTCATCCAGTGGTTGTCCCAGTAGCCGTCGGCGCTGACCCGATTAACCATCAGGTTGAGGCCGGCCTGGCGCGCCGACTGCTGCAGCAGCAGGGCCATCTCGTTGGCGTTGTCGGCGGCGGTCGAGGTCACCAGCGGCATCCGTGCGCCGGCGATGCCGGCCTTCTGGAAGAGGAACTTGGCCTTGTCCGGATCGTAGGGCCGCTGGGGCAGATCCGCCGCGTAATAGGGTGTGCCCGGCATGATCGGCTGGTCGTTGCCGATGGTGCCGTAGCCGAGGAACACCGACTTGAGGATCTGCTCGCGGTCGAACAGCAGCTTCATGCCCTCGACCACGTTGGGATCGTTGAACGGCCGGTTGGGAATGCGCATGATCAGGTCGGTGTAGCCACCCGAGGTGTTGGCCACCACCTTGAGCTTGCCGCTCTGCTTGAGACGTTCGGCGGAGCGCGGATCCACCGACACGGTGAGCTGGACGTCGCCGGCCAGCAGGGCGTTGACCCGCGAGGGCTCGTCGCCGATGCCGATCAGCTCGATCTCGTCCAGATAGGGCTTGCCGGACTTCCAGTAGTTTTCGTTGCGCACGCCCACGGTGCGCACGCCCGGCTTGAATTCCTTGACCTTGAAGGGTCCGGTGCCGTTAGCGGTGGAAAAATCCTTGGTGCCGTCGGCGATGATCAGGAACGGCGAGATGGCCAGCACCGCGGGCAGCTCGGAGTTCGGCGACACCAGGCGGATGCGCACCTCGTCGGGGGCCACCGCGGTGACCTCGGCAAACTGGTCGGCCAGGGCCTTGACCTTGGAACCCACCGCCGGGTCCTTGTGGCGCAACAGCGAGTAGACGACGTCGGCGCTGTCGAAGGTCTTGCCGTTGTGGAATTGCACACCCTGGCGCAGCTTGATCGTCCAGGTCAGGGCGTCCTGGGTATCGAAACTGGTGGCCAGCGCCATCTGGGGTTCGAGGTGGCTGTCGAAGACGGTCAGGCCGTTGTAGAAGAAGTATTGCCGGGCATAGTCGCCCGAGAAAGCGCCGCGGGCCGGATCGAGCGTATCGGCGGTGGACGACCCGGCCGCTGCGGCGCGCACCCGACCGCCACGGCGCGGGGTGCCGGTGACCGCATCTTCTGCGGCGAACGCCTGGCCGTCACGGCCGAGCAGACCACCCACCCCGGTCGCCAGCAACCCGGCGGCGCCCAGCAGGCGCAGCGCATCGCGCCGCGACAGCCCCCGATGCAGGGCCTCGAAGGCCCGAACGCTTTCAGCAGCTCCTATCAGGGGACTTCCAGTCTTTTTCTCGGTCATGTCGGCTCGCTCGTTGGGGGCTCGGTCACCAGTCCGTACACCCCTCCCCGGGCGCACGGCGCTGTCCTCTTGGCCGCCTTGTCATGCGGCCTGGTTCATTACAGCACCGGCACCTCGCCGATTACCGTCGAATTGCCCCTGCGGCGAGACAGAAAAGACCGTTTTGACCAAGCCGCTCAGCATTGTTTGCGGTGTGCGTCGCGACGGCGCATCAGGGCCCGCCATGCCCGTCTTTGGCGCGCTGGCGCGGCGTTTCGCTTGGGGTGGCGGAGCGCGGTGCGGACCGCGACGGGAGACTGGATGGCTGCGAAAAACCTGCGGTGGCAGCAGGTTCTGCGCAGCGCCGCCGGTCAGCGCCCGACGGGCTGCGGAAACGCAAAACGCCCGCGCAGGCACTGCGCGTGGCAGGGCCTGGGCGGGCGGTTGCGGGAGCGACGGCTAGTGCAGGCGATCCTGGACCCGGTAATACAGCCCTACCAGCGGCAGGAACCACGGCTTGCCGAAATGCCCGGGAATGGCCGGCCAGTCCAGTACCCGCCAGGGATTGGCCTGGCTGCGGCCCTCCAGCACCTCGGCCATCACCCGGCCCATGTGCACCGACATCTGCACCCCGTGGCCGCTGTAGCCCATGGCGTAGAACAGGCCATCCTGCTCGCCGGCGCGGGGCAGACGGTCGGCGGTCATGTCCACCAGGCCGCCCCAGCAATAGTCGATGGGCGTCTGGGCCAGGCTGGGAAACAGCTGGCCCAGGGCGTTGCGCAGCACGGCGCCGCTCTTGGCGTCCTGGCGCGGATCGGACAGGGCGAAACGCGCCCGCCCGCCAAAGATCAGCCGGTGATCCGGCGTGGTGCGGAAATAGTTGCCGATGATGCGGCTGGTGACATAGGTGCGCCGATTGGGCAGCAGTTCGTCCAGCTGCGCCTTGGGCAGCGGCGCCGTGGCGATGATGAAGCTGCCCACCGAGGCGATGCGGCGGCGAAACCACTGGAAGGGGCCGACGCTGGCGTTGCCCGTGGCCACCAGCACCTGGCGGGCGCGCAACTCGCCCTTGGCGCTGATCACCCGAAAGCTGCCATCGGGCAGGCGCTGCAGATCGCTCACCGCCGCGCCCTCGTAGACCTGGGCGCCCCGTCGCACCGCCGCATCGGCCAGCCCTACGCCGAAGCGCCCCATGTGCATCTGGGCACCGTTGTGCTGCAGCAGCCCCCCATGGAAATCATCTGACGCCACCTCGACCCGCACCTGGGCCGCGCTGAGCAATTCGACCTGCGGATCCACCTCCTGGCGGATCAGTTCGCAGGTACGCGCCAGGTTGTCGTAGTGCTGCGGCTTGGCCGCCAGCTTGAGTTTGCCAGCCTTGTGGAAATCACAGGCGATGCCTTCTTCGGCGATCACCGCCTCCACGCTGGCCACCGCATCGGCATAGGCCTGGTAGAAGGCCCGGGCTTTTTCGGCGCCCAGGCTGGCGTGCAGGGCCGCGTAGTCCTGGGCGACGCCGGTGTTGCAGTGGCCGCCGTTGCGCCCGGAGGCTTCGCCGATCACCCGACCGGCCTCCAGCACCGCCACGCTGGCACCGCGCCGGCGCAGGGCGACGGCCGCGGAGAGCCCGGTGAAGCCGCCGCCGATGATGGCGACATCCACCTCGCCCGCCATCGGCCCCGGGGTGGCCCCGGTAAAGCCCGGCGCGGTCGCGAGCCAGTAGGAATCGGACGATGCTGGGCCAAGACTCATGGGCGGGCGCTCCGGCAGCTCAGGGGGTTATTCGAGACCGACGACCGCGGCCAGGCCGCCGATGTCCTTGATCTCGGTGTTGCGGTAGAACGGCGTGCTCGGCTCATGGCCGCGATTCACGAAGACCTTGTTCTTGATGTTCATGTAGTCGGCCGGAATGAGGTCGTAGCGAAAGCTCGACGACACGTGCAGCACGTCTTCCGGGCCGCAGCCGAGGTTGTCCAGCATGTATTCGAAGGCCTGCAGGCGCGGCTTGTAGGCCTGGCCCTGCTCGGCGGTGAAGACCCGGTGGAAGGGCACGCCCAGCTTGTCTACGTTGGACATGATCTGCTCGTCGGCGGCGTTGGAATAGATCACCAGCGGGATCTTGTCGGCGATCTTGGCCAGGCCCGCGGTCACGTCCGGATGCGGCCCCCAGCTCGGCACCGCCTCGTAGTAGGCATTGGCCTCGGCGTCGGTGAAGGAGATGCCCCAGCGCTTGCAGGTACGCTCCACCGCCGAGTACAGCACCTCCGAATAGGGTTTCCAGGCGCCCAGCACCTCGTCGAAGCGATAGCCGTTGAAGTCCTTGCAGAACTGGTCCATCGCCTCGGCCGGAATGCGGTCGGCGAACATCTCGCGGGCCATGTCAGACATGCGGAAACGGGTCAGGGTGCCGTAGCAGTCGAAGGTGATGTACTTGGGCCGAAAGGCGGTCATGGCAAGAGTCCTTTGACAGGGGTCGTGAGTGAGAGGCCGGGGCGCCAGTGGCGTCCCTGGCAAGCATTACAGCACCGGCGGGCCTGACAGTTGTCCGCTTTCAGGCGCCGCGGGAGACAGAAAAAACCGTTTTAGCGGTAGGGCCCAGCATTGTTTGCGGCGACCTCAGGCTTTGGCCGAAAAGTGCCTGCGCTCGGCCATGCTGCGTTAAAAATCATCTCGGAATGCTCATTTACCATTCGTAAACTCCGCTTCCTCGCTGATTTTTGCCTTGCCTGACCATCGCTCAGCGACTTTTGGGCCAAGCCTCAGGAGTGCTCCAGATCGATCAGTACGCTCTTGCTGCGCAGGGTCGCCTCATAGGCGGCGCGGCCCAGGTCCTTGCCGATGCCGGAGCGCTTGTAGCCGCCGGTGGGAATGATCCAGTCGTGGCTGCGGCCATAGCGATTGACCCAGACGGTACCGGCTTCCAGCGCCCGCGTCAGGCGCAACGCCCGGCCGAGATCGGCGGTGTGCACCCCGGCGGCCAGGCCGTAGGTGGGGTGGTCGGCCAGCGCCAGGGCCTCAGCTTCGTCGTCGAACACCTGCACGGTCAGCACCGGGCCAAAGATCTCTTCGCGCACCGCGGGATTGTCGGCCTCGACCCCGGTGATCAGCGTCGGCTGATAGTAGGCGCCGCCCATGCCCTCCTCCAGGGCACCACCAACCAGGATCTCCGCGCCGGCCGCCCGACTGCGCGAGACGATGTCCTGGATGCGCTGGCCCTGGCGGTGGGAAATGATAGGCGCCAGGGTGGCCTCCGCCGACCAGGTCGGCCCCGGGCGCAAGGCGGCGAAGGCCGCCTGGATGCCCTCCAGCATCGGCTCCAGGGCGGCCCGTTGCACCAGCAGCCGCGACCCCGAAACGCACACCTGGCCGGCGTTGCCGGTGATGGCGGCGGCCACGCTGCGGGCGGTACGGGCCAGATCCGGGGCATCGGCGAACACCAGTTGCGGACTCTTGCCGCCCAGCTCCAGGGTCACCGGCTTGGGCCCGCTCTCGGCGCAGGCGGTCATGATGGCGGTACCGGTTCCGGTGGAGCCGGTAAAGGTGACCTTGCCGATGCGCGGATGGCGGCACAGGGCGTCGCCGGTGGTCCGGCCATCGCCCTGGACCACGCTGAGGATGCCGGCCGGCAGACCTGCCAGGACGGCCAATTCGGCCAGGCGCAAAATGGAGAACGGCGTCAGCTCCGACGGCTTGATCACCACGGCATTGCCGGCCGCGAGCGCCGGCGCCATCTTCCAGCCGGCCATGCTCAGGGGGAAATTCCAGGGCGCGACGGCGCCCACCACGCCATAGGGTTCCGTGATCTGCAGCCCCAGGTGACTGGTGGCGGTGGCCGCCACCTCGCCGCCGTGCTTGTCGGCGAATTCGGCGAAGAAGCGAATGCCCTCGGCCACATAGGGGATGTCCCAGGCCAGCACCTCGCGCAGCGGACGGGTCGAACCCACCGCTTCCAGCGGGCCGAGGATCTCGCCGTCGGCTTCGACCAGATCGGCCCAGCGGCGCATCACCCGCGCCCGCTCGCGCGGCGGCCGGCTGGCCCAGTCGCTGGCCTTCCAGGCGCGCCAGGTGCCCTCCACCACCTCGTCCACCAGGTCGGCCGAGGCACACGGCAGGCCGCTCTGGAAACCGCCATCGGAAGGCCGGAACACCTCCAGTTCGGCGCGGGCGTCGCGGATGCGTCCCCCGCTGAAATGGGCACAACGAACCGCTATTGCTCTGGGGTCGAACGAGGCCATGGCGCGCTCCGCTAGGGCTGTGGGCTTGGCCCCATGCTAGGCGCGCGGATCGCCATCTTTTGCCGAACTGGCAGGGGCCTTCGGCGCCGCGCAGTGGCGCGTCCACCCCTCGGCAACCGAATCTGCCGTCGCCGCTTGCTAGGCTGACGCCTGAATCAGCCAGACCCGAATCGGAGCCCTGCCGTGTCCCACGCCACCCTAAGACCCCTGCGCGAAACCGACCTCGCCACCGCCCACCAGTTGTCCCAGGCGCTGCACTGGCCCCATCGCCCGGAAGACTGGCAGTGCCTGTTCCACACCGGCGAAGGCCTGGTGCTGGAAGACGACCAGGGCGTGTTCGGCACCGGGTTCTGCGTGCCCCAGGGCGACTTTGCCACCATCGGCCTGGTGATCGTCGCCGACAGCCACCAGGGCCAGGGCCATGGCCGCCGCCTCATGGACGGCCTGCTGCAACTGGCCGGTAACCGCACGCCCCTGCTGGTCGCCACCCTGCGCGGCGCCCCGCTCTACCGCAGCCAGGGCTTCGATTCCTATGAGCGCATCTATCAGCACCAGGTGGCGAGTCTGCCGGCCATGGCTGAACGTCAGCCACTGGAAGACCAGGTCCGCGAGCTGAGTCCGGCAGCGGCGCCGCAGCTGGAGACCCTGGCCCAGGCGGCTACCGGCCTGGACCGCAGCGCCCTGCTGCAGGAATTGCTGCCCCAGGCCGAGCGCATCGTCGGCTTTGAGCAGGAGGGCCAGTTGCGCGGCTTCGCCCTGCTGCGCCCCTACGGCCGCGGCCTGTCGGTCGGCCCGGTGATCGCCGAATCCACCGAACAGGCCAAGGCGCTGATCCTCGCCCTGCTGCGCCACGCCGAAGGGCGCTACGTGAGATTCGACGTGACGGCCCGCAGCGGTCTCAATCCCTGGCTGAGCGAAATCGGCGTTCCCCAGGTCGATGAGGTCGAGCAGATGGCCCGGGGCAAGGCGCCGCTGTCCCGCGATGGCCTGGATCAATTCGCGCTGCTGACTCAGGCGCTGGGCTGAGTGACCGCGGCCTCGCGCGAGCGGTATCCCCGCGGCAGGAACGCAGGCCGATCAGCAGCACCCGCACCCGCCGGCCAGCGCCGGCGGTCGCCTGACCGCTCTGCTGGGCGAAATCGGCGATCATCCCCTTACCCGCCCAGCCCCGCAGGCGCCATCACGACACAGCCGTCCGCACCGTCAGGCCAGGGTTCCAGACGCTGGCTAGCGTCCTTCATCCGCCCAGCTGGGTCGCTCATTGACGAGGGTTTCCAGTGGATAGCCGCCTTGGCGAAGGGGCTGGCGCAGGACGATGCGACTGGCAAATTTCTCGATACCGATATTGTCCTCCAGCAGTCGATCCATCAGGGCCTGCAACCAGTTGATGCTCGGCACCACGATCTTGAGCAGATAGTCGTAGCCGCCACTCACGTTGTGGCACTCGACGATCTCCTGATACCGGGTGATTCCGTCTTCAAAGGTGCGAAAGTCGGCAGGTCGATGGCTGCTGAGGGTGACCTCGGAAAAGACGATGACATGACTGCCCACCTTCTCCAGGGCGATATCGGCGTGATAGCCGCGGATCACCCCGGCATCCTGCAGTCGCTTGGTGCGAAGCAGGCAGGGACTCTCGCTCAGCGATATCGCGGAAGAAAGCTCGACATTCGAACAGCGTCCCTCGCGTTGCAGATACACGAGAATCTTGATATCGAACGCATCGAGGGACGCCGGAGGGTGCATGGGTCTGCCTTGAACGGTGAGCGCTAGACGCGGGGAACTGCAGAGTGCGCTTCGGTCAGCGCCGCGTCGAGCGTCTCTATCACCAGGCCGGCCTGTTCCGCGGTGAGCACCAGGGGGGGGCGAATCTTCAGCACGTTGTGGCCCATGGCGCAGCCGCTGAGCAAGACACCCTTGTCGCGCATCAGATTGACCACCCGGGTCGTCAAGGCTCGATCCGGCTCTCGGGTCAGCCGATCGGACACGAGCTCCACGCCGACGAACATGCCTACCCCCCGCACATCGCCGATGGCCGCGTGTCGGTGGGCGAGCGCCGCGATACCCTCTCGCAGGAGCGTGCCCACCTCGGCGGCATGCTGCACCAGGCGTTCCTTCTCGATCGTGTCGAGCACCGCCAAGGCGGCGGCGCAGGACACGTTATTGCCCCCGAAGGTATTGAAATATCGGGAGTTCCTACCAAACTCGGCGAGGACGTCAGCGGTGGCCAGCAGCCCGGCGACCGGTTGTCCGTTACCCATCGGCTTGCCCAGGGTGACGATATCCGGGATCACACCGTGGCGCTGGAAGCCCCACAGGTGCTCGCCGGTCCTGCCAAAGCCCGGCTGGACTTCGTCGGCGATGAAGATACCACCGGCCCGCTTGATCGCCTCGACCGCGCCCTTCAGCAGACCCGCCGGCTCGGGCAGGATGCCATCGCTGGTAAAGATCGAGTCCACGATCAGCGCCGCCGGCTTGATGCCGTGCCGTTGCAGGTCGCGGATCGCCGCTTCGACGTCGCGGGTGAAGCGCTCAGCGACATCCACCGCGCCGGCATGGTAGGCGCGCGGCGCCGGTACCAGCCGCACATGGGCGCCGAGGTCCACCGTGACGCCCAGCGACGGCGAGAATTTCGCGACCGCATCGGTGAAGCCGTGATAGGCGGTCTCGGTGACGATCACGCCCGTGCCCCCCGTGCGCACCTGGGCGATCCGATAGGCGACGTCGTTTGCCTCGCTCCCGGTGCAGGTCAGCATGAGGTGCGCCAGCTCGGTCTCGGGCACGGTGGCGAGCAGGCGCTCGGCCAGTTCGAGAATGGTGTCGTGCAGATAACGGGTATTGGTGGCGAGGGTCTGCACCTGCCGACAGATCGCCTCGGTCACCGCGGGGTGGCAATGGCCGAGCGAGGCGACATTGTTGTAGGCGTCCAGATAGCGGCGGCCCTCCGGATCGATCAGCCAGGCGCCCTCGCCCCGCACGATATGCAGGGGATGCTCGTACATCAGCCGATAGGCCGGCCCGAGCAGGGCGTCGCGGCGTTCGATCAGGGCCGCCGTTGCGGCGTTCAGTTTGACGCGGCCCGGTATGTAGGCGTTGACCATGTTGAGGTCAGGGGTGCTGTTCATGGCGTGGTCCTGTGCATACGTCGGTAAGTAACAGCTCGCGTGCCTGATCTCGAGACAGATCGGCCAGCAAGGTCAGTGCCTCCCACGAGGCCGCGTTGTGGCGCATGATGTAGTCGTAGTTTTCCGGGTAGCGCCTGGCCCGCCACTCCGAGATCAGCACGGTGATCAGGTGACGCGTCGCCATGAGGTCGGCAACGATCTCCTGCTCGCTTTCGTCGAGCGGCAGCGTGGCGTGATAGGCGCCGAGGAATTGCGCGGGGCCCAGGAGTGGATCGGCAGGGCCGCTCATGGCAGGGCCACTCCCGGCAGGACCGCTCATGTGGAAGGCCGCGGCGGTGGCGACCTCGCCCACCAGGGGCGCATGCAGCATGTCGCCGAAGTCTATGACTCCGACGATGCGGTCGTGGTCCTGGGGCGCGGCCAGCACGTTGTAGAGGTGGTAGTCGTTGTGGATGACCTGGGCCCTCAGGTGCGGCAACAGTGGCAGCACGTGCCGGTTGAAACGCGCCATGAACGTCCTGACCAGGGCGCGGCGCGGGCCTTCTTCGATGCTATCGACCTTGGCCGCCAGGCGATGGGCTGTGGCAACGTTCCACAGCAGATCGTGGGTCGCGGACGGGTGCTCGAAGTCGCGCAAGGCGAGGTTCAATTCGGCCAGGAAGGTGCCCATCGCTCGGCGCTGGGTAGCGGTACGGCGGGTATCGCGGACCTGCACACCGTCGAGATAGGTCAGCATCCGCACAGAGGTCGCCGATCCGTCCGGGAGCACCAGGGTAGCGTGCGTCTGCCCTCCCAGCGTCCGCACCACCCGAGGTACCGGAAGGCTGGGCGCCACGCAGCAGATATGGTCGAGCGCGGCGATCTGAAAATCCACCACCGCCAGGGATTCGGACGGATTGCTGATCTTGACCACGTAGCGCTCGCCCGCCGCCGTCTCCACACGGCAATTCTGATCCCGCTCACCCAACAGCAGGTCGACCCGGCCATCGATACCGTAGAGACGCCGAACGAGCTGCTGCACCTCGTCCGGCGCGAGGGTCGGTGGCGGCGTCTCCATGGTCGCCGAGACGCCTGGCTGTGCGGTGGCGATCATCATCCCTGCCTCAGCAAGGCGGTCTCGACGAGGCCTGGCAGACCGAGCAGCCCCGGAAGTTGGCGGATATCGGTCAGGCGCTCGACGCCATAGCCGTCGCAGGCCGGCTCATGCCCGCGGTCGATGAAGGCCCTGGCCATGAAGCCCAGATCCGCAGCCGTCATCAGGTCGTAACGGAAGCTCGAAGAGACATGCATCATGTCCTGCGGCCCGCAGCCCAGTTGCTCGAACATGTACTCGAATACCTGCGCCCTCGGCTTGTAGGCGCGTGCCTCTTCCGCCGTGTAGACCGCGTGAAAATCCGCCTGCAGGTGGGCGACGCTGGCGGGAATCAGATCGACCATGGAGTTCGACAGGATCACCAGCGGTACCTGCGGGGCGATGGCCTTGAGCGTCTCGACGACATGCGGATGCGGCTGCCAGGTGGGCACGGCCTGGTACAGGGCCAGCGCATCGGACGCGCGATAGTCCACGCCGTGCTTGGCGCAGGCGCGCTGAATGGCGTTTTCCACTACCTCGAAAAAGGGCTTCCAATCGCCCAGGACTTCATCGAGGCGATAGAAACGGAAACTGTCGAGGAAGGCTGGCATCCGCTCGCTCGGCACACGATCCGCGAACAGCCGCTTCGCGGTGGGTCCCATTTCGAAGTTGATGAGCGTGCCATAGCAGTCGAAGCTGATGAATTTCGGCTTGTACGTCATGTGTCGCGAACTCCAGCGCCTGGGTGAGGGGTGATGCCTCAAGCTTAGGGAGTTCGCGCCCGCTGGGATGCTCTAGAACAGGGACGCTCAGGCAGATTCCTGCGCAAATCGGCGCCTGCTGGCAGGATCTGCGGGGGGCTTTCCGACGACTCGCCGGTCAACGCCATTCGCATCCCGCTACGCGATTGCAACTGGTACGGGCGCGGTCGCCCTGGGACGTGGAGAAGCGACTGATGACGTTCCAGCCCAGCTGCCGGGTGCGGCCCAGCCAGAGATTGCCGTCGCTGGTCAGGCCGCTGAAGAACTGCAGTCGTCCCAGGCGGGTGCTGGTCTGCGCCCATGACAGACCCGAAACCGGATCGTAGCCCCGCATCAGGGTGTCGTTGCCCTGGACCGCCACCCCGTACCACCCCCCCTGCCCGTCCTGGCAACGCAACACGAAGGCGCTGCGCACGCAGGTGTTGGCCGGTTTGAGACTGGGAATGGCCGCCTGGACGGCAGGTACCAGCAGCAGAGCCGCGGCCAGCAGGCCGGTACGCAGGAGCGCAGACGAGGTCATGGCGGTAATCGGTCGGGAGCGGGACGCCCAGCATGAGCTAAATCCCGCAGCCCGACCAGCACTGGCGTGCTAGAGCGCCTTACGACCCAGACTGGACAGGGCCGGCTCGGCCATCGCCACGCCTTCCTGAGCCTCCGGCTCCGAAGCGGGAATTGCCTGGCCATCCAGCGCGGCGTTGAGCCGTCCCATGTCCAACGCTCCCACCCAGCGCGCGATAACCAGCGTGGCTACGCCATTGCCAATGGTATTGGTGATCGCTCGAGCCTCGGACATGAAGCGGTCTACACCCAGTAGCAGCACCATGCCGGCCACCGGGATGGTGCCAAGACTGGCGAGGGTCGCCGCCAGGGTGATGAAACCGGAACCGGTGACGCCGGCCGAACCCTTGGACGTGAGCATCAACACAGCCATGATGATGAGCTGGTCGGTCAGGCTCAGTGGCGTGTTGGTGGCCTGGGCGATGAAGGTCGCGGCGGCGGTGTAGTAGATGGCCTGGCCGTCCGGGTTGAAGGTCAGGCCGGAGGGGATGACCATGCCGGCCACCGGCTTCGAACAGCCGGCGTTTTCCATCTTGCGGATCATCTGCGGCAGCACCGACTCCGACGAACTGGTGCCCAGCACGGTGAACAGCTCTTCCTTGAGGTACCTGAGCAGCTTCCACAGGCTGAAGCCGGCGACGCGGCAGATCGGGCCCAGCACCAGGGCGACGAACAGGATGCAAGTAATGTAAAAGCAGGCCATCAGCTTGCCCAGGGAGAACAGCGAGCCGAAGCCGTACTTACCGATGGTGAAGGCGATGGCGCCAAAGGCCCCCAGCGGCGCCAGGCGCATCACGATGTTGACGATGCCGAACATGCCGTGCATCAGGCTATCGAGCGTGCGGATGATCGGCTTGCCCTTGTCGCCACAGCGCGCCAGGGCTACGCCGAGCAGGATGGAGAACAACAGGATCTGCAGGATGTTGCCCTTGGCGAAGGCATCCCCGAGGGTGTTGGGGATGATCTGCATCATGAAGGCGATGAAGGATTCATGCTTGGCGGCCTCGGTGTAGCTGGCGATGGCGGAACTGTCGAGGGTGGCTGGATCGATGTTCATGCCAGCGCCGGGCTTGAAGGTATCGACCACTACCAGCCCTACGATCAGTGCCAGGGTCGAGACCACCTCGAAGTAGATGAAGGCGCGGATGCCCACCCGGCCCAGCTCCTTCATGTCGTTCATCTTGGCGATACCGGTGACCACGGTAAGGAAGATCACCGGCGCGAGCAGCATCTTGATCAGCTTGATGAAGGCATCGCCGATGGGTTTGAGCGAGGTGGCGAAGTCCGGGTAAAAGACGCCGAGCAAGGCGCCGGCAATGACCGCGATGACGACCTGGACGTAGAGTTTTCCGAGTAGGCGCTTCATGGGATATCCATTGTTGTTCTTGTAATGGAAGCGACCGCGCCGGCGGGCGGTCGCCCGTGAAAGTGCTGAGGCGTTCCCACCCGCTGGCTCGCCGCGGGTGGGAACGCCGAGCTAGCGGGCGATCAGCTCCAGCACGGCGTCGGTGACCTGCCGCGTGGTGGCCGTACCGCCCAGGTCTGGCGTGTGCAGGCCGCTGGCGGTGACCTCCTCGATGGCCCGCATCAGGTGGGCACTGGCCTCGCGCTCGCCTAGGTGGTCGAGCATCAGCGCCGCGGTCCAGAAGGTAGCGATAGGGTTGGCGACGCCCTTGCCGGTGATGTCGAAGGCTGAGCCGTGGATGGGCTCGAACATCGAGGGAAAGCTCCGGTCGGGGTTGAGATTGGCGGTAGGCGCGATACCCAGGCTGCCGGAGAGCGCTGCGGCCAGGTCCGAGAGGATGTCGGCGTGGAGGTTGGTGGCGACAATCACGTCCAGGTTGCCGGGCTTGAGCACCATGGTGGTGGTCACCGCATCCACAAGCTCGCGGGTGGTACGCACGTCCGGATAATCCTTGGCCACCTCGGCGAACACCTCGTCCCACAACACCATGCCGTGGCGTTGGGCGTTGGACTTGGTGACCAGCGTCAGGTGCTTGGCCGGGCGGCTGCGGGCCAATTCGAAGGCGAATCTATGGATACGCTCGACGCCAACGCGGGTGAAGGTGGAGACCTCGGTGGCTACCTCGATGGGCAACCCCTGGTGGACCCGACCACCGCTGCCGGAGTATTCGCCCTCGGAATTCTCCCGCACGATCACCCAGTCAATGGCCTGCCCGTTGGTCAGCGGACTTTTAACCCCGGGTAACACCCGCGCCGGCCGCACGTTGGCGTATTGGTCGAAGCCCTGGCAGATCGGCAGCCGCAGGCCCCAGAGGGAAATATGATCCGGCACCTTCTGGCTTCCTACCGCGCCGAAAAAGATGGCATCGGCCTGCTTGATCTCGTCCAGCCCCCCTTCCGGGATGTAGTGACCATGCTGCAGGTAGTACTCCGAATCCCAGGGGTAGTGGCTGACATCAAAGGCGAAACTGCCCAGGCGCCTGGCCAGGCCTTCGAGGACCTCGAGGCCGGCGGCAATGACTTCGACCCCGATACCGTCTCCGGGAATGGCTGCGATCTTGTAGTTCTTCATGGCTGGGCCCTGTGCTCTGGTTCGTTGGATGAGACGCCGACTGGCAGCGCTGGGCCGAGTATAGGTAGTGAAACCTGAGCTAAGATTCACCTGAACTCATCACTTACGTGAACTGAGGTTGATAATGAGTCGTCCCCAGGATTTGACCTTTTTTCACCAACTGGCCCAGCAGGGCAACCTGGCCGCCACGGCTCGCGAGCTGGGCATCACGCCCTCTGCAATCAGTAAACGACTGACCGCACTGGAAAAACGGCTAGGCGTTCGGCTCGTCAACCGGACCACTCGCTCCCTGGGTCTCACGCCCGAGGGTGAACTTTATTTCCGCCATGCCGGACGCATTCTCGGTGACATCGAAGCAGTGGAAGACATGGTCGCCAGTCGCCGGAGCCAGCCCAAAGGCCTGCTGAGGATCAACGCTTCCCTGGGCTTTGGCAGACGCTACATAGGCCCGGCGCTGGCAGCCTTCATCGACCGCTACCCGGAGGTGGAGACCCAACTGCTGCTCAGCGACCATCCCATGGAACTGGCTGCCCATGGTCTGGACCTGGGCATCCGCTTCGGCGTGGCCCCGGATGCGGGCTATCACGCCCGACGCATCGCCAGCAATCGCCGATTGCTCTGCGCCTCACCGCTTTATCTGGAGCGCTACGGTGCACCGCAACGGTTGCAGGATCTGGCAACGCACAACTGCATCTTCCTGCGACAGAACGACAGCATCCACGGCGTCTGGGAGTTTCTCGAAGGGTCGCGCACCCGCAGCATCAAGGTCCGCAGCAACCTGAGCTGCAACGATGGTGAGGTGGCGCTGAACTGGGCACTCGAGGGCCGCGGCATCCTGCTTCGGGCGGAATGGGACATCGCCCGCTACGTGCGTAGCGGGCGGCTACGTCGGGTTCTGGAGGACGCCAGACCGCCTTCGGCAGATGTTTATGCGGTCTATTCCGAACACCATCACCTATCGGCCAAGGTGCGCCACTTCATCGACTTCCTGGTGGAACGCTTTCAGCGTATCGACCACCTCGAAGACCCGGCCAGCGAAGTCGACTGATCGCTCTCAGCTCTGCGCCGCCTGCCACAGCCGACCGATATCGCGAGCGGTGCGTTCCAGCAGCCCTTCGGCCTGGGCTAGGGCCTCTTCCAGGCTGAGCGGGCCCGGTACCAGACTGAAGGCAGCGGCGAGGCCCTGTTGATAGAGGGCGTCGTAGCCTTCGCCCAGCGAGCCGGCCACGGCCACCACCGGCACGCCGTGGCGCTGGGCCAGGCGCAGGACGCCCGCCGGGGTCTTGCCCCTCAGGGTCTGGCCGTCCAGCCGCCCTTCCCCGGTCACTGCCAGATCGGCGCCCTGCAGGGCTTCTTCCAGACCTACCAGCTCCGCGACCACCTCGATGCCGGGGCGAAAGGTGGCCTGGAGAAAGGCCAGGGCGGCAAAGCCGACCCCACCGGCGGCGCCGGCACCCGGCTGCTCGCTGACATCACGGCCCAGGGTCGCGGCGGTGACCGTGGCGAAATGCGCCAGGGCCGCGTCCAGCTCCCGCACCTGCTCGGGGGAGGCGCCCTTCTGCGGCCCGAAGATCTGGCTGGCCCCCTGGGGACCACAGAGCGGATTGTCGACGTCGGCGGCGATGACCACCTCCACCGCCGCTAGGCGCGGATGCAGGTCCGTCAGGTCCAGGCTGGCCAGGGAGGCCAGCGCCGCACCACCTGGTGCCAGCGCCTGGCCCTGCCCGTCCAGCAGCCGGACGCCCAGGGCCTGGAGTACGCCCGCGCCGCCGTCGTTGGTGGCGCTGCCACCGATGGCCAGCACCAGGCGCTCGGCGCCGGCATCCAGGGCGGCGCGCAGGAGCTCGCCGGTCCCGTGGGAGGTGGCGACCCGCACGTCGCGGCGGGCCTTGGGCACCAGTTCCAGACCGCTGGCGCTGGCCATCTCGACGAAGGCGGTGCGCTGCTCGGCCAGCCAGCCCCAGCGGGCAGTCACCGGCTCGCCCAGGGGACCGGTCACCCGCGCCTCGCGCACCTCGCCGCCGGTCGCGGCGAGTACGGCATCCAGGGTGCCTTCGCCGCCGTCGCCCAGAGGGCATTCGCGGATTTCCGCCGTTGGCAGCGCCTGGCGCAGGCCACGGGCCAGGGCGCTGGCGACACCGGCGGCGGACAGGCTTTCCTTGAAGGAATCGGGAGCGATGACGATTTTCATGGGGCGGTTCTCCGTTGTTATGCGCCGAGTGTTTCCTGGATCGGGCACGGCAGCAACGGGACAGACGCCCAGTCTCGACAGGTCAGGACTGTGAATTCGCCCAACCCTGATCCCATAGCAGCAAGGCGCAATATAGTTCGGCGGCGTCGGCGAAACGGCGTGGATCCCGCCCGGTCAGCGCCTGGATCCGCTCCAGTCGATGCCGCAGTCCATTGCGATGCAGTCCCAGCGCCTCGGCACAGGCCTGGGGGCTGGCGTCCTCGGCGAACCAGCTGCGCAGCGTCGCCAGTAGCTGGCCGTCACGATCGGCGCGGCGCAGTCTTGCCAGCGGTTCCAGCAGCCAGGCGCCGCGAGCGCACTCGGCCTGGCCCTGCAGCCAGGTCGGCAGGGCCAGGTCGTCCAGCGTCACCCGGATGAGGTCGGGCCGCAGGCGCCGGGTTACTGCCAGCAGGTCCAGCGCCCGCCGGGTCGTCTCGGCCAGCCCCGTCCAGGGTCGCGGCTCGGGGATCCAGGCGCTGCGCTGCAACGACCAGCCCTGCCCCGGCAGTTCCTCCAGCAGCGCCTCGGGCGCCTGCGCGCCGGGTCGATACCAGAGCCACTGCCGCTCTTCATGGGGCAGGCACCAGCTATGGACGCTGCGCTGCTGCGCCCAGTCGCCAAAACCCGGCGCCGGCACGGCGAACTCCAGCAGCAGCACGTCCCGCGGCAGGACCGGCTTCAGCCCGAGCAGCGTGGCATGGCGCCCCAGTTCAGGTGCGGCGCCGGGCGCGAGCAGCTGCCGCAGCAGCGGCGTGGTCATGCGCGCGGTCGCGGGCGGCTGCCCTGCCGCCTGTTCGATGAGCATTTCCGCGGTCAGGCGCAGGAGTTCGGCAGGTAGGCGCAACTGCTCGGCGTCCTCCCCGGACACGCCAAGCACGCCCACCAGTTCGCCCTGGTGATACAGCGGCAGATTGATACCGGCCTGGGCCCCCGCCAACCCCGCGGCAGCGCTGGCATCCAATGCCACCGCGCGGCCTTCGGCGATGACCTGCCGCGCCCCGGCATGGTGGCTGAACAGCCGCGCCGGATCGCCCGAGCCGATGATCAACCCGGACGCATCCATGACATTGACGTTGCCGGGCAGGATGCGCATGGCGCGTTCGACGATTTCCTGCGCCAGGGTCTGGCTTAGCTCCATGGCCACCTCGGAGGTTGAAGGACGCCGGCATGGCGCGCCGTCACCTTAGAGGCGCCTCCACCGCTGGGCAAGCCGGTGGAGCTACGGGAGGGGCTACTCCGAGGTGCTCAGCACGCCACGGCGCACCTGGTCGCGCTCGATGGATTCGAACAGGGCCTTGAAGTTGCCCTCGCCAAAGCCGGTATCGCCCTTGCGCTGGATGAATTCGAAGAATACCGGCCCCAGCAGGGTCTGGGAGAAGATCTGCAGCAGCAGGCGACGCTCCCCACCTTCGGAGGTACCGTCGAGCAGGATGCCGCGGGCTTTCAGCTCTTCCACCGGTTCGCCATGGTTGGGCACCCGGCCTTCGAGCATCTCGTAGTAGGTCTCCGGCGGCGCGGTCATGAAGCGGGTACCAGAGGCCTTGAGCCGATCCCAGGTGGCCACCAGGTCATCGGTGAGAAAGGCCACGTGCTGGATGCCCTCGCCGTTGAACTGCATGAGGAATTCCTCGATCTGCCCGGCCCCCTTGGAGGATTCCTCATTGAGCGGGATACGCACCAGGCCGTCCGGCGCGGTCATGGCCTTGGAGGTCAGACCGGTGTACTCGCCCTTGATGTCGAAGTAGCGCAACTCGCGGAAGTTGAACAGCCGCTCGTAGAAGTCTGCCCAGTAGGCCATGCGCCCGCGATAGACGTTGTGGGTCAGGTGGTCGATGACCTTGAGGCCGGCCCCCACCGGCTTGCGCTCGACTCCCTCCAGGAACACGAAGTCGATGTCGTAGATGGAGCTGCCCTCCTCGTAGCGATCGATGAGGTACAGCGGCGCGCCGCCGATACCCTTGATCGCCGGCAGGCGCAATTCCATCGGCCCGGTGGGCATGTCCACCGCCTGGGCGCCCAGCTCCAGCGCCTTGGCATAGGCGTGGTGGGAGTCGCGGCAGCGAAAGGCCATGCCGCAGACCGAGGGGCCGTGTTCGGCGGCGAAATAGGCGGCGTGGCCGGTCTTTTCGCGATTGACGATGGCGTTGATGTCGCCCTGGCGAAACAGCACCACGTCCTTGGATCTGTGGTTGGCGACGTGAGTGAAGCCGAGGCTTTCCAGCACGGGTTCGATGACGTTGGGCGTGGGCGAGGCGAATTCGATGAACTCGAAACCCATGAGGCCCATGGGATTTTCAAACAGATCGGCCATGATTGGCTCCTTGACGGGTGACGTGACGGACGTTGCCGATAACGCGGGCTAGCAACCCGTCAAGGGCGGCGCGCAGGAAATGCCACGCACGCTGCGCGCCAGGAAATCACCCAGGATGAGCTGACAGCCGAGCAGCTTCATGAGGCCACCCGCACCGGGGCATCGGGCTGCGCCTCGGGGTGTGCCTGCTGGAAGGCCGGATGCGCGCCAGCCAGGGCCTCTACCCGCTGGACGCGTGGATAGGACGCCAGGTCCACCTGGAAACGCCGCGCCGCATAGAGTTGGGGCAGCAGATAGACATCCGCCAGCCCCACCTCACCGAAACAGAAGCCACTGGAGCCGATCTGCGCCTCCACTGCCGCCAGGCCCTCGCCGATCCAGTGCGAGATCCAGTCGAGCACGGCCGGCTCTTCCAGGCCCAGGCCGCGCAGGCGGTTGAGCACCGAGACGTTGTGCAGCGGATGGACATCGCAGGCGATCAGGGCGGCAACACCCCGATGGCGGGCGCGCAGCAGCGGATCGGTCGGCAGCAAGGGCACGGCCGGATAGCGCTCTTCCAGGTATTCGAGGATGGCGGGCGACTGGATCAGCACCTCGCCGCTGTCGAGGCGCAGGCTGGGCAGCCGCCCCTGGGCATTGAGCGCCCGGTAGGCCGGCTGGTGCTGCTCGCCGGACAGCAGATTGACCGGTACGGCTCGGTAGTCCAACCCCTTCAGCGCCAGGGCCAGGCGGACCCGATAGGACGAGGTGGAACGGTAATAGGTGAAGAGGTCCATCGAAACTGCCCCGCGCTTGCCTGTCGGCTTCTTATTATGCGTAAGCTGATTACGTTACGTGGAATCTGCGCCGGCCCGGACGGCTTGTCAATGCCGCCCGGGCCGGCCTATACCCGCTCGCCTAGTCGGCCGCCACTACCCGACCGCGACATTCGCCGAAGCCGATCGTGGGCAGTCCGGGCCGCTGGCAGCGGGCCCGGAGGATGACCTCATCACCGTCTTCCAGAAAGGTACGGGTCTCGCCGCCTGGCAGCTGCAGCGGCTGCTTGCCGCCCTGGGTGAGCTCCAGCAGGCTGCCGCAGCTGTCGGCGTCCGGCCCGGACAGGGTGCCCGAACCAAAGAAGTCGCCGGGCTGCAGGGCGCAGCCATTGACGGTGTGATGGGCCACCATCTGCGCCACCGTCCAGTACATGTTCAGGGTGTTGCTCAGGGCGATCCGCTGGGCGGGGTGCCCCTGCTCCGCCATGCGCGGCGTGCGCAGCAGCACTTCCAGCTCGATGTCCAGGGCCCCCTGGGCCTGGTCATGCTCGTCGTACAGATAGGGCAAGGGCTGGGGATCCCCGGCGGGTCGTGCCGGCTGCGCCTGGCGATAAGGGGCCAGGGCTTCCGCGGTGACGACCCACGGCGACAGGGTGCTGGCGAAACTCTTCGACAGGAAGGGCCCCAGGGGCTGGTATTCCCAGGCCTGGATATCCCGCGCCGACCAGTCGTTGAGCAGGCAGAAGCCGGCGATATGCTCGGCGGCGTCACCGATGGCGATGGACTCGCCCTGGGCGTTGCCCGGACCGATCCAGATGCCCAGCTCCAGTTCGTAGTCCAGCCGCCGACAGGGGCCGAAGACCGGGGCGTCCTGTCCGGGCGGCAGCGTCTGGCCCTTGGGTCGCCGGAACGCCTCGCCGGATACCCCAAGGGTCGAGGCGCGGCCGTGGTAGGCGATGGGCACGTGCTTGTAGTTGGGCAGCAGCGGATTGTCCGGACGGAACAGCCGGCCGATCTGGGTGGCGTGGTGGATGCCGACATAGAAGTCGGTGTAGTCGCCGACCCGCGCGGGCAGGTGCATCCGGCAGGCGCTCTGGGGCACCAGCAGGTGTTCGCCCAGCTCTTCGAGGTTCTCGCGTTGCGGATGGTCGGCGCGCAGCAGCGCCTGCACGGCCTGGCGCAAGGCGACCCGCGCCGGCCGGCCGGCGGCGAAGAAGGCATTGAGCGTCTCCCGGGCGGCCAGTTCGGCGGCCCGCTGGGCCTCGCCCCGGAACAGCCCGGCTTCGAGGGCGAAGCCCAGGTCGAGGATGAAGTCACCCACCGCCACGCCGCCGCGGGGCGTCTCCTCGCCGCGACTGAAGACACCCAGTGGCAGGTTGTGCAGGGAAAAATCCGCATGGCCGTTGGCCGAGGCCACCCAGCTGGACATTTCGTGGGTCATGCCGATTCTCCCGCGCCGGGCGCGACAAAGGTCTTGGTGAGGCCTGCCCAGCAGGCGTCGTAGTCGGGCTGCAGCAGCGGCGAGGCCAGGGCGTGACGGGTCGGCCGCAGGACACGGCCGGTTTCGAACATGAAGGCCATGGTGTTCTCGATCCTGTGCGGTCGGAGGTCGGCGGCGATGGCATTCCGGGTGGACACCTCGTCCGGGCCATGGGCGCTCATGCAGCTGTGCAGGGAGGCGCCGCCCGGCGCGAAGCCATCGGCCTTGGCGTCGTAGGCGCCCTGGATCAGGCCCATGAATTCGTTCATCAGGTTGCGATGGAACCAGGGCGGCCTGAAGGTGTTTTCCGCGACCATCCAGCGTGGCGGAAAGATCACGAAGTCGATATTGGCCACCCCTTCGCTGGCGCCCGGCGCCGTCAGCACGGTGAAGATCGAAGGATCGGGATGATCGAAACTCACCGTACCCAGGGTATTGAAGTGGCGCAGGTCGTATTTGTAGGGCACGTTGTTGCCATGCCAGGCGACCACGTCCAGCGGCGAGTGATCCAGCTCGGTCTCCCAGAGTTCGCCGAGGAATTTCTGCACCAGGCGAGTGGATCTCTCCAGATCCTCGAAGCGGGCCACGGGTGCCTGGAAATCCCGCGGATTGGCCAGACCGTTGCTGCCGATCGGGCCCAGCTCGGGCAGCCGCAGGGATCGCCCGTGGTTTTCGCAGACATAACCCCGTATCGGTTCGCCCGCCGGTACCTCGACCCGGAATTTCAGGCCGCGTGGAATCACCGCGATCTCCAGCGGTTCGAGGCGCAGCAGGCCCAACTCGGTCACCAGCTCCAGGCGTCCCTGCTCCGGCACGATCAGCAATTCCCCGTCGGCGTCGTAGAAGACGCCGGTCATGCTGGCATTGGCGGCATAGCGATAGAGGCTGACGCCTTCGGCCTGATCGGCTGCGGCGGTGGCGACGATCCGCTCCAGGCCGGCGAGAAAATCGGTGGCGACTGCCGGGATCGGCAAGGGATTCCAGCGCAGGCGATTGGGCGTGGGGGCGCCCAGTTCCGCGCCGGTCAGCTGGACGGTGCAGCGCTGAAAGCGGCCGTGGGCGGCCGACGGCCGGAGCCGATACAGCCAGGAGCGTCGGGCCTCGTGGCGCGGCACGGTAAAGGCCGTGCCGGAGAGTTGCTCGGCATAGAGGCCGAAGGGCGCGCGTTGCGGCGAGTTCTGCCCGATGGGCAGGGCACCCGGCAGCGCTTCGGAGCTGAAGTGATTGCCAAAGCCGGACTGGTAGCTCACTGGCGGTGCTACTTGTTCTTGTTGGTTCAACGGGGCCACCCATTATGCGTAACAGGTTTACGCGAAAAGTAAATTGAACCCGGCGGAGCGTCAAGCTATAACGCTGCCTTTCCACGGCGATCGAATCGATGACAGACATTCCCGAAGCAGCACCCCCACGGCGGCAGAAGGTGCAGGCGGCCGAGGTCGGCACCGATATCCTCAAGGCCCTCGCCGAGCTGGCACCCTCCACGTCCCTGTCGCGCCTGGCCAGCCACCTGGACATGCCCGCCAGCAAGGTGCATCGCTACCTGCAGGCGCTGATCGCCAGCGGTTTCGCCGAGCAGGATCCACGAACCAATCACTACGGACTCGGCCAGGCCGCCCTCTTCGTCGGTCTGGCCGCCCTGGGTCGACTGGATGTGGTGAAGCTGGCGGCGCCGGTGCTGGCCGACCTGCGCGACGAGGTCGGCGAGACCTGCTTTCTAGCGGTCTGGGGCAACAAGGGCCCGACGGTGGTGCTGGTGGAACAGGCGGTGCGCGCCGTCACCCTGGTGACCCAGGTCGGTTCGGTGCTGCCGCTGCTGGGCTCGTCCACGGGCCTGGTGTTCAACACCTTCCTGCCGGATGCCGAGACCGCGGCGTTGCGTGCGGAAGAGTTGCGCCAACCGGCTGCGCCCAGCGCCGCGACCCTGGCGGAGGCCGCGCGCCAGCTAAGGGAAACCCATATCCAGCCGGTGCACGGCCTGCTGATGGCGGGGGTCAATGCCCTCTCCGCGCCACTGCTAGGAGCCGGCGGCCGGCTGGCCGGCGTCCTGACCGTGGTCGGTGCCGCGCCAGGCTTCCAGGCCGAGGTCGAAAGCGCCGCCGCGCTGCATCTGCGGACAGCCGCCCAGGCCATCAGCGGGCGGCTGGGTGGAAAGCTCTGACGATTGGCGTCGCAGTGCAGCTTTCACGAGCGCCGATGGTCGCGGCGGCGCTCCGCTTGATCCTTTCTACCCTCCATTCGGCTAAAGGATCCCCCAGACTGGCCGTTTGCCATTAAGCTTACTGTTAGCGCGTTTATCATTGGCGCACTGCTTTATGGTGATCCCTTCATGACTGCTCTTTCCTATCGTGATCGCAACCAGGCTCTCAACGACTCCCTGGGCAAATTCTGGCAGGTCGCCAAACCCGTGGTTCAGACGGCCATGGCCATTCATGTGGCGCTGCTGGTCGTTTTCATCCTGCTCGACCAGATCCTGATGGCCTGGGCCAACGTGCTCAGCATCGCCGCCTACGTGGGCTGCCTGACCGCCCTGCGCCAGCGGCGCTATCGCATCGCCAGCCTGACCATGAGTTGCGAGATCGTCGCCCACGCCTGGATCGCCACCTGGCAACTCGGCTGGGACAGCAACTTCCACTACTACGTGCTGTGCATCCTGCCGATCGTCATCTACAACTACCGCACCGCGCCGATCCGCCATCTGCTGCTGGTCTCCGGCATCCTGGTGACCCTGGCGGGCGGCTATCTGCTGCACCCACCCGCAACCCTCGCGCCCCTGGCGATGAAGCTGTTCGGCACCATCAACATCATCAGCGCCCTGGGGCTGCTGCTCTACGGCACCGGCGCCTCCTTCCACCACAGCACCAAGATGCAGCTGGACCTGCTGCACTCCGCCAGCCACGACAGCCTCACCAACCTCTACAACCGGCGGCGGATTCTCGACCAGGCGGAAAAGCACAGTGGCGTGAGTGGCAGCCTCATCCTCTTCGACGTCGATCACTTCAAGCACATCAACGACCGCTTCGGCCACGACTGCGGCGATCTGGTGCTGCAGGGGATCGCCGACGTCATCCGCCGCGAGGTGCGCCATTCCGATCTGGCGGCGCGCTGGGGTGGCGAGGAATTCCTGGTGCTGCTGCCCCAGGCGCGAACCGAGGTGGCCTGGGGGGTGGCGGAACGCATCCGCCAGCGCCTGACCGAGGTCACCGAATCACTCGAACGCGGTCCCGCGCGGGTCACGGCCACCCTGGCGGTCTGCGAGATTCGCGACTGCGAAGCCTTCGCCAGCGCCCTGGAGCGCGCCGACCAGGCGCTCTACCGGGGCAAACAGGAAGGCCGCGACCGGGTGATGCTGGCGGCCTGAGCCACCGTTTGCCCTAGACCACGAAGCGCTGCAGGGCACCGTGCAGATCGGCGGCCAGGGCGGACAGCTGCTGGCTGCTGGCACTGGTCTGCTGGGCGCCGGCGGCGGTCTGGTTCGCCGCGTCGCGGATCAGCGTCAGATTGCGATCGACCGCCGCCGTGGTAGCCGTCTGCTCTTCGGTGGCCGCGGCGATGGCGTCATTGCGCTGGCCGATGGCGGTGATGGCCTGGGTGATGCCTTCCAGCACCTGCCAGGTGGCCTGGGCCTGGTCGCGGGTATGGCTGGCCTGGAGGCGACTCTGATCCAGGGCGATCACGGTCTTCTCGCTGACCTGCTGCATGCCGCCGATCAGGCCTTCGATCTCGCGGGTGGAGTCGCCCGTACGGCTGGCCAGCCCACGCACCTCGTCGGCCACCACGGCAAAGCCGCGCCCGGCTTCCCCGGCACGGGCCGCCTCGATGGCGGCGTTGAGCGCCAGCAGGTTGGTCTGCTCGGCGACGTTGCGGATGACGTCGAGCATCTTGCTGATGCCCTTGGACTGCGCGGCCAGCTGGTCCGCCTGGTTGGCCGCATCGTCCACATTGCCCACCAGCTGGGTGATGGCGGCCAGCGTCTGCTTGACCTGCGCCTGTCCCTGCTTGGCCTGATCGACGCAGCGCTGCGATTCGGCAGAGGTGGAGGTCGCGTGCTCGCACACCGCCTGGACCGCCTGATTGAGCTGGGTGACGGCATTGGCCGCATGCTGGATATCGGTCGTCTGCTGCTCCAGGTTGCGGCAGCTGTCATCCATCACGGCGCTCACCTGGGTCGAGGCCGAGGCCAACTGCTCGGAGGCATTGCCGGTGTGGGCCAGCACCTCGCGCAGATTGCCCTGCATGCGCTCCAGCGCCAGCAGCAGCATGGCCGCCTCGTCGCGTCCCTCGGGCTGGATGTTCTGCCGCAGGTCACCCGCGGCGATGCCGCCGGAGATGTCCAGGGCCTGGCGCAGCGGCTGCACCACGCTGCGGGTCAGGCGCCAGGCCAGCAGCAGCAGGAGCAGAATGGCACCACCTATGACCGACCAGACGATGGCGCGGGCCTGGACGAACTGGGCGTTGGCCACCTCCTTGGCCTGGGCGGCGCCCTGCTTGTTCAATTCGCGCAGGAGTTGCACCTGCATGTCCATCAGATCGCCCTTGAGGCCGACCACGGTATCCAGCTGTACCCGCGCGGCCGGGATCTGCTGCTGCTCGATCAGCCGCACCTCCTCGCGCAGCCCTTCCACGAAGGGCTGGTAGGCGTCGTGCAGCGCCTTGATCGAGTCGCCCTCGGTCGCGTCGGTGACGACCGGCGCATAATCCCGGAACAGCTGGTCGGTCTCGTTGACCAGTTGCTCCAGGGTGACGCGGCTCATGGCCACGGCGCCCGGATCCTCGGCATTGAGCAGCACCACCGAGGCCTGGTTGCGCAACTTGCCGAGGTTGATCGCCAGGGAATCGGCAATGGCGATACTGGGCAGCCAGTCCTGCTCCATGCTCAGGGCCTGTCGGCGCAGCTGCTGCATTTCCCACAGCGAAAAGCTGCCCAGCCCGGCGAGCAGCACGGCGGCAAAGGTAAAGGAACACAGCATCCGCGGGCCGGTCTTGAGCGTTCGCAACCAGGAGCGGCGGGACAGACGGCGAAAGGGGGCAAGGATACGAAGCATGGGGGCGTCACTGCATGAAGACGGTCAAGCACAGGAGCCTAGGCAAGCAAGATGTCGGACTGATTACAAAATGCCTTCATCCAGATAAATCTGACGATTGCGACAAAAGATAACTGGGGCTAAGGTCCGCCCCTCTGTCCGCCAACCTGCCCGCCGCTGTCATGACTACCCCTACCGCCAAGGCTTCGTCCTTCCAGATCCTGTTGCTCGGCATCGCCCAGATCCTCGTCTGGGGTGGCTCCTTTTTCATTCTGGCGGTGCTCGCCGATCCGGTGGTCCGGGAAACCGGCTGGTCCCGGCAGTGGGTCTATGGCGGACTTTCCCTCGGGGTGCTGGTGTCCGGCCTGCTGGCACCGGCGTGCGGCCGCCTGATCGCCCGCCAGGGGGGCCGCACCTTGCTGTCGCTGAGCGGCCTGGGGGTGGCGGCCGGGCTGGTGCTGATGGCCAGCGCCCAGCAGTTGCCGGTGTTTCTGCTCGCCTGGGTGGTGATGGGCATCGGCATGGCCGCGGGTCTGTACGATGCGCTGTTCGCCACCCTGGGCACCTGCTACGGCACCCAGGCCCGTTCGGCCATCAGCGGTATCACCCTGGTATCGGGCTTCTGCACCGCCATCACCTGGCCCGTTGCCGCCTTCCTGGTCAGTCACCTCGGCTGGCGCGGTGCCTGCCTGGCCTATGCGGCCGTCCTGTTGCTGACGATCTGGCCGCTCTATCGCCGCGCCCTGCCCGCGCCGGTCCTCGTCACCCAGGCACCCCGGACCGGCCAGGCGGCATCGGCCGTGCCGGTCAACCGGGCGCTCTACACCGTGCTCACGGCACTCTTCACCCTGGGCGCGATGCTGATGACGGCAATTTCCGTCCAGCTGATCACCCTCCTGCAGGGGCTCGGCTACAGCCTGGCGAGTGCGGTGGCGCTGAGCACCTGCCTGGGGCCGAGCCAGGTGGCCTCGCGGATCATCGACCTGCTCAACCGCAATGGTCACCCGTTGTGGACGGCCCTGGCCTCGGTGGTCTGCACGGCCGCCGGCCTGCTGTTGGTGACCCTGGGGCCTGGCCTGGTCTGGGTGACGGTCGTGGGTCTGGTGATCTTCGGTGCGGGCAATGGCCTGCGGGCGATCATTCGGGGCGCCCTGCCGCTGGCGCTCTGGAATCCGGCGGAATACGCCACCGTCCTGGGCCGCATGGCGCGCCCGGCGTTACTCGGCCAGGCGGCCACGCCCCTGCTCTGCGGCTATGTGCTGGAACATCACGGCCCCCAGGCGGTGCTGGCCCTGCTCTGCCTGCTGGCGCTGATCAACGTGGCTCTGGTCGCCTGGCTGTTCAGAGCGCTGTTCGGCCGTGCCCCGGCCTAGTCGCAGGCGATTTCCAGAGGGACCAGGCGCAGCTTGATACCGGTGCGGCGCAGGGTAAGGATATCGCCCTCGCGCTGTCCGACCTCGTCGCCCAGGGTACTGCGCAGCGTCTCGCCGAGCAGCCGGGCATAGGTCCGCGGGTCCTCGCCTTGACAGCTCTCGGCGATATGCAGCTCGCCCTGGAGCAACTTGCCGGCCGTGCGCCCGCTGGTGAGATCCACAAGCAGGTAATCCTGGTCGGGCTGATAGTTGAAGGTCATACGAATTCCCCGGCGACTGTAGCCATGGGAACCGATCAGGGCGGGTTGGTTCAGGACGTCGGGTTGCCTTCCTCGTCCAGGCGGTTGCGCAACATGACCAGGGTCTCGCGCAGATCGTCCAGCCCGGCATCGCCCAGCGCGCAGACCTGCCGCACCCGGCTGTTGACGCCGTTGGCCTGGTCACGCAGCGAGCGACCCGCTGGCGTCAGTTCGATCGACAGGTTGCGCTCGTCCTCGGCGCTGCGCCGGCGCGTGACCAGCCCGGCCGCTTCCAGGCGCTTGACCACGGGGGTCAGGGCACCGGAATCCTGCCGCAGTCGATTGGACAGTTCCTTGAGCGTGAGGCCGTCATGCTCCCAGAGCACCAGCATGATCAGGTACTGCGGGAAGGTCAGGCCCATGCTCTCCAGCAGGGGTTTGTAGAGTTGCGTCATCGCCAGCGAAGCCGAATACAGGGAAAAGCACAGTTGCTGGTCAAGGAGCAGTGGATCTTTGGCTGTCATGGGATCTGCCATTACAAAACGTGAAAAGAGTGGAAGGTGCAAGCGCCCCAACGCGAGCCGAAAGGCCGCCTGGCGTGAGTTCGGTTGCCGGAAACATCCGGTAACTGGCACTGGATTCCGATACCACAGGATGCCACAGTGAGCGGCTGGACATAAATAATAAGGGTAATACCTGCATGGCCGTTTCCTCTGCCACGCCAGCCGTTCCTGGCGAAACCCCCACCGCCGCCCTGCCCGGCGCCTCGCCGATGGTGGCGGGCATTCTGGCCTCCTGTGCTCTGGCCCACCTGATCAACGACCTGATCCAGTCCGTCCTGCCCTCGATCTATCCCATGCTCAAGGATAGTTATGGTCTGACGTTTACCCAGATCGGTCTGATCACCCTGGCCTTCCAGATCACCGCCTCGCTGCTGCAACCCTGGATCGGCTTCCATACCGACCGCCATCCTAAACCCTATCTGCTGCCCGCCGGCATGGTCTGTACCCTGATTGGTGTACTGCTGCTCGCCTTTGTCGGCAGCTTTCCCGCGATCCTGGCCGCCTCGGCGCTGATCGGCGTCGGCTCCTCGACCTTCCATCCGGAAACCTCGCGGGTAGCGCGCCTGGCGTCGGGCGGTCGCTTCGGCCTGGCGCAATCCACCTTCCAGGTCGGCGGCAACGCCGGCACCGCCATCGGCCCCCTGCTGGCCGCCGCAATCGTCATTCCCTATGGGCAGACGCATGTCGCCTGGTTCGCGCTCTTCGCGCTGTTCGCCATCGGCGTGCAGTACGGACTGTCGCGCTGGTATCGCAATCACCTGCGCAGCGCCAAGGGGCGCAAGGCCGCCGCTGTCGGCCATGGCCTGTCCCCCGGTCGGGTGACCTTCGCGCTGATCGTGCTGGCGCTGCTGGTGTTCTCCAAGTACATCTACATGGCCAGCATCACCAGCTATTTCACCTTCTATCTCATCGAGCGCTTCGGCCTCTCGGTCGCCAGCTCCCAACTGCACCTCTTCCTCTTCCTGGGTGCGGTCGCGGCCGGTACCTTCTTCGGCGGCCCCATCGGCGATCGCATCGGCCGCAAGGCGGTCATCTGGTTCTCGATTCTGGGCGCGGCGCCCTTCACCCTCGCCCTGCCCTACGTCGATCTGTTCTGGACCAGCGTGCTCAGCGTCATCATCGGCTTCATCCTGGCTTCGGCCTTTTCGGCGATCGTGGTGTACGCCCAGGAACTGGTCCCGGGCAACGTGGGCATGATCGCCGGCATCTTCTTCGGCCTGATGTTCGGCGTCAGTGCCATCGCCGCCGCGGGCCTGGGCAACCTCGCGGACCACCACGGCATCGAATACGTCTACCAGCTGTGCTCCTACATGCCGCTGCTCGGGATCCTCACCCTCCTGCTGCCCTCCACCCGCCGCAAGGCGGCCTGAGGTGCAGGCCACGGGAGCGCGAGGCTCCCGTGGCGAAGCGCTGCGCCACCCGCTACGCTGGCCGCCCCTGAGCCTTTCGCCGAGTCGCGATGAAGAGTCCCCTGCACTACCTGGTCCGTTATCCTTCCGCCAACCTGCTGTTCATCCAGCTCCTCGGCCTGCTGCTCTACCCGCTGGTGGAACAGGAAGAGCATGGCCGCGCCATCATCGGCGCCTTCGGCATCATCGTCCTGGCCACCGCCCTGCGCATGGTGCGACGCAGTCCGACCATCCAGTGGCTGGGGTTCATCCTCGCCGGCTGCATCCTGGTGCTCACGGTGCTGGTGGAATGGCACGGCAATCCCCACCTGGTGGTATCCCTGGCCATTCTTGACTCGGTCTTCTACTTCTATGCGGCAGGCAGTCTCATCGCCTACATGATGGAAGACCAGCGCGCGACCACCGATGAACTCTTTGCCGTGGGTGCGACCTTCACCCTGCTGGCCTGGGCCTTCGCCCACGCCTACTCGGCCTGTCAGATCCTGCAGCCCAACAGCTTCACCGCGGCCAACGACCCCCTGGCTGCGCGGACCTGGACCGAGCTGCTCTATGTCAGCTTCGCCATCCTCTCCGGCGTCGGCCTGAGCGATATCTATCCGATCAAGCCGATGGCGCGCTCGCTGGTGATGCTCGGCCAATTCTCCGGCGTCATGTACATCGCCCTGGTGGTGACGCGACTGGTCACCCTGACGGTGCGCAGCCGCTAGCCGAATCGCGCGAGGCTGAAGCTGTCGAGATCGATGTCGCTGCGCCCGGTGGTCACCCGCTGGGCGAGCGCCTCGCCCAGCGCCGCCGAATGCTTGAAACCATGCCCCGAGCAGGCGCTGACCACGGTCACGCCCGGCAGCGCCGGATGTTCGTCGACGATGAATCCGAAGTCGGGTGTCACGGTGTAGGCGCAGACCGCGCTGCGCACCGCCCGGTCTGCAAGACCGCCAACCCACCTCCCGACTTGATTACCGAACAACTTGCTCGATTCTTCCGGGTGAATCGACCGATCAATGCCTATAGGGGTGGTATTATTATGGTACTGCTCCGTGGCGACCTTGACGGCGTTTTCGCCTGGCAAGGGCGGAAAGCCGTAGAAGAGATCGCTGTCGCCACTGCCATGGGCAAGGATGAAGCTGGGTGAATCCGCCGGAAACAGTCCCGGCCCGGCGACTTCGAACCAGTGCAGCGTCTGCCGACAGACGCGCAGCAGCCGGTCGAAAGGTGCGCCCAGCAATTCAGCACTCCACATGCCGGCGGCGACGATGACCCGCTTCGCCCGCCAGCGGCCTTGCGCCGAATGCAGCAATACGCCCTGCTCGTCCGCTTCCAGGCGCTCGATGACGGTATCGGTATGGATCTGGGCGCCCCGCTCGCGCGCCCCATCCAGCTGCGCCTGGATACAGGCTTCCGGATAGAGATAACCGCCGCCTGGTTCGAAATAGCCCAGGGCATCGTCTGCCACGCGAAATTGCGGAAAGCGCTGGCGAATGGCGACGCCGTCCCAGGCTTCATGAGGGATCCCGTACTGGCGCGCCAGCTCCAGGGTGGCCCGGGTGAAATCCGGGCGGCCATGATGGGAGGTCGCCGTCGCGGTGGCGGTCATGATCAGCACCCCGCATTGCTCGAACAGCCGGGCGCCCCGCTCCGCCTCCAGCTCGCGCCAGAGGTGCTGCGAACGGATCGCCAGCGGTACATAGGCCGCGCCCTCGCCCACGGCCTGGCGGGTGATGCGGGTGGCGCCGTGGCTGGAGCCCAGGTCATGGGGTGGCGCATAGCGATCGATACCCGCGACCCGGACCCCACGCTTCGCCAGTTGGTAGAGCGTGGCCGCCCCCATGGCGCCCAGGCCCAGGACAATGACGTCATGAATCGCGCTGGTCATCTTATCCCCTGCTCTTTTTCGCTTATCGAGCGGCGAACGCTAGCAGGGCGAGCTGTCCGGGACCAAGGGCGGAATCAGCAATGGGCGGTCATCGTCCCCATCAGGTGTTCGCGCGAAGGAGTCGAACGGTAGAAGTTCACCCCGTATAGGGGTGGTATTACGTGATGAACGATGCAGGGCCGTGTAGCGACGAGGACGGTTCCGGCCCATCGTGCTATGCGTGGTGCCGCCTCAACCACCAGGTGAGGAGTCCGGTTGCCGGACTCTTCACCTGGTCACCCTCCCCGACCTCAGGTCATGCCCAACCAGTTCGGCAAGGCCAGGGACAGATAAGGTACATAGGTCACCAGGATGAGGAAGGCCAGCATCACCAGCAGCCAGGGGGAAACGGCCCGGATGGTCGTGGTGAGCGGCATGCCGGTCACCGCTGAGGTGACGAACAGATTGAGGCCCGTCGGCGGCGTGATCAGCCCGATCTCCATGTTGACCACCATGATGATCCCCAGATGGATCGGATCGATCCCGAGCTGCACGGCGATCGGGAACAGGATGGGGGCCAGGATCAGGATGATCGCCGACGGCTCCATGAAGGTGCCCGCGATCAGCAGCACGATGTTCACCACGATCAGGAATTCCATCGGCGAAAAGCCCTGGTCCACCACCCAGCGGGTGATCGACTGGGGAATCTGCTCGGTGGTCAGGACATGGGCGAAGAGCATGGCGTTGGCGATGATGAACATCAGCACCACGGACAGCTTGGCCGCGTCGATCAGCACCCGATGGCACTGCCGCAGCTGCATGTCCTTGTGCACGAAGACTGCGACGATGGCCGCGTAGATCGCCGAGACCGCCGCCGCTTCCGTGGGCGTGAACATGCCGGAATAGATGCCGCCGAGGATGATCACGATCAGCATCAAGCCCCAGATGGCGCGCCGTCCGGTCCGCATCACCTCCTTGAAGGAAGCTCGCGGTAGCGCCGGAATGTTCTTGATGCGGGCGATGATGTAGATGGTCACCATCAGCACCAGGCCCAGCAGCAACCCCGGCACCACCCCCGCCATGAACAGCTTGCCCACCGAGGATTCGGTGGCCGTCGCATAGACCACCATGACGATGGAGGGCGGGATGAGGATCCCCAGGGTGCCGGCATTGCAGACGATGCCGGCGGCGAATTCGCGCTTGTAGCCCGAACGGACCATGCCGGCGATGACGATGGAGCCCACCGCGGCCACGGTGGCTGGCGACGATCCGCAGAGGGCGGCGAACAGCATGCAGGCCAGGATCGCGGCGATGGCCAAGCCGCCCCGGATATGGCCGACGCAGGCGTTGGCGAACTCGATCAGCCGATGAGCCACCCCGCCCGTGGTCATGAAGGCTCCGGCCAGGAGAAAGAACGGGATCGCCATCAGGGTGTAGTGCTCGCTGGTCTCGAACAGCTTGATGGCCAACGAGCGCACCGAGTCGTTGCTGAACAGCAGGATGGTGAGGGCACCGGAAAGCCCCAGGGAAACGGCCACAGGAATGCCGATGAACATGAGGGCGAACAGCGCCAGGAACAGGAAGGTAATGGTCATGGCTGGCGCTCCGTGCCGTGCTGGCCGTCGACGAGCCGGAGGGCATCCTCGGCTTCGCTATGACCCCCGAAGCCGCTCTGCTCGTTGCGCAGAATGCGCAGGAACACCTCGACGAAGCGGATGAGCATCAGGGCGAAGCCGATCGGCACGATCATGACGATGTGCCACTGACGCAGACCGAAGCGGTCGAGATCCTCGGCGCCGATGTTGGCGTTCATCAGCGCCGCTACCCATTGTTGGCTGGAATAGGTCATCAGTCCGCAATAGAAGATACAGATGCCGACCGCCAGCAAGGCCACCGCCTTGCGCAAGGCGGGCGGAAAGGTCTTGACCAGCAGATCGACCCCCAGGTGAGCGCCGATGCGCACGCCCCAGGCCAGACCGATAAAGATCAGCCAGCCGAACACCGCCTTGGTCAGGGCGATGCTCCAGGTCATTTCCTGGGAGACGAAGAGCAGGCCGTCCCCCATGGCCAACAGGGGTTCTTCCAGGAAGGCGCTGCGATCGGCCAGATAATAGAAAACGGCGTATACGTTGTTGACCACCACGTAGACGAAGGTGATCAGGGTCATGACCGCCAGCAGGAAGGCGACGAGCGCTTCCTCCAGCCGGCACCAGAGACGGGTCACGGCAGACATACGAACCTCCAACAGGCACTGACAGGGGGCGAAAGAAGGACGCGCTCGCGGGTCTTCAGCTGGCCTTGTTGGCGTTGACGGCTGCCTCGATCACCTCGCTGCCGATCTCTCCTTCGAACTTCTTCCAGACCGGCTGCATGGCCTTGCGCCACTCCTCGCGTTGCGCGGGAGTCAGTTCGATGATCTCGCTGGTGCCGGCTTTGGCGATGGCGCCGCGAGCCTCGTCATTGAGTGCCTTGGCCTGACGGTTCACCTCCAGGGTGACCTCGCCCATCACCTTATTGAGCTCGGTGCGCACGTCCTCGGGCAAGCCCTGCCAGAACGTGGTGTTGGTGATCACCATGTAGTCGATCAGGCCGTGGTTGGACTCGGTGAAATAGGGCTGGACCTCATGGATCTTCTGGCTGAAGTAGTTGGACCAGGTGTTTTCCGTGCCATTGACGACCCCGGTCTGCAGGCCCTGGTACACCTCGGCGAAACTCATCTTGCGCGGCGCGGCGCGCAAGGCCTTGAATTGCTCGTCGAGGACGGCGGAGGCCTGGACCCGGAACTTCAGACCGCGGGCATCCCTGGGTTCACGCAGCGGCTTGTTGGCCGAGAGGACCTTGAGGCCGTTGTGCCAATAGGCCAGACCGGTGATGCCCTTGCCCTCCATGCTGGTCAGCAGCGCCTTGCCCTGGGGCCCGGCCTGGAAGCGGTCGACCGCCGCCATGTCATCGAACAGGAAGGGCAGATCGAAGACCTGCACCGCCTTGGCGTAATGCTCGAATTTGGCCAGCGAGGGGGCGAGCATCTGGACGTCGCCCAGCAGCAGGGCCTCCATCTCCTTGCCGTCACCGAACAGCGAGGAGTTGGGGTAGACCTCCACCTTCACCCGGCCGGGCAGGCGCTCTTCCGCCAGCTTCTTGAACAGCACGGCGCCCTGCCCCTTGGGCGTGTGCTCGGCGACCACATGGGCGAACTTGATGGTGATGGGCGCTTCATCCGCCGCGTACAGCGAACCGGCGAAGGAAAACACGGCGGCACAGAACAGCGTTTTGAACGGAAACGTGGGCATGGCGACACCTCATCTTGTTTTTGTAATCAGGTCGGGGTTATTAAACGCGCCCCCTCCGCGGGGCGGAATTCAGCATTGCCCAACAGGGCCTTCAGCTCCGCCTAACACGGGAGCCGCCTTTTCCAGGCGTCCGAGCAGACGGCGCGCGCGCCCTATCACGGGCGCATCGATCATCTTTCCGTCGACGACGAATACCCCCTGCTCATCCTGACTCGCTGCGATCACCCGCTGCGCCCAGTCGATTTCCGTGGCCGTCGGCGCCAGGGCGCCATGCACCACGGCGACCTGGCGGGGATGAATGCACAACAGCCCGGCGAAACCCTGGTCGCGGGCGCTGGCGGTGGCCGCCGCCAGCCCGGTCAGGTCATCGATGGCCGGAAAGACGCTGTCCAGGGGTGCGGGCAGTCCAGCCAGTCGGCCTTCCAGCAGGAGTCGAAAGCGTGCCTGGTCCAGCAGCCGTTCCGCTGCCGCGGTACCGCTTTCCCAGCCGAGATCCAGGCCCAGATCCAGACCGCCGAGCACCAGGCGCTCCACCCCGGCAGCCCCGGCGATCTCCTTGAGTCGATCCAGACCCCGGGCGCTCTCGATGATCGGCCAGACGGGCTTGCCCGTCTCGGCATGGACGCGGTCGACCTGGGCGGCGCTTTCCGCCTTGGGCAGGACGATTCCGCGCACCTGCCCCAGGGGTTGGCACAGCGCCAGGTCGTCGCCATGCGCCGGGTGGGCGGCGGCATTGATGCGGATCCAGACCCGGAAGTCAGGCGCGGCAAGCAGTGCCTGTTCGAGGGCGTCACGTGCAGCTGTCTTGGCGGCTTCGGCGACCGCATCTTCCAGGTCCACGATCACCACATCGGCACCACTCGCCAGGGCCTTGCCGATTCGCTCCGGGCGCGTCGCCGGGACGAACAGGGCGGAGCGAGGATCGGCGGGAAGCGTGTCGGCGCCGGGGATCATGGGGCACCTCGCTGGGGCGCCGCGGCCAGGGCTACGGGGTCATACCCCAGCTCCTGCAACACCGCTTCGGTGTGCTCGCCCAGCGCGGGAATCGGATCCATCCGCGGCTCGAAGGCACTGTTGCTCGCCGGTGGCAACAGGGCGGGCAAGGGACCGGCCGGGCTGCCCACCTCACGCCAGCGATCGCGCTCGCGCAGCTGGGGATGCGCCCAGACCGCCGCCATGTCATTCACCTGGGCATTGGCGATCTGCGCCCGCTCCAGACGGGCGATGACCTCTGAGGTCTCGAGCTGGGCGAACGCCTCGACGATCAGGTCGCGCAGCGCGCCGCGATTCGCCGAGCGTTTGAAGTTGGCGGAAAATCGCGGATCCGTGGCCAGCTCCGGTTGCAACAGCACCTGCTCGCAGAAGAGCTGCCACTCCCGCTCGTTCTGCAGGCCCAGCATCACCGTGCCGCCATCGCCCGCGGGAAAGGGCCCGTAGGGGTAGATGGTGGAATGGGCGGCACCGGCGCGTGCGGGCGGCGGCATGCCGGCATAGGCGTAATACAGCGGATAGCCCATCCACTCCACCAGGCTCTCCAGCATGCTGACCTCGACGCGACTGCCCTCCCCCGTCCGCTCCCGCAACAGCAGCGCCGACAGGATGCCACTGTAGGCATACATGCCGGCCGCGATGTCGGCGATGGAGCAGCCAGCCTTGGCTAGCTGGTCATCGTCAGGTCCCCCCGTCACCGAGAGAAAACCTGCCTCGCTCTGAATCAGCAGGTCGTAGGCTTTCTTGCGTTCATAGCTGCCACCGCCGCCATAGCCGGACACGTCGCAGACGATCAGCCGAGGAAAGCGCGCGTGCAGGACGTCGAAATCCAGCCCCAGCCGACTGGCCGCGCCCGGCGCCAGGTTCTGCAAGAGGACGTCCGCCTTGGCGAGCAGCCCGTCCAGCACGGCGAGGGCGTCGTCCTGTTTGAGATCCAGGGCCACGCTCTCCTTGGAGCGATTGGTCCAGACGAAGTGGGAGGCGAGTCCGGCGACACGCTCGTCGTAGCCGCGGGCGAAATCGCCACTGCCCGGCCGCTCGATCTTGATGACGCGGGCGCCCAGGTCGGCCAGTTGCCGGGAGCAGAACGGCGCCGCGATCGCATGTTCGAGACTCACGACCGTGATGCCATCCAGAGGACGAGGTTTTTCGACAGCCATCTTGGTTCACTCCAGGTCAGGTGAAGCAGTAGAGATCCACGCACTCGTGCAGCCGCCAGGCCCGGGCGATCAGGGCCTCGGCATCGGCGGGCGTGCGCTTGCCGGCGAAGGCGACCAGCCGGCGGAATTTGTCTTCCAGTTCAGCCCTGTCGAGGGTATTGCCGGGATCGCCCTTGGGCTCGTCGGTCCGTCCCTGCAGAACAGCGCCCTGGCGGGTCGTCACCTCGACCCTGCCCAGCCAACGCTGGGGATAGGCGGCGTCGACCTCGGGGTCCAGGCGCATGCCGACGCGTGCGCGGAAGGCCGCGACCGCGGGATCGTTCAGCGCGGCAGTCGCGAAATCACCCAGTTGCGCCTGGCCGTGGACGGCGATCAACCCCAGTACCGTGCCCATGGAAAACTTCGCCTGGTGCACGGTACGCGGCACCTCGACGCGACCGAGTACGTCCAGGGCGCCCTGGTGAACCCGCGCCGTCACCTGGGCGATGTCGTCGGGCGCCAGGCGTTCGCGCTGCATCAGGTCCAGCAGGGCATCGGCCGCAGGGTGGGTATGGCGGCAGGACGCATGGAACTTGAAGGAGGTTTCCAGCAAGGCCCAGCGCTGTCCCAGGCGATCGCTCAGCCGGCGGGCGTCGGCGTCAGTGGAGAGACCGGCGGCCAGGCCCTGCTCGCCCTCCAGGATGTTGCGCGCACCGGTCAACCCCTGCGCTGTGAGATAAGCCGCCAGCAGCCCATCCGCCGCCGCCTTGGCGGTATGCAGCTGCTTGGAATCCGCCGCGTCGCGCAGGAACTCCCAGAGCCCTGCCGCCTGGGTGCCCGCGTTGCCGAGCACCTGGATGAACTGCTCCCGGTCGAAGTCCAGCAGCTTGCCCACCGCCACCGCCGCGGCCAGGGTGCCCACGGTGGCCGTGGTATGGAAGATCCGATAGTGCGAGCGCCCGAGGAATTCTCCGATGCGGATACCCGCCTCATAGCCGGCAACCGCGGCGAGGATCAGCTCCTGTCCACTTTTTCCCAGGTCCTGGGCCGCGGCCAGTGCGGCGGAAAAGACCACCGTGGCCGGATGCAGCACCGAGCTGTTGTGCAGATCATCCTGCTCCACCAGATGAGAGGCGGCGCCATTGACCAGCGCGGCGAAGTAGGCTGAGGTGCCGTAGGGCGCGACCAGTACCCGGGCACGCCCCTCGGTGGGGCCCATGCTCTGGGCATAGGCATGGAACAGCGGTATGGGATGGCTGCCATCGCTGGCCAGCGCCGAGCCCAGCCAGTCGAGAAACAGCTCTTCGGTCCGCGTCACGACGCTGGCCGGCAGATCCGCATAGGCCAGCTCGCCGAGAAAGGCCGCCAGACGTTCGGTATGGGTCATGGCGGTCACCCTAGAAGGAGCGCGGCAGTTCGAGCAGATGCTCGGCCACGTAGGAAAGAATGAGGTTGGTGGAGATCGGGGCAACCTGATACAGGCGCGTCTCGCGAAACTTGCGCTCGACGTCGTACTCGGTGGCGAAGCCGAAGCCTCCATGCGTCTGCAGACAGGCGTTGGCCGCCTCCCAGCTGGCCTTGGCCGCCAGGTACTTGGCCATGTTGGCCACCGCGCCGGCGTTTTCGCCGCGGTCGTACAGGTCGCAGGCGTGCCAGCGCATCAGATCCGCGGCTTCGATTTCGATATGGGCCTCGGCGATGGGAAACTGCACGCCCTGGTTCTGCCCGATGGGGCGACCGAACACCACCCGGTCGCGGGCATAGTGACGGGCCTTGTCGACGAACCACCGGCCATCGCCGATGCATTCCGCGGCGATCAGGGTGCGTTCGGCATTGAGACCGTCGAGGATGTAGCGAAACCCCTTGCCCTCCTCCCCGATGAGGTTGCTGGCGGGAATTTCCAGCTCGTCGAAGAACAGCTCGTTGGTCTCGTGATTGACCATGTTGGGGATGGGCCGAACGGTCAGCCCCTTGCCGATGGCCTCGCGCAGATCCACCAGAAAGATCGACATCCCCTCGGACTTGCGCTGGACGGCTTCCAGCGGCGTGGTCCGCGCCAGCAGGATCATCAGATCGGAATGCTGCACCCGGGAGATCCACACCTTCTGCCCATTGATCACATAGCGATCGCCCCTGCGCACCGCCGTGGTCTTGATCTTGGTGGTATCGGTGCCGGTGGTGGGCTCGGTGACGCCCATGGACTGAAGGCGCAGCTCACCGCTGGCCAGCCGTGGCAGATAGGCGCTCTTCTGCTCGTCGCTGCCGTTTCGCAGCAGGGTGAACATGTTGTACATCTGCCCATGGATGGTCCCGGAATTGCCGCCGCAGCGATTCACCTCCTCCAGAATGATGGAGGCCTCGGCCAGGCCCAGCCCCGAGCCGCCATAGGCTTCCGGAATCATGGCGGACAGCCAGCCCGCCTCGGTCATCGCCTGGACGAAGTCCTGGGGAAAGCCCTTCTGCTCATCAATGTGGCGCCAGTACTCGGCCGGGAAGCCGGCGCAAAGGCCACGGACGCCGTCGCGAATGGCGGCGAATTCTTCTTGTCGTTCGTCCAGCATGGGAGTTTCTCTCTTGTCGTTATAGGGGCACCGCTGTCACTCGAATCGCAGCCGAGCCACCTGGGCTGCACCGTCGCCATTTCCAGCCCACAGCTCCGCCTCGCCGGGCGCGATGACCTGACCACTGAGCGTGAAGGGAGCGGGCGCGATCAGCGGACGAACGCCGCGATAGCTGAACTGCCGTATCCGCGCGGTCGGATGAGCGCGACGGAAGCTGCGCAGCGACAGGGTCGCGATGAGCGGGCCATGGACGACCAGACCGGCATAGCCCTCCTGCTGGGTCGCGTAGGGCCAGTCGTAGTGGATGCGATGACCGTTGAAGGTCACCGCCGAATAGCGGAAGAGCAACGTCGGCTCGGGTACCACCGACTCCGCCCAGCTGCCGAGCGCGATGGCTTCGCCGCTGCCGGCCTTGGGCGCACCGGGCTCGCGATAGACCAGGTCCTGCTCTTCGCGCAGCACCAGTTCGTCCTGTTGGAAATAACGGTGCTCCACGGTCACGAACAGCAGGCTGCCGCTACGACCCGTCTTCTCCTCGACGCGCAGCAGCGTCGAGACGCAGCGCGCCCGCTCGCCAACGTGCAGCGCGCCGAGAAAGTCCAGGCGCCCGCCTGCCCACATGCGATTACGCCCTTCCGCCGGCGGCAGGAAGGTACCGCGCGCCGCATGCCCATCGGGCCCGAGCTGGGCCCCTGCCACCGGGTTGTCGAAGAAGGCCCAGTGCCAGAGCGGCGGCAGCGCCTCGCCCGCCGCCAATGGCGGTTCATCGAAGGTGTGGGCGATGCGCGCTACCTGGCGTTGTCCCAGAAAATCCTCTGTTTCGAGGGTTCGTCCCACCCAGGCTGCGGCTGGCGTCGCGTTCATGCTTGACTCCCATCGATAGGCTCGACGCCAGCTTGCGGGGAGTTGTTTCGTTCTGTGAATTTACATTTGCGTAAGCCGGCATTCGGCTAGGCTGAACGCCAAAAAACGCACGGAGCACGCGAGCATGCATTTCGACCTGGCTGACCTGCGGCTTTTCATCCATATCGCCGAGTCGCCCAGCCTGACGCAGGGCGCACGCCGCGCGGCCCTGTCGCCGGCCGCCGCCAGCGCGCGAGTGAAGGCCCTCGAAAGCCAGTTCGGCATTCGCCTGCTCTACCGTGACAGTCGTGGCGTCGAGCTCACGCCAGCGGGCCAGCGCCTGCTGCAGCATGCCCGTCTCATCATGCGCCAGGTCGACTTTCTCAAAGGCGAATTCACCGAGTACCGCAGTGATGCCACCGGCCATATCCGCATCTTCGCCAACACGACCGCGGTCACCGAGTTCCTCCCCGGATTGCTCGCCGTCTATCTCGCGGATCGCCCGGGCGTGACGGTGGATCTGCAGGAGCGCCTCAATCGTGACATCGTCAGGGGGGTGATCGACGGGGCAGCGGATCTGGGCATCACCGCCGGACTGATCGAAGCGAGCAATCTGCAGATCCTGCCCTACAGCATGGATCGCCTGACGCTGGTCGTGCCCACCGGGCATCCCCTGGCCAGCCAGCCCCAGGTCACCTTGCGGGAGACCCTGGACTACCAGCACATCTGTCTGCGCGAGGGCACCAGCCTGCTGAATTTCCTGCGGGATCAGGTGGAACGTCTCGGTGCCACCCTGAATCTGCGTATCCAGCTCTCCAGTTTCGAGGCCGTGTGCCGCATGGTCGAAGCCAAGGTGGGCATCGGCATCCTGCCCGAATCCGCCGCCCGGCATCATGGCCGAAGCATGGCGATCCGGACGGTGAGGATCGAGGAACCCTGGGCGGTTCGCGAGCGAAACATTCTGGTCAGGGATCTGGAGGCACTACCGGAAAGCGTCCGCGCCCTGGTCAGGCTCCTGCAGGATTCCGCGGGGAGTTCCGACGCCCCACGACCTCTGTAAGCGCGCTCCTTCCCCAGGCGCCAACAGGTTTCCCAGGCAGCGGCTGGCGCCCGAACTGGCGGCGCTGCTCCATCGGCCCTTCTGAACGGCCCGGCATCGCAACGATCTGGCTTGGTCTCGCCTTGATTACCCAGGCAGGGAGAATCAATCCCAAAGCGATCCAAAACGAAGGGGTGGTATTATCTAGCGGCAGGCAGATATCAATGAAGGCTGACCGGCCGGGAGATGGCTGGGAGGCCTTGCGTCAGCGCCGGGATGCCTGGGTGCATCCACGGCTCGCCAGGCGAAACGTCGACCCAGCTCGCGATAGCCGGAAAACACGAAGCCTCCGCTGCGCGCCTGATAGGCACTGCGCCTGGCGCGGTAGACCCGCGGAATCAGATACCAGGGCAAGCCCGGCAGATCGTGGTGGACCAGGTGCAGGGTATTGTTGAGAAACAGCCAGCGCAGCGCCCCGCCGCTCTCGTTGAGCACGCACCTTTGCGCCGGATCCAGCGCCGGGCGGTGTTCGTAAAAGGATCTGATCAGCGCCAGGGCCAGCGCCGGCCAGGCCACTCCCAGCACATAGATCGCCAGGGGCATGCCAGACAGCCCGTGGATCGCCAGGAGCAGCCCTGCACAGAGTGTCAGGTGGATCAGCCAGACACCCAGCATGCCCCGCTCGCCACGCCGGCAGCGGCGTACTTCGAACTCCAGCATGCCGTGCAGCGATAGCACCGGTCCCACCAGGACACGCCCGAGCAAGGTCTTGTCCAGCCAGAGCAACGCCCGTCCGGCCTGCCCTCTTCGCTCCCAGACCTCGCCATCCACATAGCGGCTCTCGGGATCGAGGTCCGGGTCGGTGAGGTTCTCGCGCCGATGGTGCGCCAGATGGCTGTCCCTATAGAGCGGAAAGGGAAACCAGAGGCCGAGGGGTGGATAGGCCAGCAGGGCATTAACCCGGGGCCAGCGCGTGGGATGACCGTGGATCAACTCGTGCTGCAGCGACTGGTGCAGCACGACGACCAGAATCAGCGGTGGCAGGGTCCAGTAGCCAAGCAGCGGCCAGGCCAGGACGAGCAGCAGCCAGCTTGCGTAGACCCCTGCAATCAGCCCCCAGGTCGGCCATTCGCTGCGGGCGGTGAACGTATGCAGGAGCAATTTGACCAGGCGGCGATGCCGCGTATCGAGATAGACAGTCACCACAGGGCCCTGATAGCCAGAAATCAAAGCCGACCTTAGAAAAAGAGCATCCAGAAGTGAAATATCGTTAAGGCATTACTTCATGAACAAGTGATTGTTCGCTGCCTTCAGCCATGCAATGGCTCGATATTCAACGTCTTGCCGCGATAATTCCGCAGCCCATCTAACGATCATTCAAGCAACCAATAAAAACATAAGCTTATAAAAAATCATCCACACCAAGACCCAACTGTTGCGGGAACAACACTTCTGGCAAGGAATATTTCGAGACATATCCTTAGCACTTTTGACAACTGGTCAATGGCTCGAAGTGCCTTCTAGACTTGAGCCAACTCTGCACTTGTCAAAGTCCGCCATGTTTTTATCCAACAAGATGCTCCGTACGGGTGAACCTGCACCCACTTCCCCGATAAGGACTCATGCAAGGCCGGCGGGCAGGCAGCAAGACGAATGGGCTCCGTCCACCCGATACCGTCCCGCAGCGCCGGAAGCGGTCCTGAAAACCTTGGGCCGCCGTCTGCTGGCGGCGATCGCCCTGATCGGCCACACCCGCGCCGCCCAGGCCGAGATGGCCCGTCTCGGTCTCGCCCGTCCCGAATCTCTCCCGACAGCATTAGAAGGATCTCCATTCCCATGAGCATCATTTCCGCAGGCTGGGGCGCCGGCCCTTCCGCGCGCCATGCCGACCTCTCCGCGCGCTTTCAGCCGCTGTTCCAGCGCGTCCGCGCGGGCGCCATCCAACGCGAGGTGCAGCGGCGGCTGCCGGTCGAAGAGCTGGACTGGCTGAAGGCAGCGGGCTTCACCGCCCTGCGGCTGCCGGTCGAGCACGGCGGCGCAGGCGTCACCCTGCCGGAACTGTTCGCCCTGCTCATCGAACTGGGCGAGGCGGATTCCAATCTGGTCCAAGCCCTGCGCGGCCACATGGGCTTTGTCGAGGGCCTGCTCAACAGCGACGACCCGGCGCGCCGCAGCCGCTGGTTCGCGCGCATCGCTGCCGGCGAGACAATAGGTCCGGCGTCCAGCGAAGTCGGCGATGCCCGGCGCGCCGAGTTCAGCACACGCGTACGCCGCGAGGGCGACGCCCTGCTGCTCTCCGGCACCAAGTTCTATACCACCGGTTCGCTCTATGCCGACTGGATCGACGTGGGCGCCACCGACGAGGCCGGCAATCGCGTCATGGTCACCGTCCGCCGCGATGCCCCCGGCGTCGAGGTGGTGGATGACTGGAATGGCTTCGGCCAGACCCTGACCGCCAGCGGCACGGCGACCTTCACCAATGTGCGCGTAGAGCCTGCGGACGTGGTGGCGGTGGGCGAGCGCTTCCGCTATTCACCCGGCTTCTTCCAGGTCTTTCACCTCGCCAATCTGGCGGGCCTGGGACGGGCCATGAGCAGCGAGGTAGCGGCCGCGGTCGCCGCTCGCACCCGCACCTTCACCATCGGCAACGCCGACCGTGTCAGCCAGGATCCCCAGGTGCTGGCCGTGGTAGGCCAGGTACGCAGCGCGGCCTACTGCGCCGGGGTGATTGCCCTGAAGAACGCCGAGGCCTTGCAGCGGGTGCATGCCCTCAGGCAGACGGACGACCAGGCCGCCGAGGATCGCGCGGTGGCGCTGGCCGAACTGGAAGTCTGCCAATCGCTCAATGTGGTGACGGACCTGATCATCGAGGCCTCCGGACGCCTGTTCGACGCCCTGGGCGCCTCGGCCACGCTGAGACCCCAGGGTCTGGATCGCTTCTGGCGCAATGCCCGCACCCTCGCCTCCCACAATCCGCGCATCTACAAGGATCGAATCGTCGGCGACTTCGCGGTCAACGGCACCCCCCCGCCGCCGCAGTGGAAGATCGGCGTCGCCTAGGCCGCCGAACCGGCCGGAAACCCCGACGAGAGCCGCCCTGCCCGGCTGGCCGCCGCCCCCGGCGATGCTTTAAGCTCGCCGGCCTTACCCCCTGGAGCGGTGTCATGGAAACGTCTCGCAGCAATCGTCAGGCCATGTGGAAGGCCATCAAGGATCCGCGCTTCATCCCGGTCGCGGTGGCGGCCGTGTGCATCGTGCTGTTCTTCGTATTCGGGCTGATCGACGTCCTGGGCAACTGATCTTCCGCCGGGACGCCGGCCTATCCCTGCTGCGGACAGGCCATCATCCCTGGTCGCCCGGCCCGCGGGGACGGTCGCCCAGGATGGTCGCCCGGTGCATCACGCGCCGCTGCGGACGATAGTCGTCACAGGCGTAGTGCTGGGTGATGCGGTTGTCCCAGAAGGCCAGATCGCCCGCCTGCCACTGCCAGCGCACCTGGAATTCAGGTCGGGCGGCATGGGCGAACAGCAATTGCAGCAGCGCCTCGCTCTCGGCTTCTTCCAGCTCGACGATCCGGGTGGTGAAGCCGGCGCTGACGAACAGCCCCTTGACCCCGGTCTCCGGGTGCACCCTCACCACCGGATGACGCACCGGCGGGTTGGACGCGCGTGCCGCATTGAAACGCTGCAAGCCTTCCGGCGTCTGGCCGAAGCGCTCCAGCGGAAAGGATTTGCTCAGGTCGTGCCAGGCACTGAGACCGTCGAGCAGCCCGCGAAGCGGTGCGGACAGCGCCGCATAGGCCGCGGAATTGCTCGCCCAGAGGGTATCGCCGCCATAGGCAGGCACCTGGCGGGCGCTGAGCAGCGACCCCAGCGGCGGCGTCTGGATGAAGGTCACATCCGTATGCCAGAGCGCGTTGTCCCTCAGATCGTTCAACTCGGTATCCAGCACCAGGATTTCCGGCTGCTCGGGATGCTTGGGATAGATCGGGTGGATGTGCAGATCGCCGAAATGGGCCGCCACGTCCCGTTGCTGGCGTGGCGTCAGCAACTGGTCACGCAGAAACAGCACCTGATGCTCCCGCAGCCCCTGGTGGAGTGCCGTGTGGCTGGCGGCGTCCAGGGGCTCGCGCAGATCCAGGCCATGGACGCGTGCCCCGAGGGCGGGGCTCAGACGTTCGAAGGTAAGGGGCATGGACGTCTCCCTACTGCCAGCCGGCATAGCGCCGCTGCAGGGCGCGCAGGCCCAGTTCGATGGACAGGGCGATGCTGGCGATCAGCAGGATGCCCACCACCACCACGTCGGTGGCCATGAACTGGGCGGCCGATTGCACCATGAAGCCCAGGCCCCGATTGGCCGCGATCAACTCAGCGGCCACCAGGGTCGACCAGCCCACCCCCAGGGCGATCCGCAGGCCGGTGAGGATGTCGGGCAAGGCACTGGGCAGGATGACGTGCCGCACCACCTGCCCTCGCGAGGCGCCCAGGCAGCGCACTGCCTGGCGTCGCGCCGGATCGACCCGGCGCACCCCACCCACGGTGGCGATCAGCAAGGGCGCGAACAACGCCAGATAGATCAGCAGCACCTTGGACAGCTCGCCGATGCCGAACCAGATCACCATCAGCGGCAGGTAGGCCAGCGGTGGAATCGGCCGATAGAACTCCACCAGGGGGTCCAGCGCGGCGTTCAGGGTCGGGTTGAGGCCCATGGCGATGCCCAGGGGTACCGCGGTCAGCACGGCCGCCAGTAGCGCCGCCAGCACCCGCAGCAGGCTGGTGCCCAGGTGCTGCCAGAGGCTGGCATCCAGATAGCCGTCGGCGAGCAGTCCCTGCAGAGCGACCAGCAGTTGTTCGGGCGACGGCAGGAACAGGGTATCCACCCAACCCAGATGGGTCGCGCTCCACCAGAGCGTCGCCACGCCTGCCAGGGTGCCCAGCGCTGCCACTCGGCGGCGGTCCAAGTGCAGTCGACGGCGTTCCCGGTTATCGCGCAGGGAGGTTGTCAGGGTGTCAGAGGACATGATCGGGAGACTCCTGCAGAAAGAGGTCGAGCAACTCCTGGCGCAGCTCGGCGAAAAGGGGATCGGCCTTGATCGCGCGAACGGGCTCCCCCGCCAGATAGCGGCGGGCGAAAGGCACCTCCAGGCGGCGGACGATGCGCGCGGGCGGTCCGTCCAGCACCAGCAGCTCGGTCGCCAGAAACAGCGCCTCGTCGACGCTGTGGGTGATGAGGAACAGGCCCTTGCCGGTGCGTTTCCATACGTCCAGCAACAGCACCTGCATGCGTTCCCGGGTCAGGGCGTCGAGAGCGCCGAAGGGTTCGTCCAGCAGTAGGAAATCCGGATCCACCGCCAGGGCGCGGGCCAGACCCAGGCGTTGACGCTGGCCACCCGAGAGTTCGCCGATGGCGTGCTCGGCGTGCTGCGGCAGCCCCACCAGCTCGAGCATCTCGCGAGCCCTGGCCTCGCGCTCGGCACGTCCCAGCCCGCGCAGGCGCAGTCCCAGGGCGACGTTGTCGAGCGCATTGAGCCAGGGCATCAGGGCGTCGTCCTGGAACACCACGCCGCGTTCGCCACCCGGCCCCCCCAGGGTCCGGCCATCGAGCTGCACGCGCCCTTCATCCAGGGATTGAAAACCGGCGAGCACGTTGAGCAGGCTGGACTTACCGCAGCCGGACGGGCCCAGGACGACCAGGCAGGCGCCCTTCTCCACTGCGAGGTCGAGACGCTGCAGAATGGGTTGACGACGGCCACGGCGGACGAATCCGAGGCTGGCCTGTTCCAGGGTGAGTCGACTCATGACCGGCTCCTGTCGGCTGGGAAAAAAAGCCCCTCCGGAGAGGGGCGAATCGTGGCGTGAGAGGATCGCTATTGAGCCTTGCGGACGTATTCGGCGCTGACATAGGGCGAGTAGTCGTCGAGCACCGTGGGAATGCGCTTCTGTTCCTTGAGAAATTCGGCGGTGTGGGCGATGGCCTTGGCCGTGCCGCCACCGAGCAGATCGGGCCCGAGTTGCGCCTGGGCATCCGGATAACGTGAGCCGGCCAGTAATTCGGGGATGTCCGCGGCGTCCGCGCCGGTCAGGCGAGCGATCTTTCTGGCCTGCTCGGACTGCGCATCCCATGCCTTGCCATGGGCCTGGTAGTCGGCGAAGGCCTGCAAGGTGACCTTGGCGTACTGGGCGATGACTTCGGGATGCTTTTCGGCGAAGTCCTTGCGCGCCACCCAGACCTCGAAGGTTGGCGCACCCCAGCTGCCCACCTGGGCGGCATCGGCGAGCACCTTCCCGTTCTTCTTGATCTCGCCCAGCGCGGGTGACCAGACGAAGGCGCCATCGATATCACCGCGGCGCCAGGCAGCGGCGATCTCGGTGGGATTGAGGTTGACGATCTTGACCTTGGCCGGATCCACGCCCCAGTGTTTGAGGGCTCCCAGCAGGCTGTAGTGGGAGGTGGAGACGAAGGGCGTGGCGATGGTCTTGCCGACCAGTTGCTCGGGTCTGTCGATCCCGCTGCCATCGCGTACGACCAGGGCTTCGGCGGAATCGATTTGCGCGGAGACGAGGAAGGTCACCAGCGGCAGCTTGCGCGAGGTGGCCGCCGCCAGCGGGCTGGAGCCGAGATTGCCAATCTGGACATCACCCGATGCCAGCGCGGCGACGACCTCGGGACCGCTGTTGAAACGGCGCCAGTCGATCTTCTGGCCAATCGCCTGATCGTAGCGGCCATCGGCCTGGGCGACCTTTGAGGGATCGACACCGGTCTGGTAGCCGACCACCAGATCGGCAGCGGTCGCCTGCACCGCGAGCGTTGCCAGGCCTGCAGCCAGCGCCAGAGACTTGAGCAGTGAATTCATGAAGGCCTCCTTGTCGGCAGGCACGCCGGAGCGCGCCCTCGGCATCGACTCGATGCCTGTCGGAGGCCAAGCTAAACGATCTAAGTATCGTCAGATAAATAACGAAAAGGAATCAGCTTAGGCAGGGTGCTGGACGGTTGCGGACAGCGCCCGCTTCCACCACAAAGGAGAGTACGGCCTGGAACCAGGCCGCAGAAGGCAGCAATCAGCCCTTGCGCTGATTGAGGAAGCGGAAGCAGCCGGCCAGCAGGTCGTCGAAGCGCCAGGGCTTTGGCAGGTAGTAGATGTCCGGGGCGCGCTCGGGCTGCAGCTCTTCGAAATAGCCCGAAGAGACGATGATGGGCAGACCCGGCAGCTGCTGCTTGACGCGGCGCGCCAGCTCCAGGCCGTCGATGACACCCGGCATGCGGACGTCGGTGATCAGCAGATCAGGCGTCGGACGCGCACTCGACAGGTATTCCCAGGCTTGATCCGCGGTGCCGAAGGTGTGCACCTGAAAGCCTTCGCCTTCGAGCACCTCTTCCATCAGCCCGAGCAACATGTTCTCGTCTTCGACGACCACTACCACTGGTTTCATAAATCCGTCTCGATCTCCGCAGGTCCGCCATCTGACTGGACGTATCTCGTTGGGGCGCGAATTCTACTCCTATCCGGCGTCCGCTGCGCACTCTCCTCTGAGCTTAGACGCGAGGTGCGACATCCTGCCCCACTGATCGACAGAAAAAGCCAGCACTGCGCAACAGGCATCGCACCTATTGGGGTGGTATTACCACCCTGGGACCGTTTGCCGGACATTCGGGGAACCGTGGCGAAGCCCCTCAGTCGGAAAACAGGTGTCTCGAAAGGCTCCCCGCGGTTCCGGCGCGTCAGCTTTTCTGGATCACGGGGAGCCGTCTGCCTGAGGAAATTGCGCATGACGGCCATCGACTGGACGGGTTGGCTCAACGCCCCCTGGATCACCACGCTGATCGCGGCGGGGGTCGCCCTGCTGATCAGCAGCGTCGCCCTGACCCTGGCGTTCGCGGCCATCCGCCGCCTGGCCAATCCCTTCCTGCTGGCGCGCAACCTGGTCAAGTACGCCGAGAAACCCGCGCGCCTGGCCGTGCCGTTGGTGGTGTTGCAAGGTGTCTGGAATTCCGCACCCGATGCCCTGCCGCTGTTGCGTGCCGTACAGCATCTCACCGGTCTGCTGAGCATCGCCGCCTTTACCTGGCTGGGCCTCCGGGCGGTCAAGGCCGTCGGCGCGACCATCGCCCTGCGCAATCCCGTAGATGTGGCGGACAACCTGCGGGCCAGGCGGATCCAGACGCAGAATCGGGTGCTGGTGCGCAGCCTCAGCTTCATCGTCCTGCTGGTGGGCATCGCCCTGATGCTGATGACCTTCCCGGCGGTTCGCCAGGTGGGTGCGAGCCTGCTCGCCTCGGCCGGGGTCGCGGGCCTGGTCGCGGGTATCGCTGCGCGACCGGTCCTGGGCAATCTCATCGCCGGCCTGCAGATCGCCGTGACCCAGCCGATCCGGCTGGACGATGTGGTCATCGTCGAAGGCGAATGGGGCCGGGTGGAAGAGATCACCGGCACCTACGTGGTGGTCCGTATCTGGGACGATCGCCGCCTGGTGGTCCCGCTGCAATACTTCATCGAGACGCCCTTCCAGAACTGGACGCGCTCGTCTTCCAGCCTGATCGGGTCAGTCTTCATATGGGTTGACTATTCCCTACCCCTGGCACCCATCCGCACCGAATTGGAACGCGCCTGTGCCGAGGTGCCCCATTTGTGGGATGGCCGTGTCTGCGTGCTGCAGGTGACCGATGCGTCCCACGATTCCATCCAGCTGCGCGTGCTGGTGAGTTCGGGCGATTCCTCCAAGAACTGGGACCTGCGCTGCTTCGTGCGCGAGCGGCTGATCACCCACATCAATCGCGAATTCCCCCTCTGCCTGCCCAAGCTGCGGACCGAACTGGGACGCCGTGACGTGCACCCCGCGCCACTATCCGACGAAAGGCAAGAGCCGGTCGTTCGTCAGCCAGAAGTCTGATTTTTCGGCCAATTGTCGCGATCAGGTGACCATCAAGCGGTTCACCTGGCGTTTATTCAGAGGTACCGGCCCGAACCGCGACGGCTTTCGGGCATGCATCTGGCAATACGAAGCAAGACCGCAACATTCGAGCGGGAAACTTGTGACGTTGTCCGTGAGTCAGTGCGAGAGCAATCTGGAAATCCGCGAAGCAGTTCTCGCCCAGATCCAGACATCTCAAGAAGAGGTGACCGGCAAAAAGGCTGTAGCAGCTCGGCTGTAGGCGTTTTTGAACCAGGAGCATCGAGCTTCAGGAAAGAAGCAATCAGGTAAACCTCAGTCTCGAACTTGCTGCATTGGGAGCGCACCATGGCAAATGCCGTCGTGGGGAAATTTGGGGCTCTGGAGCCCGTTGAAACTGCCACTCGCACCACCAGATCCAGCTCGCTCCGCAAGCGCACGGACGAGCCTCAGCTGACGCTGAGCTCCGTCGTCGAAAGTCGTAAACGCATTCTTTTCGTGACTCCGGAAATTTCCGACTTCGTCAAGGCCGGTGGCCTGGGCGAGGTATCAGGCGCCCTGCCGCGCGCCCTCGCCGCCTCCCACGACGTCCGGGTATTGATCCCCGGCTATCGTCAGGTGATGGCCGCGATCAAGGATCGCGTGCAGATGGTCGGCCGCATCGCCGCCCGCGCCGCCATGCCGGCCTGCGAGATCGGTCGCGTCAATCTGGAAGACGGCCTGGTCGTCTATGTGCTGATCTGCCCCGAACTCTATGAGCGCCCGGGCAACCCCTATGGCGACCTGAACGGTGCCGACTGGGCCGACAACCACATCCGCTTCGGTCGCCTGGCCAGCGCTGCCGCCGACTTCGCCCTGGGCGACGCCTCCATTCGCTGGGTGCCGGACCTGCTGCACCTCAACGACTGGCAGACCGGCCTCGCCGCTGGCTACCTGCGCTGGAAGGGTGCCAGCACCCCGTGCCTGACCACCATCCACAACCTGGCGTACCAGGGCCTGTTCCCGGCTTCGGTCATGGCCGATCTCGACATTCCCGCCCACGCCTTCCAGATGGAGGGCCTGGAGTTCTGGGGCAAGGTGTCCTTTCTCAAGGCCGGTCTGGTCTATGCCGACCACATCACCACGGTCAGCCACACCTACGCCCAGGAAATCACCACCGCGGAATTCGGTTGCGGCCTCGAAGGCCTGCTGCAGGTCAAGGCCCGTGACGGCAAGCTGACCGGCCTGCTCAACGGCATCGACGATGGCTGGAGCGCCTGCAGCGACCCGCACCTGTGCCAGCAATTCACCGAATCGGACTGGGACGGCAAGGCGGTCAACGCCGCGCGCATTCGCGAGGAATTCGGCCTGGAGCCCTCCAACGGCCCGTTGTTCGCCGTGGTCTCCCGACTGGTCCAGCAGAAAGGCATCGACCTGACCATCGAGGCGGCCGATCACATCGTCGCCCGCGGTGGCCAGCTGATGATCATCGGTTGCGGCGAGCCGCACATCGAGCGCCAGGTACGGGCCCTGGCCCTGCGCCATCCCGGTCGGGTCAGTGCCCACATCGGCTTCTGCGAGACCGAGGCACGGCGCATGTATGCCGGGAGCGACTTCCTGCTGATGCCCTCGCGCTTCGAGCCGTGCGGCCTGAGCCAGATGTACGCCCAGCGCTTCGCCTCCCTACCGATCGCCACCCGCACCGGTGGCCTGGCCGACAGCATCGAGGACGGCACCACCGGCTTCCTGTTCGCCCCGCTGTCGCTGGAAAACTACATCAGCGCCATCGACCGCGCCCTGGGTGTGTTCGAACGTCAGGACCTCTTGCTGGCCATGCGTCATCGCGCCATGCAGGGCCCGTTCTTCTGGTCCGAATGCGCCAAGCCCTATGCCTCGCTGTACCTCGATCTGCTCCAGACCACCGCTCACCAGGAGCGTCAGGTCGGCGCCTGAGGCGCAACCTGACTACCAAGCGCTTTTCCCTCGGCAAAAGGCCGACGAAAAGCGCTTTCCCCGCCTAACTTTGCGCAACTCTCACCGGTCATAACAGCAACTGCGGCCAACTGGGCCGCAGCGTCTTTTCTGCCGTCCGGTTTCGGGAGTTCTCTATCCATGACTGATATTTCGCGCGACGCAGCCGCGGTGACCGGGGGCTATGCCTGGCAGACCCGTGCCGGTGCCACTCTGGTGAACAAGGAACGCACCCTCTTCCACTTCTGGGCGCCCAGCGCTGACGCCGTGTCGGTGGTCCTGGAAGGTGGCATGACCCTTCCCATGGAAGCCGAGCAAGACGGCTGGTTCGCGGTGGAGGCCCAATGCGGTGCCGGCACCCGTTATCGCTACCAGATCAAGGACCTGCTGGTCCCCGACCCGGCCTCCCGCGCCCAGGCCGGCGATGTGCACGAGCCGAGCATCGTCATCGACCCCACCACCTATCACTGGCAGACCGTCGAGTGGCAGGGCCGTCCTTGGCACGAGAGCGTCATCTATGAATTGCACGTCGGCACCCTGGGTGGCTTCGCGGGCGTCGAGAAGCTGGTGCCGCGCCTGGCGGCACTGGGTGTCACCGCCATCGAGCTGATGCCGCTGTCGGAATTTCCTGGCGATCGCAACTGGGGCTATGACGGCGTGCTGCCGTACGCGGTGGAAGCCTCCTATGGCACCCCGGACGACCTCAAGTCGCTGATCGACACCGCCCACGGCCATGGCGTCATGGTCTACCTGGACGTGGTCTACAACCACTTCGGACCGGACGGCAACTACCTGCACGCCTATGCCGAGCGCTTCTTCCGCGAAGACATCCATACGCCCTGGGGTGCGGCCATCGATTTCCGCCAGGACGCGGTACGCCGCTACTTCATCGACAACGCCCTGATGTGGCTGATGGAGTATCGCTTCGACGGCCTCAGATTCGATGCCGTCCACGCCATCAACGACAAGGGCTTCCTCGAAGAGATGGCCGAGGAGATCCGCAGCACCGTCGAGCCGAGTCGCCACATCCACCTGATGCTGGAGAACGAGGACAACACGGCCACGCTGCTGGGTGGCAAGCACTACAACGCGCAGTGGGCGGACGATTGGCACAACGTCATCCACCCCATGCTGACCGACGAGAACGAAGGCTACTACCAGGACTTCACCGAGGACGCCACGGCCAAGCTGGTGCGCTGCCTGGGCGAGGGCTTCATCTACCAGGGCGAGCAGACCCGCCATGGCAAGGCCCGTGGTGAACCCAGCAAGGACCTGCCGGCCTCGGCGTTCGTCATCTTCCTGCAGAACCACGATCAGGTCGGCAACCGCGCCTTCGGTGAACGCCTGACCCGTCTGGCGCCCGAGCCGGCGCTAAAGGCCGCCACTGCCCTGCTGCTGCTCAGCCCGATGATTCCGCTGCTGTTCATCGGTGAGGAATGGGGCAGCCGCCAACCCTTCCTGTTCTTCACCAGCCACAACGACGAGCTGGCCGAGCTGGTCCGCGACGGCCGTCGCAACGAATTCAAGGACTTCGATTTCTTCACCAGCGAAGAGCATCGCCAGCAGATCCCCGACCCGAACGCCGCCAAGACCTTCGAAGATTCCAAGCCCAATTTCGGCGAGGCCGATCAGCCCGATCACGCCGCCTGGCTGGGGCTGTATCGCGAGCTGCTGGAAATCCGCCGCCGCGAACTCTTCCCGCGCCTGGAAGGTGCTCGCCCCATAGGCGCCGAAGCCCTGGCCGAGCGCGCCGTACGGGCGCGCTGGAGTCTCGCCGACGGCAGCCGCCTGACCATCGAACTCAACCTGAGCGACAAGGCCGTACCGGTGGACGAGGCTCCCCAGGGCGAGCTGTTGCACAGCAGTGACGCCAGCGCAACGCCGACCCGCCAGGACGGCACCCTGGCCGCTCACTCGGCACTGGTCTGGCTGGAGAAAAAGGCATGAGTGGAGATCGTTTGGAACAACTGGCGGAGGCCGCGGGCATCGCCATCGAATGGACCGCCTACGACGGCAAGCGCCAACGGGTGAGCCCCGAGGCGCTGCGCAATCTGCTCAAGGCTATCGAGTTGCCGGCGGACAGTGACGCCGAGATCGACACCAGCTTGCGCAAGCTGGCCGAGGTGGGCGACAAGCACCATCTGCCGCCGCTCATCACGGCGGTGGTCGGCAAGCCGGTCGGGGCGCCGGACCAGTTCAAGCGTGGCGTCCGCTACCAGGTGCAGCTGGAAGACGGCGAGCGTCTGGACGGTCAGGTCGACGACCGCGGACAGCTGGCGCCGATCAGCGCCGCCGGTTATCACCAGGCCGAGGTCGATGGCGAAGCCCTGACCCTGGCCGTCGCGCCGGAACGCTGCTTCACCATCGCCGACGCCACCGGCGACGAGCAGGCCCGTCTCTGGGGGCTGGCCGTGCAGCTCTACAGCCTAAGGCGCGAAGGGGGCAGCGGCGCCGGCGATCTGCTGGGCTTGGTGCACTTCGCCAAGGCCGCAGGCAGCAAGGGCGCCGACGCCCTGGCCATAAGCCCGCTGCACGCCATGTTCAGCGCCGACGGCAGTCGCTACAGCCCCTACTCCCCGTCGAGTCGGGTGTTCTTCAACGTGCTCTATGCCGCGCCGGAGCTGGTCCTGGGCGCCGAGCCCGTACGCCAGGCCATGCAGCGCGCCGGCCTGCAGGCGGAAGCCGAGCGCCTGGAGCAGCTGGAACTGATCGACTGGCCGGCCCTGGCCAGGCTGCGGCTGCGCCTGCTGCGTACCCTGCACCTGGACTTCCGCACCGCTGGCGGTGAGCTGCGCGAGCGCTTCGAGGCCTTCCGCCGCGACGGTGGCGACGCCCTGGAAAACCATTGCCGCTTCGAAGCCCTGCATGCCTCCTTCACCCAGGGCGATGCCTCGCCCAGCTGGCAGCATTGGCCCCAGCAGTATCGCGATCCCAAGAATCCGGCCGTGGCCGAATTCGCCGAACGCCATGCCCAGGACGTGGAGTTCTATGCCTTCACCCAGTGGCTGGCCAGCGAAGGACTGTCCGCGGCCCAGGCGCAGTGCCGCGAAGCAGGCATGAAGATCGGCCTGATCGCCGACATCGCCGTAGGCGCTGACGGTGGCGGCAGCCAGGCCTGGAGTCGCCAGGAAGAGCTGCTGGCCTCGGTCACCGTGGGTTGTCCGCCGGATCTGCTCAACCAGAAGGGCCAGGGCTGGGGCATTTCCGCCTTCTCCCCCACGGGCATGGTCAAGCATGGCTTCCGCGCCTTCATCGAGATGCTCAGGGCCAACTTCGCCCATGCCGGCGGCGTGCGCATCGACCATGTGATGGGGCTGCAGCGCCTCTGGCTGGTGCCCGAGGGTGCCTCCCCGGCCGACGGTGCCTATCTCTCCTATCCCATCGACGACCTGCTGCGGCTGGTGGCGCTGGAATCCTGGCGCTATCGCTGCGTGGTCATGGGTGAAGACCTGGGCACCGTACCCGAGGGCTTTCGCGAGCGGCTGGCCGAGCGCGCCATCATGGGCATGCAGGTGCTGTTGTTTGAGCGCGATGGCGACGCCTTCAAGCCGGCCGCGCAGTGGTCGGACACGGCCATGGGCATGCCCACCACCCACGACCTGCCGACCCTCACCGGCTGGTGGCAGGGTCGCGACGCCGATTGGCAGGAAGAACTCGGACTGCTGCCCGACGGCACCTCGCGCCAGGACCGTCTCGACGAGCGTGCCAAGGATCGTCAGCAGCTGGCCAAGGTGCTGGAACTGGACGACACCCGGGAAAGCAATGTCGAGTCCGCCGTCGATGCCGCCATCGACTTCATCGGCCGCACCCCGGCGCCGCTGATCATCCTGCCGGTAGAAGATGCCCTGGGTCAGCTGGAACAGGCCAACCTGCCCGGAACCACCAACGAACACCCCAACTGGCTGCGCCGCTGGGACGACCCCGCCGAGCGCCTGCTGGATGCCGCTACCCCTGAACGACGCCTACGCGTGCTGAGCATTGCTCGTAACAATCCGGAGAACACTCGATGAGTCGCTTGCGCGCTACCGTACGCCTGCAGTTCCACAAGGATTTCACCTTCGACGACGCCCTGCCCCTGGTGGAGTACTACGCCAAGCTGGGCATCAGTCATTTCTATGCCTCGCCCATCACCACCGCGCGCGCCGGTTCCGTGCACGGCTATGACGTGGTCGATCCGACCCGGGTCAACCCGGAACTGGGCGGCGAAGAGGCGCTGCGGCGCCTGGTCGCCCGCCTGCGCGAACACGGCATGGGCCTGATCGCCGACTTCGTGCCCAACCACACCAACGTGGGCGGCTCGGAGAACGCCTGGTGGCTGGACATCCTCGAATGGGGTCGCCAGAGCCGCTACGCGGGCTTCTACGACATCAACTGGTACGGGCCCGACCCGGATCTGCAAGGCCAGGTGCTGCTGCCCTTCCTCGGTGACGCCTATGGCAACGTGTTGCAGGCCGGCGAACTCAAGCTGGTGTTCGACGGCGAGCAAGGCGCCTTCCGCGTCGAGTACTACGCCCACCACTTCCCGATCAACCCGGGTACCTACGGTCAGATCCTGCGCGAGAGCGACCTGCCCCAGCTGAGTCTGTTCGCCGATGCCTTCTCGGCACGGGCCAAGGACCTGGAAGAAGCCCGCGGCGCCCAGCGCCAGTTGGCCGATGCCGCCAAGGACCCCGCCGTCGCCGCTGCCATCGACAAGGCGGTAGCCGCCTTCGACGGTAGCCAGCCGGCCAACCAGGAGCGGCTGCACGCCCTGCTGGAGAGTCAGCACTATCGCCTGGCCAGCTGGCGCACCGCCTCGGACGACATCAACTGGCGGCGCTTCTTCGACATCACCGAACTGGGCGGCCTGCGCATGGAGCGCCATGAGGTGTTCGAGGAAACCCATTCGCTGATCTTCCGCCTGATCAGCGAAGGCCTGCTCGACGGCCTGCGCCTGGATCACATCGACGGCCTGGCCAATCCGCGCGCCTATTGCCGCAAGCTGCGCCGCCGCGTCGACGACCTCTGCGCCAGCCGCAGCGGCGGCGCGCCGGAGGACGGCTTCCCCATCTACATCGAGAAGATCCTCGCCGAAGGCGAGCAGCTGCGCGAAGGCTGGGGCATCGACGGCACCACCGGCTACGAATTCATGAACGAGGTGTCGGCGGTGCAACATGCCGCCAGTGGCGAAGCCCCTTTGCGCCAGTTCTGGGCCGAGCGGACCGGTCGCACCGAGGACTTCCTCGAAGAGGTGCGGGAAGCGCGGCGCCTGGTGCTCACCACCGCGCTGAACAGCGAATTCGAATCGGCCGTGCATACCCTGCACCTGCTGGCGCAGCAGGATTGGCGCACCCGCGACACCAGTCAGGGCGCCATCCGCCGGGTGTTGCTGGAGCTGATCGTGCAGTTCAAGGTCTATCGCACCTACGCCGGCGCGGCGGGCTTCGTCGGCAACGACGCCCAGTGGTTCGATACCGCACTGGAAGCTGCCCGCCCCCACGTCAGCGAGGCGGAGCAACCGCTGCTGGAACAGCTGCGCGCCTGGCTGGGTGGCGACGCCCCGCGTCACAAGCCCGTGGGCAGCGTGGCCCGCCGCGAGCAGCGTCGTGCCATCACCAAGTTCCAGCAACTCACCTCGCCGATCGCCGCCAAGGCGGTGGAAGACACGGCCTGCTATCGCTCCGCGCCGCTGCTGTCGCGCAATGACGTGGGCTTTGATCCACAGCATTTCGCCCAGCCGGTCAGTGCCTTCCACCAGGCCAGCGGTTGGCGCGCCGAGCACTTCCCGCGCAACATGCTGACCACCGCGACCCACGACCACAAGCGTGGCGAAGACACCCGCGCGCGCCTGGCAGTGGTCTCGGAACGCCCGGACGCCTACATCGCCCAGGCCACCCGCTGGATGGAACAGGCCGCACCGTTGCGCGGCCAGTGGAACGACGCCCCGGCGCCGACGCCGGGCGATGAACTGATGCTTTACCAGACCCTGCTCGCCAGCTGGCCGCTGCAGCTCCAGGCCGACGACCAGAAGGGTCTGGAGGCCTATCTGGAGCGGCTGCTTCAGTGGCAGGAAAAGGCCCTGCGCGAAGAGAAGCTGGAGTCCGATTGGTGGGCGCCGAATGGCGACTACGAGGCGGCCTGCAAGGCCTTCCTGGAAGGTCTGCTCACCGACGCCAAGTACCGCGCCCTGCGCGGCGAGATCGTCACCGCGGTCCGCGAACTGGCTCCGGCCGGTGCGTTGAACGGCCTGGTGCAGATGCTGCTGCGCAATACCGCGCCCGGCGTGCCCGACCTCTACCAGGGTGGTGAATTCTGGGACTTCAGCCTGGTGGAGCCCGACAACCGCCGTGCCGTGGACTACGCCCCACGGCAGCAGGCGCTGGCCAAGCACGCTTCCGTCGAGGCTGCCCTGGATGCCTGGCAGAACGGCGAGATCAAGCAACAGGTACTGGCTGCCGTCCTGCAGCTGCGCAAGCAGCAGCCGCAGCTGTTCACCGGAGGTCGCTACCTGCCCCTGACCGTAGTGGGTGCCCATGCCGATCAGGTGCTGGCGTTCGCCCGGACCTGGGAGCAACAGGCGGTGATCGTCATCGTGCCGGTGCATGCCTCCGACCTCCTGCAGAACGATGGAAATCTCCGCTTTTCCGCAGAGGCCTGGCAGGACACCCGGATAAAACTTCCGGAAACCTTGTCCATGTACCGTTTTGGGGAAACTTTTGCCCCGGCATCTGTCCATGACCAGAAGAAAGAGCTTTCTGTCGGCGAGGTTCTGGCACGTTTTCCGCTTGGATTGCTCAGCACACAAGACATCACTCAAGGAGCCGCACCGCAATGACCCAAAAAGACGAACGCATCCAGCAGCTCGCCTATCAGATCTGGGAGTCCGAAGGACGGCCGGCCCACGAACACGATCGCCACTGGGAGATGGCGACTCGACTGTACGAAGCCGAACAGGAAGGCGTGGCCAAGAAGACCGCGGCCAAGAAGCCTCGCGCGACCAAGGCTGCGGCAGCGAGCGCGGACAAGCCCGTCGCCAGCAAGCCCCGCACCACCGGCAAGACCAAGAGTGGCAGCGAGAAGGCCGCTACCGAAGCCGCAGCGGCCGGTGAGTCGGTAACCGAGAAGGTGGAATCGGCGGCCAAGAAGGTTGCCTCCAAGGTCAAGCAGGCGGTCAAGCCCAGTGCAGGCAAGACCGGCGCGAGCAAGACCACTGCTAGCAAGGCCAAGGCCGATGCCAACGTCGAGGCAACCGGCGTAGGCGTGGCTCCGGCCACGCCGAAGAAGCCGCGCGCGTCCCGCGCCAAGGCGGCCACGACCAAGCCCGCCGCCACCGAGTGATGTGATGTTTCGGCCTGGCCGTCCGGCCAGGCCTTCCCCCCGCCGCCTCGCTGCGGTGTCTGCGTTATCACTGTTTTTCTGATTTTTTCCTGAAAAAACAACGCTTTGTCGGTTCGCCATCAGGGCTCGGAACTGCGCTGCGTCGGGCCTTTCATATGCAGGTAGCCGGATCTGTATCGATTCAGCCACCGGCAGGTATTGAGAGCCGAGTCAGAGCTACTTCCTTCCTAGCTATCCCGAGAGCGTCGAAATGACTTCAACCGAGTCCAACAAGCCGTTAACCGAAGCGACCACTTTCATCAGCAAGTCCAAGTCTCGTGTTCGTGAAGGGCTGCCCTACCCCCTGGGCGCCACCTGGGACGGCTCCGGCGTGAACTTCGCCATCTTTTCCGCCAACGCCACCAAGGTGGAACTCTGTCTCTTCGACGACGAAGGCAAGGAAGAAATCGAGCGTATCGAACTGCCGGAATTCACCAACGAGATCTGGCACGGCTATCTGCCCGACGCCCGTCCCGGCACCCTCTACGGCTATCGCGTGCATGGCCCGTACGAGCCGCAGAATGGCCATCGTTTCAACCACAACAAGCTGCTGATCGATCCTTATGCCAAGCAGATCGTGGGCGAGCTGGAGTGGAACGATGCCCTGTTCGGCTACACCATCGGCCACCCCGATGGCGACCTGTCCTTCGACGAGCGTGACAGCGCGCCCTTCATGCCGCGCTGCCGCGTCATCGACCCCGCCTTCACCTGGGGCAACACCACCCACCCGCGCGTGCCGCGTGATCGCACCGTGTTCTACGAGACCCACGTCCGTGGCTACACCATGCAGCACCCGGCCGTCCCGGAAAGCGCCCGCGGCACCTTTTCCGGTCTGCAGGAGAGCGAGGTCATCGACTACATCAAGTCGCTCGGCATCACCTCCGTCGAACTGATGCCGATCCACTACTTCCTCGATGACAACCACCTGCTGGAAAAGGGCCTGAGAAACTTCTGGGGTTACAACACCCTGGCCTTCTTCGCCCCGCACTCGCGCTACATGGCCAGCCAGTCCATCGGCGAATTCAAGGTGATGGTCGCGCGCATGCACAACGCCGGCCTCGAGGTCATCCTCGACGTGGTCTACAACCACACCGCCGAAGGCAACGAGATGGGCCCGACCCTCTCGCTCAAGGGCATCGACAACGCCAACTACTACCGCCTGATGCCCGATGATGCGCGCTACTACATCAACGACACCGGCACCGGCAACACCCTGAACATGAGCCACCCCTGCGTGCTGCAGATGGTGACCGACTCGCTGCGCTACTGGGCTACCGAGATGGGCGTGGACGGCTTCCGCTTCGACCTGGCCACCATCCTGGGTCGCGAGCCGGACGGCTTCGACGAGGGCGGCGGCTTCCTGCACGCCTGCCGTCAGGACCCGATCCTGGCCGAGACCAAGCTCATCGCTGAACCCTGGGACTGCGGCCCTGGCGGCTATCAGGTGGGCAACTTCCCGCCCGGCTGGATGGAGTGGAACGACACCTTCCGCGACACCGCCCGTGCCTTCTGGAAGGGTGACGAGGACAAGATCGGCGACTTCGCGAAGATCTTCCTGGGCTCCGGCGACAAGTTCAATCGTCGCGGTCGTAAGCCCTATTCGTCCGTGAACTTCGTGACCGCTCACGATGGCTTCACCCTGGCCGATACCGTGTCGTACAACGACAAGCACAACGAGGCCAACGGCGAAGACAACAACGACGGTCACTCCCACAACCTGTCGTGGAACTGTGGAGCCGAAGGCGAGACGGACGATCCGGAAATCATCGAGCTGCGCTATCGCCAGATGCGCAACCTGTTGGCCACCCTCTTCCTCTCCCAGGGCACGCCGATGCTGCTGGCCGGCGACGAATTCGCCCGGACCCAGGGCGGCAACAACAACGCCTACTGCCAGGACAGCGAGATCGGCTGGGTCAACTGGGAGATCAGCGAGAAGAGCGCCGAACTGCAGGAATACGTGCGCAACCTGATCGACCTGCGTCGTCGCTATCCGCTGCTGCGTCGTAGCCGCTTCTTCACCGGCGCCTACAACGAGGAATTGGGCGTCAAGGACGTCACCTGGCTGCAGCCCGGTGGCAGCGAGATGGGCGATGAGCAATGGCAGGACGGCAGCAACAAGTGCATGGGCATCCTCCTGGATGGTCGCGCTCAGCCGACCGGCATTCGTCGCAAGGGCGCGGATACCTCGCTGCTGATTCTGGTCAATGCTCATTATGACGTGGTGGATTTCACCCTGCCGGAAGTCCCCATGGGCGAGCATTGGTCCCTGCAGCTGGACACCAATCAGCCCGATCTGGATGCCGGCGACGTCTTCAATTTCGGAGATACCTATCAGGTCACCGGACGCTCGGTATTGCTGTTCGAGCTGACCCAGACCAAGCGGAGGAAGCGCCAGGCATGACGGACGCGCAACAGGGTTTTTCGTTCAAGGTCCTGACCATCAACACGCACAAGGGCTTCACGTCCTTCAACCGCAAGTTCATCTTGCCGGAATTGCGCGAGGCGGTGCGGACGGTGTCAGCGGACATTGTCTTCTTGCAGGAGGTGTTGGGTACCCACGAAAAGCACCCGTTGCGCTTCGAGAACTGGCCGGCGGCGCCGCAGTACGAGTTCCTGGCCGATTCCATGTGGACCGATTTCGCCTACGGGCGAAATGCGGTCTACCCGGATGGCCATCACGGTAATGCGGTGCTGTCGAAGTTTCCCATCGTCAGTTACGACAACTTCGACATTTCCATCGCCGGACCGGAAAAGCGCGGGATGCTGCATTGCGTCCTGCGTGTTCCGGATCAGGGTGTGGATCTGCACGTGATCTGCGTGCACCTGGGATTGCGGGAAAAGCACCGCCAGATGCAGATGAAGCTGATCTGCGAACACATCAATTCCCTGCCCAGCGACGCTCCCGTCGTGGTGGCGGGGGATTTCAACGACTGGCGCCAGAAGGCCAACGACATCCTTGGCCAGGGCGCGGGCCTCGAAGAGGTGTTCATGAAGACCGCGGGGCGCCTGCCCAAGACCTTCCCGGCGAAGCGTCCCCTGCTCTGCCTGGATCGCATCTATACCCGTAACGTCAGTGTCGGGCGCCCACAGGTGCTGGGCAATCAGCCGTGGTCGCACCTCTCCGACCACGCTCCCCTGGCTGCGGACTTCCACCTATGAACTTCGAATGGCGGGACGGAAACCGCATCGCCTTGCTGGAAAACGGCGAGGACTTCTTTCCACGGGTCTTCGAGGCGATTCGCGAAGCCGAGCGCGAGGTGATCATCGAGACCTTCATCCTCTTTTACGACAAGGTCGGCAAGGCCTTGCAGGAGGAATTGGTCGCGGCGGCCAAGCGCGGTGTCCAGGTGGACATCACCGTGGATGCCTACGGCTCGCCGGACCTGCCGCAGGCCTTCATCGACGAGATGGTCCATGCCGGGGTGCGCTTTCGCTACTACGATCCGCGCCCCCTGGTTATGGGCATGAGGACCAACCTCTTTCGCCGCCTGCATCGCAAGATCGTGGTGGTGGACGCCCGCCTGGGTTTCATCGGCGGCATCAACTATTCCGCCGAGCACCTGGGCGACTTCGGGCCCGAGGCCAAGCAGGATTATGCCGTCGAGGTCGAAGGCCCCATCGTCGATGACATCCATCGCTTCGCCCGCGACGCCATCAACTCCCCGGAAGAGACCCACCGCTGGTGGGGCAAGCGCTCGCAGAAACCGGCCGACAATCGCAATCCCGGCAATGCCCAGGCGCTGCTGGTGTTCCGCGACAACGACGAGCACCGCGCCGATATCGAAAAGCACTACCTGGAGATGCTGCGCAACGCCAAGCGCGAGGTGGTGATCGCCAATGCCTATTTCTTCCCCGGCTATCGACTGCTCAGGGAGATGCGCAATGCGGCGCAACGCGGCGTCCGCGTGGTGCTGATCGTCCAGGGCGAACCGGACATGGCCATCGTCAAGGTCGGCGCCCAGATGCTCTACAACTACCTGGTCAAGGCCGGGGTGGAGATCTACGAATATTGCCTGCGCCCCCTGCACGGCAAGGTGGCGACCATGGACGAGCACTGGTCCACCGTGGGTTCGAGCAATCTCGACCCCCTGAGTCTTTCGCTCAATCTCGAATGCAACCTGATCTTCCACGACCATGCCTTCAACCGTGAATTGCGCGGTCGCCTGGAAACCCTGATCCAGAATCACTGCGAGCACGTCGACAGCAGCAAGGTGCCCAAGCGCACCTACTGGCACCTGGCCAAGACGATGCTGGTCTTCCACTTCCTGCGCCACTTTCCCGCCTGGGTCGGCTGGCTGCCCGGTCATACCCCCAAGATCGAACTGGTGAGTCCGCCGGTGCAGCCCGAGCTCGAAACCCAGGACCGGGTCGATTCCTCGATCTCAAGGTATCCGCAACGATGAGCAGCCACAGCGACACCCTGGACCACGCCGACGACGAGGCGGACCAGCAGGCCGCCGACAAACCGCAGAATAAGCACTGGGTCCTGGCCAAGAAGATTCTCACCTGGGTGTTCCTGATCGCGGTGGTGGTGCTGCTGGTGATCTATGCCCGCAAGGTCGACTGGGGCGAAGTCTGGAAGGTCTTCACCGGCTACAAGTGGACCACCCTGGCCATGGCCGGTGGCCTGGTGGTGCTGTCCTACATCATGTATGGCTGCTACGACCTGATCGGGCGCGCCTATTGCGGCCACAAGCTGGTCAAGCGCCAGGTGTTCCTGGTGTCCTTCATCTGCTATGCCTTCACCCTGACCCTGAGCACCTGGGTCGGCGGCATCGGCATGAGGTATCGCCTCTACTCGCGGCTGGGCCTGTCCAGCGGCACCATCACCCGGATCTTTTCCCTGAGCATCGCCACCAACTGGCTGGGGTATGTCCTGCTCGCCGGCGGCATCTTCGTCAGCGGCGTAGTGGACATGCCGCCCAACTGGTTCGTCGGTGATACCACGCTGCGACTGATCGGCTTTGGTCTGCTGGCCTTCATCGTTTTCTACCTGGGCGTCTGCGCCTTCGCCAAGCAGCGCGAATGGACGGTGCGCAAGCAGCGCCTCGCCTTGCCCTCGCTGCGCATGGCCTGTCTGCAGCTGCTGGTGTCCTCAATCAACTGGATGGCCATGGCCGCCATTGTCTATCTCTTTCTCGGCCGTCAGGTGGACTATCTGCATGTACTCGGCGTCCTGCTGCTGTCCAGCATCGCCATGGTCATCGTGCATATCCCGGCCGGGGTCGGGGTGCTGGAGACGGTGTTCATCGCCCTGCTGGCCAACGACGGTCTTTCCCAAGGCAAGATCATCGCCGCCCTGCTCGGCTACCGGACGCTGTACTTCATCGTCCCGCTGCTGATCGCCGCCGTGCTCTACTTCGCCCTGGAGAGCCGCGCCAAGAAGCTCAAGGTCAGCAACGACCGCCGCGAAGAGCGCAAGCAGCAGGAAAAGCACGCCACCTAGGGCGTGCTCTATCTGTTATTGGGCTGGTGCATGGAAATCAGCCGGTAGAACAGCACACGCCCGCCCTCGGTGGCGGGCCCTTCCCCATCGCGCAAGCGGGCGCCCGCCTTGAAATACAGGTGATGGCTGCTCCAAGCGCTGTCCAGTTGCAGACCCAGGTCTCCGTTGCGGGAACCGGCGCCATGGGCACGTACCGTGAGCACCCCGGTACGCGCCAGCTTGATGTCATAGCTGAAGCGACTGTTGAGCGGTAGATGCTCCAGCAGGATGACGTCCTTGGGACTGTCGGTGGGGCTTTCCCGCAACCGGGCGATGAGTTGGCCCTGCTCGACCTGTCCCTTGGCAGTGGCCGCGCTTTCCACGCGGTAGACCAGTTGCAACAGTGCCTGGGACGCTTCAGGCGCGGCGGTCTGGTCCTCGATCTGGCTGATGATGACCTCGGGGCGTGAGGGCACCTGCTGCACCGCCGCTTCGGCCTGCAGCAGGGCATCGGCCTCGCGATACTTCCAGGCATAGGCGCTGCCGTCCGGACGCGTTTCGCGCAACTCGGTGGCGGGATAGCTGTTGAAGGGTTGCGGGGTACCGGTCACGGGGACCCAGAACAGCAGCGACCCTCCCTCACCACGCATGAGATAGGGGCTGCGAAAGGCGCTGCTGTTGAGTTCGGCGGTCTGTACCTGGGCCACGGGCATGGGTACGGGAACCGTCAGATTCCATTCGGCGAGATCGATCATGGTGCTCTCGGTTGCCAGATGCCTGACAAGCATCGCCCAGAACGGGGATGCCTGTCAGCGCAGCGCGTCCCTTGCGGGACGCTCCCGGATCAGCCCTGCGGCTTGAACACCAGCACACCGAGGGGTGGCAACTGCAGATTCAGCGAGGCCGGCTGACCATGGGCGCCGATCTCCTCGGCGTTCACCCCGCCGCCGTTGCCCAGGTTGGAACCACCGTAGCGCTCGGCGTCGCTGTTGAAGATCTCCTGCCAATGGCCCAGCGACGGCACGCCCACCCGGTAGTCATGCCGCGGTACCGGCGTGAAGTTGGCGATCACCAGCAAGGGCCGCTGCTGGGCATCCTTGCGCAGCCAGGCGAAGACGCTGTTGCCATTGTCGTCGCCGACCACCCAGTCAAAACCCTCGGGCAGGTGGTCGCGCTCGTGCAGTGCCGGCTCATGGCGATAGAGCTGGTTGAGGTCGGCCAGCAATTGCTGCACACCGCGGTGGGTGCCGTGTTCCAGGAGGAACCAGTCCAGCTCGCGGTCATGACTCCACTCGCGCCACTGGCCGAACTCGCAGCCCATGAACAGCAGCTTCTTGCCCGGGTGGGTCCACATGAAGCTCAGATAGGTGCGCAGATTGGCGAACTTCTGCCAGACGTCCCCCGGCATCTTTTCGATCATCGAGCCCTTGCCGTGCACCACCTCGTCGTGGGAGATGGGCAGCATGAAGCGCTCGGACCAGGCGTACACCAGGCCAAAGGTCATCTGATGGTGATGGTACTGGCGATAGACCGGATCCTCTTCCACATAGTGGAGGGTGTCGTTCATCCAGCCCATGTTCCACTTGAAGTCGAAGCCCAGGCCGCCTTCACTGACCGGTGCGCTCACACCCGGCCAGGACGTGGATTCCTCGGCGATCACCAGCGCACCCGGCGCCTCTTCGTGGACCACCTCGTTGAGGTGACGCAGGAAGGCGATGGTTTCCAGGTTCTCGCGACCGCCATGGATGTTGGGGATCCACTCGCCGTGCTTGCGCGAATAGTCGCGGTAGAGCATGGAAGCCACGGCATCCACCCGCAGGCCGTCGATGTGGAAGTGCTTGAGCCAGTGCATGGCCGAGGCCAGCATGAAGCCGTGCACCTCATGGCGCCCCAGGTTGTAGATGTAGGTGTTCCAGTCCTGGTGGAAGCCTTCGAAGGGATGCTCGTATTCGTACAGGGCGGTGCCGTCGAAGCGAGCCAGGCCGTGTTCGTCGGTGGGGAAATGCGCCGGCACCCAGTCGAGGATGACACCGATGTCGGCCTGGTGGCAGGCGTCGACGAAGGCGGCGAAATCCGCCGGGGTACCGAAGCGCGAGGTGGGCGCGAACTGGCCGAGCGGCTGGTAGCCCCAGGAACCGCTGAAGGGGTGTTCCATGATCGGCAACAGCTCGATATGGGTGAAGCCCATCTCGCGGACATAGGGAATCAGGCGCTCGGCCAGTTCCCGCCAGTTGTACTGGCGCCCCTCGTCACCGCCTTCGCGGCGCCAGGACCCGGCATGCAGTTCATAGACCGAGATCGGCGCTTCCACACCCTGCAGTTCGCGGCGGCGGGCCATCCAGTCCTGGTCGTGCCAGGTGAAGGGCTTGTTGTCGGCCACCACCGAGGCAGTGCGCGGCGGCAATTCCGCGGCCAGGGCGATGGGATCGGCCTTGAGCGGCAGTACGCCGTGCTGGCCGAGGATCTCGTACTTGTAGGAAGTACCGACCGGCAGGCGCGGCACGAACAGCTCCCAGACGCCGCTGTTGGCGCGCAGGCGCATGGGCAGCCGGCGGCCGTCCCAGCTGTTGAAGTCGCCGACCACCGAGACGCGGCGGGCATTGGGGGCCCAGACCGCGAAGCGCACGCCCTCCACGCCGTCGACTTGGCAGCGCTGGGCGCCAAAGGTCTCGCCGAGGTTGCGGTGGCGGCCTTCGTTGAACAGATACAGGTCGGTCTCCCCCAGCAGCAGACCGAAGGAATAGGGATCCTCGGTTTCCTGCACGCCGCTGGGCCAGCGGATGACCAGCTTGTAGGGCGCGGCGTATTCCAGCCGCGCGACGAACAGCCCGGGCACCCGCCCCGGCTGCATCTGGGCCAGGGGCCGACCGCTGACGCGATCGACCAGTTCCACGCCCAGGGCGTTGGGCAGGAAGGCGCGGACGATCACGCCCTCGCCATCGGGATGGGGACCGAGCACGGCGAAGGGATTGCCGTGCTCGCCGCGGGCCAGCGACTCGGCTTCGGCAGCCGAAAGCCGGGCGTCGTCCAGGGGAGCGACGGGAGCGGTGTTGTGATCGGTCATGCGCGGGCTCCGGACAAGAGGGTCTCGACGATGGCAGCGACGCCACGTAGCGGGATGTTGATCCAGGTGGGTCGGTTGGCAGCCTCGTAGCCTATCTCATACACCGCCTTCTCCAGGCTGTAGAGATCCAGCGCCGCCTGCTCGCCGCGCTCGCCCCACTGGTGACCGATACCGGCCGCCGCAGCGCGATAGCCTTCCAGGAAGGCCGCGTAGGAGGCATTGCGATAGGTCTCCGCCGCCTTGGCACGCAGCTGCAGATGCTCTTCCGAGGTATCGGCGCCGGCGTTGCTCGACTGGGTGACCATGGCCGCCGCGTAGTCGAAGGAGCGCAGCACCCCGGCGACATCCTTGTGCGGACCGTACTTGCCGCGCCGCTCTTCCAGCGACCGCGCCGGCTCGCCTTCGAAGTCGATGAGGATGGCGTCGTCCTGGGCCACCAGCACCTGACCCAGGTGCAGATCGCCATGGACGCGGATGCGCAGACCGCCTTCGACATCCGCGGCCAGGGCCTCGATGCGCTTGGCCAGGGCTTCGCGCTTGCCGACCAGACCCTGCAGCAGCTCCTTGCCGGTGGCATCGAGCTTGTCGCTCATGCCCTGCAGGGTGTCCAGAGCACCGTCCACCTGGACGCGAACGCGGTGCGCCAGCTCCTTGGCCGCCTGGGCATCCACGGTTTCCGGCGCGAAGGCCGCGTCTTCGGTGGGCTGCGCCAGCACCAGGTGCATCTCGCCCAGGCGCTTGCCCAGCACGCCGGCGAAGGCCGCCAGATCGCCCATGGCGGTGAACTCGTTCTCCACGTCGGAGATGCCGCCGCTGAGCAGATCGCGGGTGACGCGATCCAGACCGTCCAGACTCCAGGTCCAGGCATCGCCCTGGTTGTGGATGTGCTGCTGCACCAGCATCAGCACGTGCGGGGTGCCATCCGGCGCGATGCGCTGGGCTACGGCATGGGTCGCGGCGATGTTGGCGAAGCCGGCCTGGGCCAGGTAGCGCCCCATCTCCACTTCCGGATGGATGCCCGGCGCCACCTTGCGGATCAGCTTGAGCATCAGGTGGTCGCCGACGATCAGCGAGCTGTTGGACTGCTCGACACCCAGGTGCTTGATCTCGATGTCCGGATCCAGCGCGAAGTCCTCGGGCTGGTCATAGACCTCGAAGCTCAGCTCGCCGGACGGCGAAGCGATCTTGGCGCCCTTGCGGAAGGCGTCAAACACGCCATGGACGAAGCTGGTCAGGGCGAAGGCATCGGTCACCAGGCCCACGCGCCGCACGTGGCGGATGCGCGACAGGGCCAGCTGGGTGGCCAGCGGACTGCAGTGCTGGTCCTCTTCGGCGAGGAAGCCCAGGGGCAGCGCATAGCGCTCTTCGCCCTTGGCATTGGTCACCACCACCTCGCTGAACATCACCGGCAGCTTGGGCGTGTTGATCTGGGCCGCATAGTCCAGGCGCACGCTGGTGATGGCTTCGTCCTTGGAACCGAACCAGCGCCGCTTGGGCAGATAGACCGGCAGCACCTCTTCGAAGATGCGGCGCGGCTCGCCCTCCAGCAATTCCTGCAGGTGCCGCTTGATGACCACCGTCTGGTAGTCGGGCATCGGCGCCGGCGGCTCGGTGTGCCAGGCAGGCATCTGCTCGTTGCCGGCCAGGTAGAACCAGTAGAAGCCATAGGGCGGCAGGGTCAGCATGTAGGGCAGCTGGCCGATGGGCGGGAAGGCGCTGCCGCCGATCATTTCCACCGGCACCTGACCGGCGAAGCTGGACAGGTCCAGTTCCACCGCCTGGGCGGCGCGGGAGACGTTGGCTACGCAGAGAATGGTCTCGTGTTCGCCCTGGGCGTTGGTGAAGTCGCGCAGGTAGGCCAGGATGCGTCTGTTTGTGGGCGACAGCATCTTCAGGGTGCCGCGACCGAAGGCCTTCTGCTGCTTGCGCACGGCCAGCATGCGCCGCGTCCAGTTGAGCAGCGAATGGGGATCGCGGGACTGGGCCTCGACGTTGATCGCCTGGTAGCCATAGAGCGGATCCATGATCGATGGCAGCACCAGGCTGGCTGGGTCGGCGCGGGAGAAACCGCCGTTGCGGTCGACCGACCACTGCATCGGGGTACGCACGCCGTCGCGGTCGCCCAGGTGGATGTTGTCACCCATGCCGATTTCGTCGCCGTAGTACATCGTCGGGGTGCCGGGCATCGACAGCAGCAGGCTGTTGAGCAGCTCGATACGCCGACGGTCGCGCTCCAGCAGGGGCGCCAGACGGCGCCGGATGCCGAGGTTGATGCGCGCGCGGCGATCGGAGGCGTAGTAGTTCCACAGATAGTCCCGCTCGCGGTCGGTCACCATCTCCAGGGTCAGTTCGTCGTGGTTGCGCAGAAAGATCGACCACTGGCAGTTGGCCGGGATCTCCGGGGTCTGGCGCAGGATGTCGGTGATGGGGAAGCGGTCTTCCTGGGCGATGGCCATGTACATCCGCGGCATCAGCGGGAAGTGGAAGGCCATGTGGCATTCGTCGCCATCGCCGAAGTACAGCTGGGTGTCTTCCGGCCACTGATTGGCCTCGGCCAGCAGCATGCGATCGGGATAGTTGGCGTCGATCTCGGCGCGGATTTCCTTGAGTACCGCGTGGGTCTCGGGCAGGTTCTCGTTGTTGGTGCCGTCGCGTTCCACCAGGTAGGGGATGGCGTCCAGACGCAGGCCGTCGACACCCATGTCCAGCCAGTACCTCATGATGGAGATCACCGCCTTCATCACCTGGGGATTGTCGAAGTTCAGGTCGGGCTGGTGCGAATAGAAGCGGTGCCAGAAGTACTGGCCGGCGACCGGGTCCCAGGTCCAGTTGGACTTCTCGGTGTCGAGGAAGATGATGCGGGTGCCGTCGTACTTCTGGTCGTCATCGGACCAGACGTAGAAGTTGCGTGCCGCCGAACCCTTCTTGGCGCGGCGGGCGCGCTGGAACCAGGGGTGCTGGTCGGAGGTGTGGTTGATGACCAGTTCGGTGATCACCCGCAGGCCACGGGCATGGGCCTCGGCGATGAACCTCTTGGCATCGGCCATGGTGCCGTAGTCGGGGTGGATGCCGCGGTATTCGGCGATGTCGTAGCCGTCGTCGCGCCGCGGCGAGGGATAGAACGGCAGCAGCCAGATGGTGTTGACGCCCAGGCTGGCGATGTAGTCGAGCTTCTCGATCAGGCCGGGAAAGTCGCCGATGCCATCGTTGTTGGAGTCGAAGAAGGACTTCACGTGCACTTGATAGATGACCGCGTCCTTGTACCAGAGCGGATCGTCGATGAAGGCAGCGGGTTTGCGGGAACGAGCTTTATTGGGTTTTGCCATGTCGTCAGGTCCTTAACAGGGCGTCTGAATCGAATGCGTGTACCGGTCGTCCTTGCCGCCCGGCAGTGATGACGGCCGGGCCAGGCGGTGCGGATCTGTCCGCACCGCCAGGCCCGTGCCGCCCGAGGTAGCGCTAGTGGCCCGCCTGGATGCGCCAGATGCCGAAGGGCATCGACGGCTCCAGGCGCGTCCACTGGGTCTTGCCGTGCCAGGCCCAGCGGTGCCCGGTCATGAGGTCCTCGCCATAGGTGGTGGCGTGGTCGTCGAGACCCAGCTCCCACAGCGGCAGTTCGAAGTGGCCTTCCTGGGCGTTGAAGGGATCCAGGTTGATGGCGATCAGGATGAAGTTGCCCAGGTCGTCGGTGCGCTTGCCGAAATAAAGGATCTGGTCGTTCCAGCAGTTGTAGATCTTCAGCCCCAGGTGGGTCTGCAACGCCGGGTTCTGCCGGCGGATGCGGTTGAGCTGGGCGATCTCGCCCATGATGTTGCCGTGGGCGTAGAAGTCGCGCGGGCGCAGCTCGTATTTCTCCGAATCCAGGTACTCCTCCTTGCCCGGCGTGAGCGGCGCGCCCTCGCAGAGTTCGAAGCCGGCGTACATGCCCCACAGGCCGGAGCCCATGGTGGCCAGGGCGGCGCGGATCAGGAAGCCGGGCCGGCCGCTGGTCTGCAGGAAGCCCGGGTTGATGTCCGGCGTGTTGACGAAGAAGTTCGGCCGGTAGCAGTCACGCAGCGGGGCTTCGTTGAGCTGGGTGAAGTATTCAGTCAGCTCGGCCTTGGTGTTGCGCCAGGTGAAGTAGGTGTAGCTCTGGCTATAACCGACCTTGCCCAGGCGCGCCATCATGGCCGGCTTGGTAAAGGCCTCGGCGAGAAACATGACATCGGCGTCACGACCGCGGATATCGGCGATCAGCCATTCCCAGAAGGGCAGCGGCTTGGTGTGGGGGTTGTCGACGCGGAAGATCTTCACGCCCTGCTCCACCCAGTGCCAGACCACGTCGCGCAGCGCCAGCCAGAGATCCGGCACGGCATCCTTGGCATAGAAATCGACGTTGACGATGTCCTGGTACTTCTTCGGCGGATTCTCCGCATAGCGCATCGAGCCGTCCGGCCGCCAGGAGAACCAGCCCGGATGCTCCTTGAGCCAGGGGTGATCCGGCGAACACTGAATGGCGAAGTCCAGGGCGATCTCCAGGCCATGGTCGGCAGCGGCCGCCACCAGGGCGCGGAAGTCGTCCAGGGTACCCAGCTCGGGATGCACGGCGTCATGGCCGCCATCCGGGCTGCCGATGGCATAGGGACTACCCGGCTGGTCCGCGCCCGCCCCCAGGGTGTTGTTCTTGCCCTTGCGGTGAGCCAGGCCGATCGGATGGATCGGCGGGAAATACAGCACATCGAAGCCCATGTCGCGCACGCGCGGCAACTCGCCGATCACGTTGCGGAAGGTGCCGTGACGCTGGGGGTCGTCGGTGATGGAGCGCGGAAAGAGCTCGTACCAGCTGGCGAATTCGGCGCGCAGGCGCTCAATGTCCAGCGGGTATTCGATGCTGTGGGTCAGGTGGACATAGGCATCCACCGACGCCATGGCCTGGCTGGCCTCGCCGGCCAGGAGCACGGCGACCTTGTCGCCCTCGCTGCCGGCCTGGTCCAGCCGCTGCAGCAGCGCCTCCAGGGGACCGCGCTGCTCGCCTTCGGCGCGGGACAGGGCTTGCTCCACATGGATGCGGCCCTCCTGCAGTTCCAGGTTCAGCCCGACACCCGCGGCGTACTTCTTCTCGATTTCGTAGCGATAGGTGCCCCAGACATCCCACCAGGCCTGGACCACGAATTCGTAGCGACCCACCGCGGGCGGAGTGAAGCGGCCGCGCCAGAGATCGTTGGTTTCCAGGGTCAAGGGAGCCTGTTGCCAGTTCTCCTCGCCCTCCCGACGCCAGAGCACGCTGGCCGCCAGCTTGTCGTGGCCATCGGCGAAGATCTTGGCGGTCACCTCGACGACGCGCCCGGCGATGCCCTTGGCGGCGAACTGGCCATTGTCTACGGCCGGCGTGACCGACTCTATGGCGATGCGCGGGGTTTGGGCGGCGGTAGCGGGATCGAGGGAAAGCGTGGAAAAAGAACCGGGGAGATCGGTGTTCGACATCGAGCCTGACTCCATCTTGGGACGCGTGAAAGGTCGCAACGCGCAAGCGCTGCGACCTTGGTCATGAACCCGCTACTGCTTGGCTTGCCGCCAAAGAGGCCCGGCTGGCCGAACCCCTCAAGGGAGTCGGTAACCCGTAGTGACACCCCTAGGGATGCCACTCCAGACAGCCGCGGCTCTACTGCAACCGGAAGCACTCACGCGGGTGTGTCTGAAAGAGTCTGAGCGCCGACGACGCGCAAAAGTTCAGCCAAACCGCAATGAACGACAGGCACGTAAAACCAGCTAAAGCCCATAAATATCAGTTACTTAAAGTCAATAAATGAATTTATTTCTAACTTAGCGACCAGTGCTACGGTGCTTGTTGAAGAGCACCGAAGCGCAAGCCGGATTAAGGATCGCCCTCAAGCCAATATTCGATAAACCACTTGAGCTACGATCTATAACCCCATGATTTCACCGAAAAGGCGTATAGGGGAGATCGCGCTTGTGGGCGCTACGCCGGTAGGTATTGAGAATGATCTCCAGCGTGGCCGGGCTCACCGCCTTGCCTTCCAGAAAATCGTCGATCTCGGCGTAGGTGATGCCAAAGGCATCTTCATCGGCCTTGCCGGGCGACAGGGATTCCAGATCGGCGGTCGGCACCTTGTGCACCAGTTCGTTCGGGGCGCCCAGCCATTCGGCCACCGCCCGCACCCGCCGCTTGTTGAGACCATGCAGAGGCGTGAGATCGCAGGCGCCATCGCCGAATTTGGTATAGAAGCCCATCAGGGCTTCCGCCGCGTGGTCGGTGCCTATCACCAGACTCCGGCGCGCGCCGGCCACCGCGTACTGGGCGATCATGCGCTGGCGCGCCTTGATGTTGCCCAGCGTGAAATCCTCGTGCAGTTCGTCATCGAAGGCCACGCGGGCTTCGCGCACCGAGGCGAGCATGGCGTCGCTGGCTGGCTTGATGTTGACGGTGTGGGTCTCGTCGGGCTGGATGAATTGCAGGGCGCGCTGGGCATCCGCCTCGTCACGCTGCACGCCATAGGGCAGGCGCATGGCGATGAACCTCAGGCGCGCATTGCCGCTCTCCTCGCGCGCCCGCTCCACCGCCAGCTGGGCCAGGCGACCGGCCGTGGAGGAATCCACGCCGCCACTGATGCCCAGCACATAGCTTTCCTGGCGGCTGTTCAGCAGATAGTCCTTGAGAAACCGGATGCGACGCTCCGCTTCCTCGGCCGGATCGAAATGCTCGGGTACCTGCAGGGCCTGGATGATGTCGCGCTGAAGGGCTTCGGTCATCGGGCGTTCTCCTCTGATTCGCGTTCGAGACGTTGATGATAGGGCACCACGGCGCCGAGGCTGTGCCGGGCCGCTGCCAGCTGCACGGCCTCACGGTCGCCGGAAAAATGCTGGGTTTCAGAATAGAGCACGATGTCGTCACCGACGCGGTAGCCCCAGGCAAAACAGACGGTCCCCTGGGGAATGCCGTCCGCCCCGCCCGGTCCGGCCAGCCCGGTATTGGCGATGGCCACCTGGGCCGGACTGTCGCGCAGGGCGCCAGCAGCCATCTCCCGCGCCACTTCCTCGCTGGTGAGGTTGTGCCGCTCGATGGTTTCCGGCCTGACGCCCAGCAGGCGCTGCTTGGCCTCGGGCGAATAGACGACGTAACCGGATTCGATGCAGCTGCCGCTGCCGGGTATCTCGGACAACAATCCCACCACCTTGCCGGCCGTGCAGGATTCGGCCGTGGTGAGTTGCAGTTCGCGTGTCTTGAGATAGTCCAGCATGGACTCGATTTTGTTCATGAGTGCGTGTCCCCAAAAGCAGTTCTCCTCCGTTGGAAGAACGGCGAAATGGGGAAGTTCTCGGGTCAGTTGCCGGGTATTTTCCAGGTCGGCGGGCGTGTCGATGTCGCGATGGATACCGGCGTCCGCGATCTCCCGCTCTAGTACCGAACCCTCGCGCAGGAGCCGTTTCGCTCCCTCGTCGCCCGTGAGTTCGCCCAGCGCAGCGGCAAAATTCCGACCAAAGAGCACGGGATGGCCGCGCCGGCCCTGGTAAGTAGGGACGACGATGCGCTCGGGATGATGCAGCTCCAGCAGCTGGCGGGCCGTGGCGGGCTGCACGAAGGGCATGTCGCCCAGGGCGACCAGCCAGCCGGACGCCTCGGGCGTCCTTCGCACGGCCGCGGCCAGGCTGTCGCCCATGCCGGTGGTGGGCAGGCTGAGTACCGCCAGGCCTTCCTGCCGCGCCAGCGCGGCGCGCCAGGGGGCGCTGTCCGAGACCACGGCCAGGCACGGCAGACCCAGGCCTCGCCACAGTCGAAAGGTCGCCTGCAACACCGTCAGCTCGGACGGACCGGGCAAGATGGCCTGCAGCTTGTCGCCTCCGCCGGCGGCGCGGAACCGGCTTCCGGCACCCGCCGCGAGGATCAGCACCTGAACGCCGGGCATCCCTAGGCGACCTGCTCCACCGCCACCAGGGCGCGCTTCTTCTGGGTCAGGGCGATGCCGTTCTTGACCGCCACCACCTCCGCCAGCAGCGACAGGGCGATCTCCGGTGGCGTATGGCTGCCGATGTGCAGGCCGATGGGACCGTGCAGGCGATTGATCGCCGCCACCGGCACCTCCAGCTGCAGCAGCCGCTCCCGCCGGCGGTCGTTGTTGCGCAGCGAACCCAGGGCGCCAACGTAGAAGGCGTCGGATTGCAGCGCCGTCAGCAGCGCCAGGTCATCCAGGCGCGGATCGTGGGTCAGGGCCACCACCGCGGTGCGCTCGTCCGGGCGGATCGCCAGCACGGCATCGTCCGGCATGCCCGGGATGAAACGCGCCTGGCGCGTCTCCCAGCCCTGGCGGAATTCCTCGCGGGGATCACAGACCAGCACCTCGAAATCGAGCATGGCGGCCATGTCGGCGACATAGAGCGACAGTTGACCGGCGCCGATCAGCAGCAGCCGCCAACGCGGTCCGTGTACCAGGCGCAGGCAGTGCTCGTCCAGGACGACCGGCTCGTCGCGGGTGGTGCCGGAGATCCGCACCTCGCCGGTGGCCAGGTCCAGCTCGCGCAGGGCCAGTTCGTGGTCGTCACAGCGTTGCAGCAGTTGCTCGACCCAGCGCCAGTCACCGACCTGCTCCTGGACCAGGCGCAGGGTGCCCCCGCAGGGCAGTCCGAAGCGGGCGGCTTCGTCACCCGAGACGCCATAGGTGATGACCTCCGGACGCTCGCCAGCGAACTGGCCAGCGTATAGCCGGGCGATCAGGTCGTCCTCGATGCAGCCACCCGACACGGAGCCGCATACCTGGCCGTCGTCACGCAGGGCCAGCATGGCGCCCGGCGGCCGCGGCGAGCTGCCCCAGGTCTGGACCACGGTGAACAGGCTGACGCCATGCCCTGCCCGTCGCCAGGCCAGGGTCATGCGCAAAACTTCTTGATCGACACTGTCCACGCCCTGCTCCTCTCTACCTTGCACCTGCGACGGCAAAATCGTCGTTCCGGGGGTAGAACCCAACAGCGGAGCGGGGTTCCCCAGGGCGGAACCCGATGGATCGCCGGCCTATCCATAGGGGACAGCCCAAGAGGAGAACGTCCATGCCCCGCTCGATCTGGAAAGGCGCCGTCAGCTTCGGCCTGGTACACATCCCCGTGTCGGTCGTCTCGGCGACCCGGCAATCGGGCATCGACTTCGACTGGCTGGATGAACGCAGCCTCGACCCGGTGGGTTATAAGCGCATCAACAAGACTACCGGCAAGGAGGTCCCCAGCGAACACATCGTCAAGGGCATCGAGCACGGCAAGGGCAAGTACATGGTGCTCAGCGAAGACGAGATCCACAATGCCCTGCCCGAGGCCACCCGCACCATCGTTATCCTCACCTTCGTCGAGGCGCGGGAGATCTCCATCCTGCACTTCGAGAAGCCCTACTACCTGGCGCCGGACAAGAACGGCGAAAAGGTCTATGCCCTGCTTCGCGACACCTTGAGCGCCGCCGGCAAGGTGGGCGTGGCCAACCTGGTGATGCACTCCAAGCAGCACCTGGCGGTGATCATGCCGCTGGGCGATGCCCTGGTGCTCAACACCCTGCGCTGGGCCGACGAAGTGCGGTCCGCAGAAGACGTCGGGCTCGAGGGGCTGGACGCCAAGGTCAGCAAGAAGGAAGTGGACATGGCCCAGCGCCTGGTGGACGACATGACCGAGCAATGGGACCCGGAGCAGTACCACGACACCTTCAAGGACAACGTCATGGCGCTGGTAGAGCGCAAGCTCAAGGACGGCAAGCTCGAAGCCGTCGCCGAGGAGCCCGAAGCCGAGGACAGCGGCGCCGACGTCATCGACCTCACCGAATTGCTGCGCCGCAGCCTGGGTGGCAAGAAGGACAAGGCCAAGGAGGCGCCCAAGTCCAAGAGCTCCGGCCGTTCGACCACCCGGCGTAGCCCTGCCGCCAGCCGCACCCGCAAGGCCAAGTGAGGAGCGCCGCCATGGCCAGCTCGACCAGCGAATACAACCGCAAGCGCAACTTCGACATCACCGCCGAGCCGCGTGACGAGGGCAGCTCCCGCCGGCGCGAGGCCAAGGGGGCCCTGAGCTTCGTCATCCAGAAGCACGACGCGCGCCGCCTGCACTATGACTTCCGCCTGGAGCTGGATGGCACCCTCAAGAGCTGGGCGGTGCCCAAGGGTCCCAGCCTCGATCCCGGCGAAAAGCGCCTGGCGGTGCAGGTGGAGGATCACCCCCTCGCCTACGGCAGCTTCGAAGGCAGCATTCCCGAAGGCCAGTACGGCGCCGGCGATGTCATCGTCTGGGATCGTGGCGAGTGGGAGGCGGATGGCGATGCCGCCGAAGGCTATGCCGCGGGCAAGCTCAAGTTCGAACTCAGGGGTGAAAAGCTGCGCGGTCACTGGACGCTGGTGCGCACCCGGCTGCAGGGCCACAGCGACAAGCCGCAGTGGCTCTTGATCAAGGAGCGCGACGAGCAGGCCCGCGACACCGCCGACTACGAGGTGACCGCTGCCGAACCCGACAGCGTGCTGAGCGACAAGACCCTGCCTCGGCTGGCGCAGTCCAAGGCCCAGGGCAAAACCTCCGCCAAAGCCAAGGCGACCAAAACGCCGACCCGCCAGCCCACGGCCAAGGCGCGCAAGGCCAAGCTGCCCGAGATCCTGGAAGCCCAGCTGGCCACCCTGGTCGACAGTCCCCCGGCCGGCGACTGGCTGTACGAGGTGAAATACGACGGCTATCGGCTGCTCGCCCATATCGAGGGCGGCGAGGTGCGCCTCTTCACCCGCAGCGGCAACGACTGGACCGAGCGCCTGCCAGAGCAGGCCAGGGCCCTGGCCGCGCTGGGCCTGGAAAACGCCTGGCTGGACGGCGAGATCGTGGTCAACGACGCCCAGGGCGTCTCCAGCTTCCAGGCGCTGCAGAATGCCTTCGAGACTGGCAAGGCGACCCGCATCACCTATTACCTGTTCGACCTGCCCTATCTCAATGGCGCGGACCTGCGCGAGGTGCCGGTCGAGCAACGCCGCGAGTTGCTCGGCAAGCTGCTGGAAGAGAGCAACGACAGCGAGCTGCTGCGCTTCTCCGCCGCCTTCGAGGTGCCGGCCGAGCGCATCCTGGCCAGTGCCTGCGAACTCGGGCTCGAAGGGGTCATCGGCAAGCGCCTGGGTAGCCCCTACCGTTCGCGGCGTAACAAGGACTGGATCAAGCTCAAGTGCGCCCACCGTCAGGAATTCATCATCGTCGGCTATACCCCGCCCAAGGGCGGCCGCCAGCACCTGGGTGCGCTGCTGGTGGCACTGCACGATGACCAGGGCCAGCTGCACTATGCCGGCAAGGTCGGTACCGGCTTCACCGCGGCCGTGCTCAAGCAGCTGCACGCCCGCTTCCAGCCGCTGATCGTCGATCAGCCGCCGGTGGTGGATCCGCCCAAGGGCGCCGCCTATCGCGAAGTGACGTGGCTGCGGCCCGAGCAGCTGTGCGAGATCGCCTATGCCGAGCTGACCCAGGACCGCATCGTCCGCCAGGGTGTCTTCCACGGCCTGCGCGACGACAAGCCGGCCGAGGGCATCGGCCTGGAAGAGGCGACACCAGCCCGCGAGGCCGAGGCGCCGCGCCCGTCCGCAGCACGCCGCCCGTCTGCGGGCAAGCAGCAGGACGCCACCGTCGCCGGGGTGCGCATCAGCCATCCCGAACGGGTCATCGACGAGGCCAGCGGCGCACGCAAGCTCGACATCGCGGGCTATTACGCCGCCGTCGCCGACTGGATCCTGCCGCATCTGGCCGACCGACCCGTGGCCCTGGTCCGGACGCCCGAGGGTATCGCCGGCGAGCAGATCTTCCAGAAGCACAAGCAGACCCTGGCGATCCCCCATATCCGCGAACTCGATCCGACACTGGATCCGGGGCATGCGCCGCTGATGGTCATCGACAGTCGCGAGGCCCTCATCGGCGCGGCCCAGATGGGCACGGTGGAACTCCATACCTGGAACGCCACCGCCGACCGCATCGACCGGCCCGACCGCTTCATTCTCGATCTCGACCCTGATCCCGCCCTGCCCTGGTCGCGCATGCTGGAGGCGACGGGGCTGGTGCTGACCCTGCTCGACGAGCTGGAGCTGCAGGCCTTCGTCAAGACCAGCGGCGGTCGCGGCCTGCACCTGGTGGTGCCGCTGGATCGGCGCCAGGACTGGGACACCGTCAAGGCCTTCGCCCAGGCGGCGGCCCAGCACCTGGCCAACACCCTGCCCAAGCTCTTCGCCGCCAAGATGGGCGCCCAGAATCGCCAGGGGAAGATCTTCGTCGACTACCTGCGCAATCGCCATGGCGCCACCACAGTCAGCGCCTTTTCCCTGCGCGCCCGTCCCCACCTCGGCGTTTCGGTACCCATCGCCCGGGATGAGCTGGCGACCCTGGAGGCCAGCGACCAATGGCGCTTCGACTCCCTACTGGAACGCCTCGAAGGGCTCAAGGACGACCCCTGGGCCGGGTATGCCGAGATACGCCAGAGCCTTACCGCAGCGCGGCGCAAGCGGCTCGGCGTAGCGTAGCGATGCGCCTGCCGTCGGCAAGCGTACCGCCTAAGCGAAACCCCTTATCGCTGCCCGTGGTCTGCACTAACGAGCGCTGTCGTGGACAGCGCCGTCGCCAGCCACGGGATGGAGCCGATGTCGATCGATCTGGATAGCCTCCAGGACACCCTGGACGAGTGGGCCTATGACGAGGTCACTCCCGCACTGCTGCAACACCGACTCCAGATTCTCAACCAGCGCGGTCTCGACCGCCTGCCGTTGCCCGGCCAGGGTCAGACCCTGGACCGTTGGCGCGCCCTGGCCCAGGTCGCCCATCATGACCTGGGCCTGGTCAAGCTGTACGAAGGCCACACCGATGCCCTGGCCATCCTGAGCGAACTGGAGGGCTACGCGCCGCCCGAAAGCCTCTGGGGCGTCTGGGCCGCCGAGCCGCCCGATGCCCGCCTGCTGGTGCGCTACAGCGCCGACGGCGTGGTCACCCTGCACGGCCGGAAGTCCTGGTGCTCCGGCGCCTCCCTGGTCAGTCACGCCCTGGTCACCGCCTGGATGGACGATCATCCGATGCTGGTGGCGGTGGAAATGAAGCAACCCGGCGTCGAAGTCACCCAGGACGGCTGGCGGGCCATCGGCATGCAGCACACGGGTAGCGTCGACGTGCTGTTCGACGGGGCCGCCGGCGTGCTGGTCGGGGCGCCCGGTCGCTACCTGCAGCGTCCCGGCTTCTGGCATGGCGGCGGCGGTATCGCCGCCTGCTGGTATGGTTCCGCCACCGCCCTGGCCGACACCCTGCGCGCTCACTGCAAGCGTCATCGCGAACCCCATGCCCTCGCTCACCTGGGCCATGTGGACGCCGCCCTGCTCGGCGCCGCCACTGCACTGCGCCAGGCCGCCGAGTGGCTGGACCTCAACCCCGAAGCGGACGCCCGTTATCCCGTCTGCCAGCTGCGGGCCCTGGTCGAGCAGTGCGCCGAAATCGTCATCCGCCATACCGGCCGCGCCTTTGGCGCCGCGCCGCTGTGCCGCGACGCCTATTGCGCCCGCCACATGGCGGACCTCCCCGTCTATCTGCGCCAGAGCCACGCCGAACGCGACCTGGCGGTGCTGGGTGACCTCAATCTGCTGGAGGGTGCCCCTTGGCAACTGTAGGCGATCGTCAGATTCAAGGAGCCGGCACCGCGCCCGAGGCGTGGCTGCAGTGGTCCGGCTTCGCCGAGATGCCGGCAATCGAGGCCTCGCAACTGGTCCCGCCCGGCCATCGCGCCGTAGTCGTCGCCCCGCACCCGGACGACGAGATCCTCGGCTGCGGCGGCCTGCTCTGCCAGTTGGGTGAGCTGGGGCGTCGTCTGGCACTGGTGGCGGTCACCGACGGCGATGGCAGCCATCCGCAATCCACCCTCTGGCCGGCCACCCGCCTGCGCAACACCCGTCCACTGGAGACCCGCGAAGCCCTGCGCCGCCTGCATCTGGAGCGCGCCACCGTGACCCGCCTGGCGATACCGGATGGCCAGGTGAGCGAGCAGGAAGCCGCCCTGCAGCAGCAGCTGGTGGAAATCCTTACGCCGGAAGACGTGGTCTTCGCCACCTGGCGGCTGGATGGCCATCCCGATCATGAGGCGACCGGCCGCGCCGCCGTGGAAGCCTGCCGCCTGCGCGGGGCCCGCTGCATCGAGGTGCCGGTCTGGACCTGGCACTGGGCCGCCCCGGGCGATCCACGCGTGCCCTGGAAACGGGCGCGGCGCCTGGATCTGGAAGAAGACGTCCTGGCGCTGAAGAAGCGCGCGGTGAACGCCTTCGGCAGCCAGCTGACCGAGGACACGAGCACGGGACAGGGACCCATCCTGCCGCCTGCGGTAGTGGCCCGTCTCACCCGTGCCTGGGAGGTCTATCTGACGTGACCGTCTCCATGAGCTATTTCGAATCGCTGTACGCCAGCAGCGACGATCCCTGGGACTACCGCCATCGCTGGTACGAAGCGCGCAAGCGCGATCTGACCCTGGCCATGTTGCCGCACCGTCGTTACAGCCACGGCTACGAGCCTGGCTGCTCCACCGGTGAGTTGTCCCGGCGGCTGGCCGAGCGCTGCGAGCGGCTGCTGGTCAGCGACGGCAATGCCTCCGCGGTCGCCACCGCTCGCGAGCGCCTTGCCGATCAGGCTCATGTCGAGGTGCATCACCTGCTGCTGCCGGACGCCTGGCCGGCCGGCGCCTTCGATCTTATCGTCATCAGCGAGATCGGCTACTACCTCGGCGAGCCCGGCCTGGCTGCCCTCTTGGATCGCGCCCACAGCGCGCTGCTGCCCGGAGGGGTACTGCTCGGCTGTCACTGGCGCCATCCCATCGAAGGCTGTGCCCTGACCGGCGACCAGGTTCATGAGCGCATGGCCGCCCTGCCCGGCCTGCATCGCCTGAGCCACCTTGAAGAATCCGATTTCCTCCTCACCCTCTGGTCTTCCGACCCCACCTCCGTCGCCCGCCGGGAGCAGCTTCTATGATAGGTGCCGTGATACCCGCCCATAACGAAGAGCAACACGTCGAACGCTGCCTGCAATCGGTCCTGCGCGCCGCGCGGCATCCGGCCTTGCTGGGTGAACCCGTCGAGGTCGTCATCGTGCTGGACAGCTGCACCGACGGCACCGCCGACATCGTTCGCCGGCTGCCGGTCACTGCCCTGGAAGTCTGGGCCTGCAACGTCGGCCTGACCCGGGCGACCGGCGCCGCCCACCTGATCCAGCTCGGCGCCCGCTGGCTGGCCTGCACCGATGCCGACTCAGAGGTGGCGCCGGACTGGTTCGCCGCCCAGCTCGCCTATGGCGCCGATGCCGTCTGTGGCGTGGTGGAGGTGGACGACTGGACCCCGCATTCCCCCGGCCTCAGGGCTCGCTACGAGGCGGCCTATCACGACCGCGAAGGCCATCAGCACATTCACGGCGCCAACTTCGGCATCTCCACGGCAGCCTATCTCCAGGCCGGCGGCTTTCCGTCCATGACGGTGGACGAGGACGTGACCCTGGTTACCGCGCTCCAGACCCAGGGTGCGCGTATCGCCTGGAGCAACAGCGTGCGGGTGCGCACCAGCTCGCGCCTGGACTGCCGGGCCCGCGGCGGTTTCGGCGACTACCTGAGCCTGCTCGGCGCCACTGCCTGACTAAACGCCCAGGGCGAAGGTCCCGGGCGTCGCGCCGAATTGCCGGCGAAAGGCGGCGATGAAGGCCGATGGGGAGTTGTAGCCGCAATCCAGCGCCACCTCCGTCACCGCAGCGCCCTGTTCCAGGCGTTCCAGGGCGCTGATCAGGCGCAACCGCTGGCGCCAGGTTCTGAAGGTCAACTCGGTATCGCGCAGGAACGCCCGGCTCAGGGTCTTTTCCGAGGCGCCCAACACCCCGGACCACTGCGCCAGGGTGCGATCGTCCGACGGATTGGCCGCCAGAGCCTCGCACAGCAAGCGCAGCCGGCCATCCTGGGGCGCCGGCAGCGACAGTCCGACCTCGGGTGCCGCCTGCAGCTGATCCAGCATCACCGACACCAGCCTTCCCTCGGGCCCCGCCTCGTCATATTCCCGGGCGAAGCCGCTGAAGGTCTTGATCAGTTCGCGAATCAGCGGACTCACCGCCACCACCCGACACCGCTCGCCCACATAGGGCGCCGCCTCGGCCCCGACATAGAGGCTGCGCATCTCCGCCCTGGGCGAGGAGCGCACCTGATGCTCGACATCGGCAGCGATCCACACCGCCCGCTGCGGCGGTGCCACATAGCTGCCCTCGGCGGTGGTCACCGTGAGCACCCCCTTGATGGCATAGGACAGCTGGCCCCAGGGATGCCGGTGCCAGGGTGTCCAGGCCGGTTGGGCCAGGGACTCCACCCGGGCATAGAGGCGCCGCGGCAGGTGCGCAAGTTCGGGAACGGGGCGTTCGACCGCAGACTGTCCGTTTGACGACATCATTGGGGCTTTTCGCGTTAGTCGGCTAGGTCAGGAGACGATAGCCTTGGGGCTATCCGCAGACAACCCGAGAGAGACCATGGCTCGTCCCCGCCTGATGCCCGACAATTTCACGCTGCTGCTGGTCGCCACGGTGATCCTGGCCAGCGTGCTGCCCTGCCAGGGCCTCGCCGCCCAGATCGCCAACGTGGTGACCAACATCGCCATCGGCCTGCTGTTCTTCCTGCACGGCGCCAAGCTGTCGCGCCAGGCCCTGGTGGCCGGCATCACCCATTGGCGCCTGCACCTCCTGGTGTTCGCCTTCACCTTCGTTAGCTTTCCGCTGTTGGGCTGGGCGCTGCAACCGCTGCTGGCTCCGCTGGTGACGCCGGAGCTCTATCTCGGCGTGCTGTTCATGTGCGCCCTGCCGGCCACGGTGCAGTCGTCCATCGCCTTCGTCTCCATGGCTCGCGGCAATGTCTCGGCCGCGGTCTGCAGTGCGTCCCTGTCAAGCCTGCTCGGGATCTTCCTCACCCCACTGCTGGTCCGGCTGCTGCTGGACGCCCACGGCGGCTCGGACGGCCAGAGCACCCTGGATGCCATCATCAAGATCTGCGTCCAGCTGCTGCTGCCCTTCGTCGCCGGCCAGCTGCTGCGTCCGGTGATCGGCCACTGGGTGGATCGCCACAAGGGCAAGCTCAAGTTCGTCGACCAGGGGTCCATCCTGCTGGTGGTCTACACCGCCTTCAGCGCCGCGGTCATCGAAGGCCTGTGGCGCGAGACGCCGATCCTGTCGCTGGTGGGCCTGGTATTCATCTGCGCCACCCTGCTGACCCTGGTCCTGCTCGCCACGCGCTACAGCGCCCGGCTGCTGGGCATGAGCAAGGAAGACGAGATCACCGTGGTCTTCTGCGGCTCCAAGAAGAGCCTGGCCACGGGGGTGCCCATGGCCAAGGTGCTGTTCGCCGGCAGCACCATGGGTCCGGTGCTGCTGCCGATCATGCTGTTCCATCAGATCCAGCTGATGGTCTGCGCGGTGCTGGCGCAGCGCTATGCCAGGCGCGAGACGGTAGAGGCCACGCCCGTGGCGGCGGCCCCGGTGGCGAAGTGATCCCTGCGGTGGCGAGGCGTCCGGCTAGCGCGCCTCGTCCTCGCGAACCGGCTTGCGCATGGTGACCCACTCTTCCGCGGCAGTGGGATGGATGCCCAGGGTATCGTCGAAGCAGGCCTTGGTCGCGCCCGCCTTGAGGGCGATGGCCAGGCACTGGACCTGCTCGCCGGCATCGGGGCCCACCATGTGGCAGCCCAGCACCTGGTCGCTGTCGGCATCCACCACCAGCTTCATCAGGGTGCGCTCCTGGACATCGGTCAGGCTGAGCTTGGTCGGCCGGAAGCTGCTCTGGAAGATCTTCAGCCGATGGCCACGCTCACGCGCCTCTTCTTCGCTCAGGCCGATGCTCGCCAGATTGGGCAGGCTGAAGACCGCGCTGGCGATCAGGTCGTAGTTCAGCGGGCGATAGCTGTCGGGATTGAACAGATGGCGCGCCAGGGTCATGCCCTCGGCCAGGGCCACCGGGGTCAGCTGCACCCGGCCGATGACGTCGCCGATGGCGTAGATCGAAGGCTCCGCGGTCTGGAAGGTCTCGCCGACCTTGATGAAGCCCCGGTCGTCCAGGGCGACACCGGTGTTTTCCAGGCCCAGGTCGTCCAGCATCGGCCGGCGGCCGGTGGCATAGAAGACGCAATCGGCGTCCAGCATCCGACCGTCCTTGAGTGTCACCTGCAGGCTGCCATCGGCGGCCTTGTCGATCCGCGCCACATCGGCATTGAATTGCAGGTCATGGCCGCGCTTCTGCATCTCGTCGCGCAGGTGCTCGCGCACGCCCCGGTCGAAGCCGCGCAGGAACAGCTCCCGGCGATACAGCAGGGTCGTCTTGGCGCCGAGCCCCTGGAAGATCGAGGCGAATTCCACGGCAATGTAGCCGCCCCCCACCACCACCACCCGCTTGGGCAGCTCCGGCAGGTAGAAGGCCTCGTTGGAGGTGATGGCATGCTCGCGGCCGGGGAAGTCCGGCACGTCCGGCCAGCCCCCGGTGGCGATGAGGATGCGCTCGCAGCGATAGCGCTGGCCTTCCACCTCGACGGTGTGGGGATCGAGGATGCGGGCATGGGCTTCCAGCAAGGTCACCCCGCTGTTGACCAGCAAGGCCCGATAGATGCCGTTCAGCCGGCGGATCTCGTGGTCTTTGCTGGCGACCAGGGTGTTCCAGTCGAAGGCCGGAACCTCGGCATCCCAGCCATAGCCACGGGCCTGGCGGAATTCATCGCGAAAGGAGGCGCCGTAGATGAAGTATTTCTTGGGCATGCAGCCCACGTTCACACAGGTCCCGCCGAGGTAACGGCTTTCCGCCACCGCCACCCGGGCACCGAAGTCGGCCGCGAAGCGCGCGGCCCGTACCCCGCCCGAACCAGCGCCGATCACGAAGAGGTCGAAATCATAGGTCGTCATGGAGCTCTCTCTTGGCTTCTGCTGGCGTCAGCATAACGCAAGCCGCCGCCGGCTACGGTCGCCGGGGCCAATCGTCAGAAACGACAAGGCCACCCGCAGGTGGCCTTGTCGACTGCACGTCAGGCTTAGAGGGCCTTGTACAGGTTCTCGAAGCAGAAGTTGGTGGCTTCGACGAAGCCTTCCGCGCTGCCGCAGTCGAAACGCTGACCCTTGAATTTGTAGGCCAGAACGCAACCGTCCTGCGCCTGCTTCATCAGGGCGTCGGTGATCTGGATCTCGCCACCCTTGCCCGGCTCGGTCTGCTCGATCAGGTCGAAGATGTCCGGGGTCAGGATGTAGCGGCCGATGATCGCCAGGTTGGAAGGAGCGTCTTCCGGCTTCGGCTTCTCGACCATGTTGTTCACGCGGTAGATGTCGTCGCGGATCATCTCGCCAGCGATCACGCCATACTTGTTGGTCTCGTTGGCCGGGACTTCCTGGATGGCCACGATGGAGCAGCGGAACTGGTTGTACAGCTTGACCATCTGCTTGAGGACGCTGTCGCCTTCCAGGTTCAGGCAGAGGTCGTCCGCCAGGACCACGGCGAAGGGCTCGTCACCGATCAGCGGGCGGCCGGTCAGGATGGCGTGGCCCAGGCCCTTCATCTCCACCTGACGGGTGTAGGAGAAGGTGCAGTTGTCGATCAGCTTGCGAATGCCGACCAGGTACTTTTCCTTGTCGGTGTTCTTGATCTGGCTTTCCAGCTCATAGCTGATGTCGAAGTGGTCTTCCAGCGAGCGCTTGCCACGACCGGTAACGATCCCGATCTGATGCAGGCCAGCCTCCAGAGCTTCCTCCACGGCGTACTGCACCAGCGGCTTGTTCACAATGGGCAGCATTTCCTTGGGCATGGCTTTGGTCGCAGGGAGAAAACGAGTGCCATAGCCGGCTGCCGGAAACAGACATTTGGTGATCATGGGAGTCCTTTGATCTGTACGTGAAGGCAAAACGAACGGCGGTCTATCCAGCCGCTTGTCGCATACAATGCCCGAAGCGCGCGACGCTGGAAATAGCCAGGCATGGGCGCTCTGTGGACGTGCGGATACGACTCCAGGATTGCCTTCCGGTTCTGCGCAAAGCCGCAAAGAACTGCTATCGTCCAAAGTTTGGAACCAGCGTCACGACTCCGCGGATAGATCTCGACATGAAGAAATGGATGCTCCCGTTGCTGTGTGTTTCCCTCGCCGGCTGCTCCCTGGGCGGTCATCACGAGGCGGCGGACACGCGGCCGCTCAGCGCGGAACAGACCACCCTGCTGCGCCAGAACGACCTCTTGCAGGCCAAGCTGCTGGTCCTGGGTGGCAGCGAAGAACAGCTCAAGCTCGCGGATGCCCTGCTGCTGCGCAATGGTGGAACCAGTGCCGATGGCGAAGTGGAGTTCTATCGCGCGGTGATCGCTATCAAGCAGGGCCCGCAGACCGATGACGTCCTGGAATTGCTGAACGCCTCCGCCGATCATCGCTATCCGCTGGCCTATGCCCTGCTCTATCGGATGTATACCGATCCCTTCCTGGTGCCCGAGGCCGACCCGATCCAGGCGCAGACCTACAAGAGCGCCTACGGAGAGCTCGCGGTGGCCAAGAGTGGCTATCCGTCCTTCGACAAGGCCGTGGAAGTCACCCGCCAGCTGGCTCCCTGAACCCGCCTCTCTAGTCGGCCGCTTTGCGGCCGTTCACAGTCTGGCGCTGGCGAATGAGCAGCCGTTGACCTTTCCTGGATGTGAATGATGTCAACTGGCCGCATGACGGTAGCATCGAGCCTCTACCGTCCGCCGCCCAGAGCCATCTCCATGTCCTCGCTTGGCAAGCTGTCACCCGATATCGTTGCCGTCCGGACCGTGACGCAGCGGCTCGTCCTGCTGCTGATCGGGTTCTTCGCGCTGGCCATCCTGCTGACGCGGCTGCCGACCTTCATCAACGCCGCCAGCGGCGAGACCTGGCAGATTCGCGGCGGCCAGATTCCGCTGATGCAGTATCCCGCCATGCCGGAGCGCAGCGTGGTCGCCAACCGCCAGCTGATCGCCATGCTCAAACCGGGCGATCGCATCCTGGTTCTGGACAGCGCCCCCTTTCGCCCCTGGAAGAAGGTCATGCTGATCGGCGAAGACAGCCGCATCGGCTGGATCCGTGTCACCCCGGCCCTGGGCGCGATCCGCCTGGAGTGACGCCAGGGCCGGAGCGGGTCGACAGCAGGCGCATGACCCGGGTGTCATGCCAGCGATACCAATGCGCCTGACCCAGCCGCTGCGCCTGCCGATGTTCCGGATGGGCGCCCCAGGCCGCGACGGCGGCCTCATCGGTCCAGTAGGACAGGGTAATGCCGAGGCCATCGGTGTCCCGCACCGATTCCATGCCCAGAAAGCCTGGCTGCGCCTGCGCCAGCTCCACCATGCGCGCCGCCATGGCCTCATAGTCGGGATCGTCGTCGGCGCGTTGCGAGACGAAGGCGATCACCACACAGTCCTCGGGCAATTCCGGCCGCTTCATGGCAGCACGCTCCGAGCGGCGATCATCGCCTCCAGCCAGGCGCGCACCACCGCGGGAACCCGGCCGGCCAGCGCCTCGCGCTCCGGCTGATAGAGGGTGCCGAAATAACAGGGATGGGTTGTCAGTTCGAAGGCAGCGGGTAGTCCTTCTTCATCCCAGGCGAGTACGCGCCAGCCGGCGTCGAGCAAAGCCGGCAGATAGGCGGGATTCACCCCGAAGCGACAGCGATAGGTGGCCTCGACCCGTTTGGCGCCGGCCGCCTCCGCCAGGCGCGACCCTGGCAGCAGTCGGAGTTGATTCTGCACCTCGATGCGGGCGCAGCTCAGGGGCGTGAGCACCGCGCGGCTGGCCGACGGATCGTCTTCACCGTGGGCGGCGTCCGTCCAGCCCAGCACGGACTGGACGTACTCCAGCAACGCGTACTGCAGCCCGCCACAGGTCCCGAGAAAGGGAATCCGCTGTTCGCGCGCCGTGCGTAGAGTCGCCAGCACCCCTTCGCGATGGCGATAGGGACTCCCGGGGACGCACCAGAGGCCGTCGCAGTCGGCAAGGGCGCCATTGGCCTCGACCGTCGGCAGCCAGCGTGTCCGCAGCGTGACACCCAGCGCCGTGGCGGTCAGCGCCAGGGCCTGGGGTATTGCCTGGTGGGCCACGATGGAAGGGTCCTGGTCACCCAGGAGCACGATTTCGTACGACGTCATGACGGACACCTGCAGGCGTGAAAGGTCCGACCGACTCTAGGCCCTTGGGGCGGCGGTTTTAATAGGCGTCGCGGACAGCAGCCCTTGCGTCCCTGCCCTGTCGGTCACGGCCGCCTTTCGCCAGGCGCAAGGAAACGCCCGGTACAGCGGCTGTACCGGGCGCCGGATACCAGACGATCAGGGTGCCGGGTTGGGCTGGCCGACGTGGATGGCTTCGATGGCGGCCAGGGTTTCCTGGTCCAGCACCAGCTCGCTGCTCGCCAGATTGCTTTCCAGCTGGGCGAGCGAGGTGGCGCCGATGATGTTGCTGGTGACGAAGGGCCGACTGGTGACGAAGGCCAGGGCCATCTGCGCCGGATCCAGACCGCGCTCCCGGGCCAGTTCGACGTAGGCCTGGGCAGCCCGTTGCGTCTGCGGATTGCTGTAGCGCTGGAAGCGTTCGAACAGGGTCAGTCGCGCCCCTTCCGGACGGGCGCCGTTCAGGTACTTGCCCGCGAGCACACCGAAGGCCAGCGGCGAATAGGCCAGCAGCCCCACCTGCTCGCGGATGGCCTGCTCGGCCAGGCCCACTTCGAAGCTGCGGTTGAGCAGATTATAGGGATTCTGGATCGACACCACCCGCGGCCAGCCACGGGTCTCGCTCAGGTGCAGGAAGCGCTGCACGCCCCAGGGCGTTTCGTTGGACAGGCCGACATGGCGGACCTTGCCTGCCTTCACCAGATCGTCGAGGGCCTCCAGGGTCTCCTCGATGGGCGTGAAGTCGGCATCGTTGTGCACATAGCCCAGCTGACCGAAGTAATTGGTCCGCCGATCCGGCCAGTGCAGCTGGTAGAGATCCAGGTAGTCGGTGTTGAGTCGCTTGAGACTGGCCTCCAGCGCGGCGGTGAGATTGGCCTTGGTAAAGGCCAGGCCACCGTCGCGGATGTAGTCCATGTCGCGGCCAGGGCCGGCCGCCTTGCTGGCCAGTACCCAGTCGGCGCGATCGCCGTGCTGGCGGAAATAGTTGCCGATGATGGTCTCGGTGCGGGTATAGGTCTCGGCGCGCGGCGGCACCGGGTACATCTCGGCGGTATCCAGCAGGTTGACGCCGGCCGCCTTGGCGACCCGGATCTGCTCGAAGGCTTCTGCCTCGGTGTTCTGCTCGCCCCAGGTCATGGTACCCAGGGAAATGGCGCTCACCTTCAGCTCGGTACGGCCCAAGGATCGATAGTGCATGGCAAGCCTCTTTCGCGGTTGAAACCGCAACGTTAGCAGGACTCCCAAGCGCAGCCCAACTCGTCTGACGATTTGAACTATCGTCCGCCTGCCGATGCCCTCCCCTTGAGGCGACAGCCCAGGCTGCTCGCTGCTAGGGAAGACGCCCATCTACCCAAGCGGGTGCCCGTAGAGGACCGACGCGACACTCCGGAGTGCACATCATGAAAGCTGTGGTTTACCAGGGCCCACGCGACGTCGCGGTCAAGAACGTAGCCGATGCCCGCATCGAAAAACCCACCGACGTCCTCGTCAGGATCACCACCACCAACATCTGCGGTTCCGACCTGCACATGTACGAAGGCCGCACCAGCTTCGAAAGTGGCCGGGTCTTCGGCCATGAGAATCTCGGCGAGGTGGTCGAGGTCGGTCTCGGCGTCGATCGCATCAAGGTTGGCGACCGGGTCTGCCTGCCCTTCAACATCGGCTGCGGATTCTGCGAGAACTGCGAGCGCGGGCTGACCGGTTTCTGTCTCACCGCCAACCCGGGCGTCGCCGGTGCGGCCTACGGCTTCGCCGACATGGGCCCCTACCAGGGTGGCCAGGCGGAGTTGCTGCGGGTGCCCTACGCCGACTTCAACTGCCTGGTACTGCCCGAAGATGCCGCGGAACGCGAAGACGACTACGTGATGCTGTCCGACATCTTTCCCACCGGCTGGCATGCCACCGAGCTGGCCGGTCTGCGCCCGGGCGAATCCATCGCCATCTATGGCGCGGGTCCGGTCGGCCTCATGGCTGCCCACTCCGCCATGATCCTTGGCGCCTCCGAGGTCTATGTGGTCGACGACCAGCCGGATCGCCTGGGACTGGCGGAAAAGCTCGGCGCCAAGGCCATCCACGCCAAGGAAGGCGATGCCGTGGAGCAACTGCTCAACCTCACCCAGGGGGGCGCGGGACCGATCGCGGCTGCGAGTGCGTCGGCTACCAGTGCTGCGATCACCACGGGCACGAAGCCAATCACCTCACCATGAACAACCTGGTGGCCTCGACCCGCGCCACCGGTGGTATCGGGGTGGTCGGGGTGTTCGTGCCCCAGGACCCGGGTGGCCGGAACGACCTGGCCAAGCAAGGCAAGATGGCCTTCGACTTCGGCAACTTCTGGTTCAAGGGCCAGCAGATCCGCACCGGCCAGGCCAACGTCAAGAACTACAACCGCGAGCTGGCGCGGCTGATCCATGCGGGCAAGGCGCGACCCTCGCAGATCATCTCCCATCGCCTGAGCCTGGCCGAGGCGCCGGACGCCTATCGCCATTTCGATGCGCGGGATGATGGCTGGACCAAGGTGGTACTCAAGCCGGCCGCTTGAGGCGGTTCACCTTCCCAGGGAGCGCTCAGGAAGAGCCGCTCCCACCCGCCGGGCGCCGCCTGCAGCCAATCACTGGTGATAGGCCTCGGCTTTGGGCTAGGATGGCGCCGCCCCGGATCCCGGGGCCTGGGTTCCCTCACCCCAGGTACCTTCAAAAAGGCCCACTCATGCTCGCACGTCTCGATTCCGCGCGCCGCACGGCGGTCGCCGCGCTGGTCGCTTTCCACGTCCTCATCATCATCGCCAGCAACTACCTGGTGCAGTTACCGCTGCAACTGTTCGGCTGGCACACCACCTGGGGCGCCTTCAGCTTCCCCTTCATCTTTCTCGCCACCGACCTCACCGTGCGGCTGATGGGCAAGGCGCCCGCCCGCCAGGTGATCGCCCGGGTGATGATTCCGGCCCTGGCGGTTTCCTATGGGGTCTCGGTGCTGTTCCAGGACGGCAGTTTCCAGGGCTGGGCGGCGCTGGCCGCGGTCAACGTCTTCGTGCTGCGCATCTCCCTCGCCAGCTTCTGCGCCTATGTGCTCGGGCAGCTGCTCGACATCCAGGTGTTCGACCGCCTGCGGCGCTCGCGCCACTGGTGGCTGGCGCCCACGGTCTCGACCCTGTTCGGCAACGCCCTGGACACCCTGGCCTTCTTTTCCATCGCCTTCTGGCGCAGCGACAACCCCTTCATGGCCAGTCACTGGCCGGAGATCGCCCTGGTCGACTACGGCGTCAAGCTGACGGTCAGCCTGCTGCTCTTCGTTCCGCTCTATGGCGTGCTGCTGCGTTCGCTGGTGCCCCAGGCCTGGGCGCGGCGTCCGGACCTCGCCTGAGGGCAGGATTGCCGCCAGGCGCGGCTTGGCCCTAGAGTGATGCCCCCTTCAATTGCCTTGGGTTCCGCCATGCTCGCCGCCGCCCTCGCCCGCTTTCCGCGCCTGACGCTGCAACCCTCGGTGACCCCGCTGGAGGTCCTGCCGCGGCTGTCGGCGGAGCTGGGCCGGCCGGTCTACTGCAAGCGCGACGACACCACCAGCCTGGCCCTGGGCGGCAACAAGGTGCGCAAGCTGGAATACCTGGTCGCCGCGGCGCTGGCCGCCGGCGCCGACACCCTGGTGACCGCCGGCGCCATCCAGTCCAACCATGTGCGCCAGACCGCCGCCGTCGCCGCGCAACAGGGCCTGGCCTGCGTCGCCCTGCTGGAAAACCCCATCGCCACCGCGGACCCCGGCTACCTGCACGGCGGCAACCGCCTCCTGCTCGAACTCTTCGGCGCCGAGATCAGAGCCGTCGCGGCGCTCGATGATCCGTTGCGGCAGCTGGAAGCCGAAGCCGAGCGCCTACGCCAGCAAGGGCGCAAGCCCTGGGTGATCCCCATTGGCGGCTCCAGCGCCCTGGGCGCCCTCGGCTACGTCCGTGCGGCCTTGGAACTTGACGCTCAGCTGCACGAACTACAGTTGCAACCCGCAGCCGTCATCCTCGCCTCCGGCAGTGCCGGCACCCAGGCCGGGCTGGACCTGGCCCTTCATCATCTGCGGCCAGAGCTGCCGGTAGTCGGCGTCACCGTTTCCCGCACCCAGGCCGAGCAGCTGCCCAGGGTCGCCCTGCTGCGGCAGCAGTTGGCCGAGTTGCTGGGCGTCGCTCTACCCGAGAATCCTCCGCTCCTGCGTGACGGCTACTTCGGCCCGCGCTATGGCGAGCCCAATCCCGCCACCCTGGCCGCCATCCGCCGCCTGGGCCGGCTCGAAGGCCTGGTGCTGGACCCGGTCTACACCGGCAAGGCCATGGCGGGCCTGCTGGATATGGTCGCCAGCGGGGACCTCCCACCCGGCCCCCTGGTATTCCTGCACACCGGCGGCGCCCCGGGCACCTTCGCCTATGGCGACTGGTTGGCGTGATCGGCTAGCCAAGCCACAGGACGATGGCATAACGTCAGCAGTTTTCGGACTTGGGATGTCAGAACAGACACCCTCATAGTGGCGCACCCTCATAACCACAAGGATCTCTTCCATGCGCAAACCCCTCCCCCAGCGTCTGCTCCGTAGCGCCGCCCTGTTGCTCGCCCTGGGCCTGGCCCACCAGGCCACCGCCCAGGCCGAAGACCTCCTGCAGACCGTCAAGCAGCGCGGCGAACTGATCGTCGGCCTGGAGGGCACCTATCCGCCCTTCAGCTTCCAGAACGAACAGGGCCAGCTGACCGGCTTCGAAGTGGACTTCGCCAAGGCCCTGGCCAAGGAACTGGGTGTCGACGCCAAGATCCAGCCCGGCAAATGGGATGGCCTGCTCGCCGCCCTGGAATCCCGGCGTCTGGACGTGGTGATCAACCAGGTCACCATCAGCGACGAGCGCAAGAAGAAATACGATTTCTCCACCCCCTACACCGTCTCCGGCATCCAGGCCCTGGTGCGCAAGGACGACGTCGACAGCATCAAGACCGCCGCCGACCTCGCCGGCAAGAAGGTCGGCGTCGGCCTGGGCACCAACTACGAGCAATGGCTGCGCCAGAACGTACCCAAGGCGGACGTGCGCACCTACGAAGACGATCCCACCAAGTACCAGGATCTGCGCGTCGGCCGCATCGACGCCATCCTCGTCGACCGCCTGGCCGCCCTGGAACTGCTGTCCAAGACCAAGGACAAGCTGGCCCTGGCCGGTGAGCCCTTCAGCCGCCAGGAGTCGGGCATCGCCGAACGCAAGGGTGATCCGCAATTCCATGCCGCGGTCGACCAGGCCATCGCCAAGCTGCGCGCCGATGGCACCCTGGCCAAGATCTCCGAGAAGTGGTTCAAGGCCGACGTCACCCAATGAGCGACACGCTACAGCTCCTGCTCGATTCGCTGCCCTTCCTGCTGAAGGGCGCGATCTGGACCGTGGTCCTGAGCCTCGGCGGCATGTTCTTCGGCCTGCTGCTGGGCTTCGGCCTGGCCCTGCTGCGCCGCTCGCCGAGCCTGCCGCTGCGTAGCCTGGCGCGGCTGTACATCTCGTTCTTCCGGGGTACGCCGCTGCTGGTGCAGCTGTTCGTCATCTACTACGGCCTGCCCGAACTGGGCCTGCAGCTCGATCCGCTGCCGGCCGCCCTGATCGGCTTTTCGCTGAACATGGCCGCCTACACCGCGGAGATCATCCGCTCGGCCATCGGCGCCATCGACCGCGGTCAGTGGGAAGCCGCCGCCAGCATCGGCATGACGCCGCTGCAGACCCTGAGGCGCGCCATCCTGCCCCAGGCGCTGCGCATCGCCCTGCCGCCACTGGGCAACAGCTTCATCTCGCTGGTCAAGGACACCTCGCTGGCGGCCACCATCCAGGTGCCGGAGCTGTTCCGCCAGGCCCAGCTGATCACCGCCCGCACCTTCGAGATCTTCAGCCTCTACCTGGCCGCGGCACTGCTCTACTGGGTCCTGGCCAGCCTGCTGTCCACCCTGCAGAACCGCCTCGAACGGCACTACGGGCGCCACATCAACGAACGAGGTCAGTCATGATCGAGGTGCAGGGGCTGTCCAAGTCCTTCCGGCAGCAGACAGTGCTGCAGTCCATCGACCTCGAGGTGGCCCAGGGCGAGGTGGTCGCGATCATCGGCCCCAGCGGTTCGGGCAAGACCACCCTGCTGCGCTGCCTCAATCTGCTGGAGACCCCGGAGGCCGGCAGCATCCGCCTGGGCGACCTGCGCATCGACGCCAGCCGACCGCTCAAGGGCCAGCAGCACGCCATCCGCCAGCTGCGCCAGCGCATGGGCTTCGTCTTCCAGAACTTCAATCTGTTTCCCCATCGCACCGCGCTGGAGAACGTGATCGAGGGCCCCATCATCGTCCAGGGCGAGGCGCGCGACACGGCCATCGCCCAGGGCCGTGAATGGCTGGCCAAGGTCGGCTTGGCCGACAAGGCCGATAGCTATCCCGGACAGCTATCGGGCGGCCAGCAGCAGCGGGTCGCCATCGCCCGGGCACTGGCCATGCGTCCCCAGGCCATCCTCTTCGACGAACCCACCTCGGCGCTGGATCCCGAGCGGGTCGGCGAGGTGCTGGAGACCATTCGCGGGCTGGCCCAGGAGGGTCGTACCCTGGTCATCGTCACCCACGAGATGGCCTTCGCGCGTGACGTCGCCCACCGGGTGCTGTTCATGGACGGCGGCCGCATCGTCGAACAGGGTCCGGCGGCCGAGTTGTTCAATCGGCCGCGTGAAGAACGCACCCGGCGCTTCCTGGCCAAGTTCGTCCGTGACAGCGCCGCCGACTACTCCTGAGCCAGACCGGCGCAGCCCTGCAGGCTGGCCTGGCTGACGTTGCTGTTGGCCGGCACGCCATGGGTCAGCCAGACGTTGCCGCCTATGGTCGAGCCCTGGCCGATGGTGATGCGCCCGAGGATGGTCGCCCCGGCATAGATCACCACATCGTCCTCGACGATCGGATGGCGCGGGTGGCCCTTCTTGAGGTTGCCCTCGGCATCGGCCGGGAAGCGCTTGGCGCCCAGGGTCACCGCCTGGTAGATGCGTACCCGGTCGCCGATGATGCAGGTCTCGCCGATCACCACACCGGTGCCATGGTCGATGAAGAAGCCCTCGCCGATCTGGGCACCCGGGTGGATGTCGATCCCGGTCGCCGAGTGCGCCCGCTCGCTGACCATCCGCGCCAGCAACGGCAGGCCGCTGCGATAGAAGTGATGGGCGATGCGGTGATGGATCATGGCGTAGATGCCCGGGTAGCAGAGCAGCACCTCGTCCACGCTGCGCGCGGCGGGATCGCCCTGGTAGGCGGCGATCACGTCGGTATCCAGCAGCCGCCGCAGATCCGGCAGCGCCAGGGCGAAGGCCTGCACCAGCCGACGGGCCTCGTCGGCACGATTGACGCCGTTCTCGCCACGCTGCTTGGCGAAATAGTCCAGTTCCAGCTTCGCCTGGATCACCAGGGCATTGAGCGCCCGCTCCAGTTCGAAACCGACATAGAAGTCCTCGCTTTCCTGGCGCAGCTGATCCGGCCCCAGGCGCAGCGGAAAGAGCGCGCCGCTGAGGGATTCGATCACGCTGGCCATGACGCTGCGCGAGGGCAGCTCGCGGCCGCTGAACTCGCGGAAACGCCCATGGGTCTCGCGCCATTGGCTGCGCGCCTCATGCAGTTCCCCGACGATGCGCCCGAGTTGCCAGTCGTTGCCGCCCGTGGATTGCCCGTTAAGTTCGCTCATAAGTCATCTATCCAGTTGCCAGGCTGACGAGGATAAAGTATCCGCCGATCCCTGACAGCCCACGTCGCGCCGGGCGCGGTAAGCTGTCGTCCTTTGCCCATCAAGGAGCGCCACCCATGATCGCCTCCCCGCTGGTCACCGCTGCCTGGCTGCAGGAGCAACTCGGCCGTCCGGATCTGCTGATCCTCGATGCCAGTCTCTACCTGCCCAACGAACCCCAGATCGCCGACGAGACCTATCGGCAGCAGCACATCCCCGGCGCCCTGCGCTTCGATATCGAACACTTCTCCGATCCGGACACCGCGCTGCCGCACATGGTCCCCAGCGCGGGACGCTTCGCCCGCCTGGCTGGCGAACTGGGCGTCACCCCGGAGACCACCCTGGTCGTCTACGACCAGAAGGGCCTGTTCTCCGCCGCCCGGGCCTGGTGGCTGTTCCGCCTGTTCGGCCATGACCAGGTGATGGTGCTCGATGGCGGCCTGCCGCTCTGGCGTGAACAGGGCCTGCCGCTGGAGACCGGTGAAAACCTGCCCAACCCGCAGCCGCCCTACCCCGTCATCTTCAACAATCGCCTGCTCTGCGGCCTGGGCGATGTGCAGACCGCGCTCAGCGTGGGCCAGACCCAGGTGCTCGACGCGCGTGGCGCCAAGCGCTTCACCGGCGAGGTAGCGGAGCCGCGCCCGGGCGTCGCCTCAGGTCATATGCCCGGCAGCCAGAATCTGCCCTACGACAGCCTGCTGACAGAAGATGGCACCCTGCTGCCACCCCAGGAGTTGCGCCAGCGCTTCCAGGCCCTGGGCATCGACGGCCTACATCCGGTGATCACCAGTTGCGGCAGTGGCGTCACCGCCGCGGTCCTGCTGCTCGCCTTGAGCGTCGCCGGCCTGCCGGATGGTCGGCTCTACGACGGCTCCTGGAGCGAATGGGGTCAGCATCCGGCCACGACCAAGGCGCTGGGCCCGGCCTGAGCCGAGCTAAGCCGCTGATTTTATTAAATACCTGTAGTATCCGATAGAGACGCCCAATCGCCGACATCGCCTTTAACAATGAGGTGAATCGTCAAAATGCGATTAGTATGCGTCCTATCGATTTCAACCCTGACTTAAACCCATCAAGGAGTCATCAATGTCCCTGATCAACACCGAAGTGAAGCCTTTCACCGCGACCGCCTACCACAACGGCAAATTCGTCCAGGTGACCGAGGCCGATCTGAAGGGCAAGTGGTCCGCCATCGTGTTCTACCCGGCCGACTTCACCTTCGTGTGCCCCACCGAGCTGGAAGACCTTGCTGACCTGTACCCCGAGTTCCAGAAGCTGGGCGTGGAGATCTACGGCGTGTCCTGCGACACCCACTTCGCGCACAAGGCCTGGCACGACACCTCGGAAGCCATCAAGAAGGTCAACTACCCGCTGGTAGGCGATCCCACTGCTCGCCTGGCACGCAACTTCGAAGTGCTGATCGAAGAAGAAGGCCTGGCCCTGCGCGGCACCTTCCTGATCAACCCGGAAGGCCAGATCAAGCTGTGCGAAATCCACGACAACGGCATCGGCCGTGACGCCAGCGAACTGCTGCGCAAGGTCCGCGCCGCCCAGTACGTCGCCAACCACCCGGGCGAAGTCTGCCCCGCCAAGTGGAAAGAAGGCGAAGCGACCCTGACCCCCTCGCTGGACCTGGTCGGCAAGATCTAACACCCGCCTGATCTAGCCCGAGCGCCCGGGCGCCTTGCCCGCGCGCTCTTTTTTTGCCCATTTTTTACGGAAGCCACGTCGCCATGTTGGACGCCAATCTGAAAGCCCAGCTCAAGACCTACCTCGAACGCGTCACGCGCCCCATCGAGATCGTCGCGTCCCTCGACGATGGCGCGAAGTCCCGTGAAATGCACAGCCTGCTGCAGGATATCGCCAGCCTGTCCGATCAGGTCAGCCTCAGCACCGACGGCACCGATGCCCGTCGCCCCTCCTTCGCCCTGCTGACCCCCGGTCAGAACATCGACCTGCGCTTCGCCGGTCTGCCCATGGGCCACGAATTCACCTCCCTGGTACTGGCCCTGCTGCAGGTGGGCGGTCATCCGTCCAAGGCCAGCCAGGACGTCATCGAGCAGGTCAAGGCGCTCGACGGCGACTACCAGTTCGAAACCTATTTCTCCCTCTCCTGCCAGAACTGCCCGGACGTGGTGCAGGCCCTGAACCTCATGGCCGTGCTCAATCCCCGGGTCAAGCACGTCGCCGTCGACGGCGCCCTGTTCCAGGACGAGGTCGAGCGCCGCCAGATCATGGCCGTGCCCAGCGTCTACCTGAACGGCGAACCCTTCGGCCAAGGCCGCATGGGTCTGGAAGAGATCGTCGCCAAGCTCGACACCGGCGCCGCCGCTCGCTCCGCCGACAAGCTCAATGCCAAGGACGCCTTCGACGTCCTGGTCATCGGGGGTGGCCCGGCTGGCGCGGCCGCTGCCGTCTATGCCGCACGCAAGGGCATCCGTACCGGCGTCGCCGCCGAGCGTTTCGGCGGCCAGGTACTGGACACCCTGGCCATCGAGAACTTCATCTCCATCAAGGAGACCGAAGGGCCGAAGCTGGCCATGGCGCTGGAAGAGCACGTCAAGCAGTACGAAGTCGACATCATGAACCTGCAGCGCGCCGAGCAGCTGATTCCGGCCCACGAAGCCGGCGGCCTGCACGAAGTCCGCTTCACCGATGGCGGCTCGCTCAAGGCCAAGACGCTGATCCTGGCCACCGGCGCTCGCTGGCGCGAGATGAACGTCCCCGGTGAGCGGGAATACCGCAACCGCGGCGTGGCCTACTGCCCGCACTGCGATGGCCCCCTGTTCAAGGGCAAGCGCGTCGCCGTGATTGGTGGCGGCAACTCGGGTGTCGAGGCGGCCATCGACCTCGCCGGCATCGTCGCCCAGGTCACCCTGATCGAGTACGACGGCCAGCTGCGTGCCGACGCCGTGCTGCAGCGCAAGCTGTTCAGCCTGCCCAACGTGACCGTCATCACCAGCGCCCTCACCAGCGAAGTCAAGGGCGACGGCCAGAAGGTCAACGGCCTGGTCTACAAGGATCGCAACTCCAGCGAGTTCCACCACCTCGAACTGGAAGGCGTCTTCGTGCAGATCGGCCTGGTGCCCAATACCGACTGGCTCAAGGGTACCGTCGAGCTGTCGCCGCGCGGCGAAATCGAAGTGGACGCCCGCTGCCAGACCTCCCTGCCCGGCGTTTTCGCCGCAGGCGACGTCACCACCGTGCCCTACAAGCAGATCGTCATCGCCCTGGGCGAAGGCGCCAAGGCCTCCCTGGCCGCCTTCGATCACCTGATCCGCACCAGCGCCTGATCGATCTCACGCCCCCTTTCCCGCCCGGCATCTGCCGGGCTTTTTTTCGTCCGCCGTTTTCTGCGTCCACCTTGGCATGTTTCTCGCTGTGACCTAACCAGGCGTCATAAAGATGGGCACGAACGGTCTAGGAGTTCATCCCGGACTTTCGTTAGGATCTTAGGGCCGGGTTCCTGAACCTGGCAGCTACAGCGGTAGAGGACCAGGCGGCATATGCACAGACAGATTCCTTCCAGCATCCACGATTCCTATCCCCCCAAGCTCGCGCCCGCCACGCCGCTCACCCCTCCCGAGCTGGTGGCCTCCCTGGAAGCCACCCTGGCTCAACGCCAACCCGGCCCGGTCTGGCTGTTCGCCTACGGCTCGCTGATCTGGCGCCCCGAGTGCCCCGCCGTCGCCGTGCGCCGGGCGCGGGTGCACGGCTATCACCGCGGTCTCTATCTCTGGTCCCAGCTGCATCGCGGCACCCCCGAGCAACCCGGCCTGGTACTGGGCCTGGATCGCGGCGGCTCCTGCTCGGGCTTCGCCTACCAGCTGCCGGATGACCAACTGGACGATCACCTGCTGGCCCTCTGGAAGCGCGAGATGCCGGATGGGTCCTACCGCCCCCGCTGGCTGCAATGCCACCTGGAAGACGGCAGCAAGGTGCAGGCGCTCGGCTTCGTGCTGAAGCGCAATCTGCCCTGCTACGCCGGCAGCCTGCCCGATGACATCCTCAATCGCGTCCTGACCGAGGCCTGCGGCCATTTCGGCACCACCCTGGAATACGTCGAGCGCACCATCACGGCGCTCAGGGCCCACGCCATGCCCGATCGCAACCTGGAAGCCCTGCTGCAGCGCTATCGCAGCGCACCCCTGCTGGAGGCCATGCAGGGATGAAGCAACGTCAGATCAACCCCCACAAGCTGCTGCTCAGCAAATGGACGGCCGTCCAGCCACGCGAACGGCAAAAGCACTTCATCGTCACCCGGGTCCATACCCCGGAAGTCGAGACCGACCCCATCTCGCAGATAGATCTGCAAGCCGTTCTCACTCGTCGTACCTGGACGCTGGACTGGCACGAGTTGCAGGATGCAGAATGCTGGCTGCAAGGCTGGCAATGAAACTCCGAAAGCAGGGCCGGGATTTTGCGACTAGCATCGCGATATGACGGCACTTTTCTGCAAAGGTGAAACCCTGTAGCAGCCAATGCTGTCACAGTGCCACCTTTGAACAGGAAGCTTTTCCGGATGACCCTCTATGTCGAACTCGCCAGCGCCTTCAACACCCTCAAAGGCGGATTCGAGCCGTTGCGCTGCGTGATCTCCACGCGTGATCAGCGCGCCTACGATGTCGAGGTCTTTTCCCGCAGCGGTCAGTCGGTACTGAACCGCCCTATCGCCCGCACCGAGTTGCTCGACGCGGCCATGCTCGAAGCCTTCATCCTCGACAGCCGCTCACGTATCGAGCGCGATGCGGATGAAACGCCCTACTGGACGATTCCCTCCTAAACGAAAAAGGCCACTCGAACAGGAGTGGCCTTTTCATTTGGATGGTGCCCGAGGCCGGAATCGAACCGGCACGACGGTTAAGTCGAGGGATTTTAAGTCCCTTGTGTCTACCAGTTTCACCACTCGGGCAGAACCGAACCCTCAGACAAGCGGATTCGTAAAACCTGATCCAGTATTCATACATCCCTGGATGATGAAAAGCCCCGTAGACCTGGGATCTACGGGGCTCTCAATAGTGGAGGCCGAGGTCGGAATCGAACCGGCGTACACGGATTTGCAATCCGCCACTAAAACCCTGTCGAATCATTGTCTTACAGACGAATCGTTTCCGCAAGCTTTGCAGCTTTGACCTCACCAAACCCAGTGATGGCGCGGGGTCGAGAAGTTGATGCGGAAACGATTTTAGGCCTACCGACGGTGCTCAGAACGGCCCGTTCTAGCTAAGGCATGCTGGTCGTCTCGGCGGAAGCAGGTCTCACAGCTGCAGGATCGTAATGGCCTGCCTTCGTTTCCAAAGGCGGCCAGAAGATATCGATATCCAGGCAAATATCCCTGCCTATAGATATTTAAAACGATTCTGCAGGCTTCTGTGCTGCGTCTCGAACCAGCTGAGCCTCACGTTTCGGCAAAGCAAATTTGAGAACAATGACAGAGTCCGCTCCTTGGCCGACGACCATTAACTCTGCGCTTCGCACCGTGTCTGGCTGTAGTGCAAGAGCGCTAATAAGGCTATCCGCCTTATCCATCACAGCGGCCTTCTCCAACATAACATAGGTGAAAGATCCGCCGTTTATCCCACCCCCTTCGAAGTTAGTAATGGTTTGCTTCGCCGAGCGGTCATTTCGAAGGGTGTGCAGAATGTCTAGTTGAGTCTTACCATCATTAAGAGCGACAAGAGTAAAGGTCTGTGAAAGTGTACCGAAAAGCCTGGCAAAGATTGCTTGGTCTTGCTCAGTCATCAGCGAAATTTGGTGTAGCTTTCCAGCCGAGAAAACCAATGCTGCGGTGAAGGAATGGTCCATGAAGCGGACATCGTCCTTGCATAGAGCATCGCTACCCACCTCAGCCGAACAATCGTAGTAGCCTTGTTGGTTCACATACGAATCACGCGCTGATAGATAAGTATAGTCTTTGAACAACTTTGCTTCGTTCCCCGCTCCGTTGGCTAGGGCACAGAAAAGAACGCTAATACCGGCGGCGATTTGGCGATAGGGATTCATCTTCTCATCCTTGTGGAGTCTTCCGCGCGCAATTATGAGGAGATTCACATTTGTGCCGAGCCCTTATATACCGACGGTAGTAGCAAACCGATAAGCGGCGACCATCAAATAGCGGCTCGACCATCTAGTCTTGAGATGCCAGTTGCGCTCCTGTTGTCAGGTATCAAGGCCTGGAATGCGTTGGTAAATCAGGCAAAACCCAGCTAGCGCAACGGTTTCAGACCGAAAACGGCCTATTCCGACAGGTCGTTTTACTGCTCGATACTTTCCTTTGCTGACGCATACTTACGCGCCAGTTTTGGGGAAGGCTTTACCCCTCCTCCGGCGTTCTGCCGACACCTAACCCCTACCGTTTTCCCTGCAGCCAACTGACTTGGCTGCGAAGCCGATCGGCGTCCATCTTTTCGTCTATGGCCATCGCCCTGGCCGTGGCCAGCTCCTGGCGGAGATGCTCGCTTTCCTTCTGGCAGATGTTCACCGCTAGCAGCAGCTCGTGATACTTCACGTCGATCTCTTCCAACTGCGGCGCGGGTGCTCCATCGCCGCCCCCGGCCATCCAATTCTGCACGCTGAGCTGGTTGAAGCCCCGGACGATCCGGACCTCAGCCCACAGCTGGTCGCGCTCGGTCAGCACCGTCAGCAGGTTCTGCCGCAGGCGGCTCATGATCCCGCGCATTATCGCGATCTCCTCGACGTAGAGATCGCGCTGGTTCCTGATCATCTCCAGGCAGTCCGGGTCGAAGTCGTCCCCCCCGAAGCTGCCGAACTCGTCGACTTGTTCCATGGCATAGCCCGATACTGGTTTTTCATACAGTAGTCAGGCGGGACTGGACCAGCAAGCTTGACAGCGACGAACGGCAGTCAATGGCAGCTGGCTCCTGCCGCCACCAGCTCCTCTCATAGCTGGTCTGCTGCCGGTGCTCCGGCAGCAGGGCCCTAACCCTCACCTCCAGGCCGTCTTCCTTACACAGCCCCTTCGCCGCCCAGGCCGGCAAGGCCAGCGCCTTCACCCGGCATGGCACCATTCACTTCTGTCACTTCACCCGGGAGGATACCAGCCGCATGACTGCCCAGGACAAACGTCTATACCGGCTGGCCGGCGCATTCGAGGCTGAAAGTATGGTGCGCATAGCCGGAAGGCTGCACTGGCTCAGCTCGATCTAAGAACCTCCTAAAGAACCAACAAGCACGACCGATAGCTTGGCTGTTACCAATCTCGTACAGGACCACCAAGATGACCCGTGCATGCCCCATTTGTAAAAGTACCAAAGTCTCACCGCGAAATTACGGCAAGAAAACAGGAGCAGCAGCAGGAATGGCCGCAGGTGGCATTGCTAGCTATATGGCCGCGGTAAGCGGCGCTACGACTGGTGCTGCAACCGGCGCGAAGGTTGGTGCACGGGGCGGTCCAGTCGGAGCAGTAGCTGGGGCTGCTGTAGGGGCAGTGGCAGGTGGCATTCTCGCAGCTTTGGCCGGAGGCGCGGCAGGCGGTGCGGTCGGAGCTAAGGCCGGAGAAATTGTAGATGAAAACATCTTGGACAACTTTCAATGTCATGACTGCCAGGGAACGTTTAGCTAACTCGTTTAGGTGATGTAGGACGCCTGGCTATTGGCTTGCTAGGCATACTTCTCGAACGTAAGCCTGGAGCGCTCTCAATGCTGCTTGGTCGGCGATGATCCCAGCTCGGATGTCGAGAACGTTGCGTCCAGCTTCTGGAGAGAGTTCGACGGTTCCTGCATGGTCCACGCTGGTGGTGCCGGCGGCTGTGGGCATACTGACGGGATTGGCTGGACAGTTGCCTGCGACCCGCACCCGGCCGCCAGCATCAAGGCGAGCACGCAGGCGATCATTCTCAGCTTTCGCATCATTCCTTTCCTTCGTGGCTTTCTTGTCCAGCTCGGCTACGGCATGCTGGGCTTCTTGCTGCTTGGCCAGGGCCTGGGTGACCTGCTGCACCGCGGCGTTCGAGATGGCGGCCAGGTCAGCTTGATGCTCCTTGCTCTCTCGCTCGGTCGCGCCTTCAGCCCGTGCCACCCTGCCCTCCAAACGCCAGCCATTGAGGACCCAGCCGAAGCCAGTCCCCATGGCAAGCAGCACGACAACGGCGCCAGCGATAAGCCAGGCCCTGTACTGCTCAAGGGCGCCCATCACTGCACCGCGGCCAGAGCCTGGGCGTAGATCGCCTCCCAGGTCTGCGGGTGCGGCTTGCCCGGGCGCCAGACACGGGCGTAGAGGTCCCAGGCTTCCTGCACTTGGCCCAGAGCCGGCAGCGGCCTGGGGTCGGTCCACAGCAGCAGGCGGGCGAAGGCAGCGGCCAGGACGTCGTCGCGCTCCAAGGCCTCATAGACCGCCGGTGCGGTGGGTTCCACGTCACGGGCAGCGCAGACCTCGAGCGCGTGCGGCCTGCTGGCGGGATGGGTTAGCACGCCGCGGACGCCGCCGGCCTGCTCGAACTGCCACAGCCCCCGGGCCGGGCCGCCGATCTGGCGCCGGAACTGGAGACGCGATTCCTGCAGGCCGATGCCCAGCAGCATGACGGTGGCGCGCTTACCGGCCATCTTGGTAGGCAGCAGCGCGAAGGCCGGGGCAATGGCGCCGGTCTGGATGATGTCGAGAGCCATGGCTTTCTCCAGGCGAAAAAATACCCGCGCTGGGCGGGTTTGTTGTCCTCATGATCGTGAGGAATCAGGCGTCGGTCCGTATTAGGCGGCTCGATTCCGCACGGACGTGAGAATTTCAGCCGGCACCATAGCGGCTGGCACCACCGACACGGACTCCGCCCCACATCAGCCAGGCACGCCAACGAGCGATGCCGCTGGACCGAAGGGCATTAAAGAAGACCCGGTCGGCATCCTCGCGCGGCAGCAGACAGGTTCTGTAGAGCCAGTCGTGGAGCGCCGCGGCGGCGTGGCCATAGGCGCCTACCAGGTCGAAGATCACCGGCAGGCGCGGCACGCTGGCGAAGTCGGTCTCGAAGCCGGGCGGTACCGTCAGGCGGCCTTGCTCGGGGTCCAGGTACGAAAATGGCGCCAGGAGGCGCCATGTCTTGCGGTCGGTCTGCAGTTCGGCCTGCAGTGGCTCGGGGAATCGGTTCACGCCGGCCAGCCCTCTTGCAGCATCGCCTCGCTGAACGTTCCATCGGCAACCGCCGTCAGAAGTTCGGCCTCACGGTCGTAGCAGGCCTGGATGTGATCGCGCACGGCAGAGGCCACAGCTATGATCATCTTGGCGTCCAGCTCGACCCGAGTGCTATCGGCCATCTTCCAGCGGCAGACGTAGTTGCTGTCGAGCACAGCGGCTAGGGCAGCACCGGTGATCAGCGCCTGGCTGTCGGTGCTGGTGTCGACCGGCATGCCCTCCAGCGTGGTACCAGCAATCTGGGCCTGGTACCGCCGCGCGGCAATGCGCTGTTGGGCGGTGGACTCAGCAGGCTGAGTCAGATCGGCAATCTGGTCCTTCAGCAAGGCTATGGCGGCCTGGGCCTCGGTCAGCGCCGCCTCGCTTGCAGCAGCCTTGGTCTGGGCTTCATCCAAGGCAGAAGATAGATCTGCGTTATGCGCTATTGCCGTGGCCGTGGTCTCGCCGAGCACCCCAGCCAACAATGCCCTCACGCCGTCATCGACGAGCGCGAGCGGTACCACGTCGTTCTCGCGCTCCTGATCTACGGTGCCATCTGGCAGAAGCCACTGGCGCAGCGTCTGATACTGCGCCCCTCGGATGCCATCGGCGTCGAGGCGGATCTTGATTTCGTACGGGATGTCCCGCGCGGTAAGGGTCGTCATGTCAGGACACCGTGGTGGTCGTGTTGAGGATGATCCAGTTTGTGCCGTTGCTGCGGCACCGCTTGGGGCCTCCACTCGCGTCGGTCACATCGATTTCCGCTCCGGAATTGCTCGATGCGGATGGCAATGTCGCCAGCGTGTACTGGCCGGGCCGGATAGGGCCGGTCGCATAGATACCGCCCAGCACCTGGAGCCGGTAAGCGCTATTGAGCTGATCACTCTGGCCGACCACCATGCTCACCGCTCGGAAGATCACGCGGTCCATCGTGTGGTCTGCAGCGGTAGAGCGATAGGCGATCATGAATTCATGAGCAGCGGTGTAAGCGTCGTTGATCGTGCGGAACGTCAGGCGGCCGTTTTCCGACGTAGAGGAAAGGATCTCGAATGAACGCTTATCTGCTGGCGCGGAGGGCAGATTGAGCGTCATCCCGGTCTGGTTTCCGGAGGGAGTACCGCGGGCGGTGAAAGTGCCCTTATCGCCGACCGATACGGCATCCGTGAACTGGGGCGAAGTCTTCGGTGCCCTGGCGTCCAGTGCGCTCTGCATGGCGGTGCTGACCGGCTTACTGGCGTCGCTGGTGTTGTCGACGTTGCTCAGCCCAACATCCCCTTTAGCCAAGCCAAGATCGCCTTTGGCAGATGCTGCAGTAGCACGCTCATAACCAATGCACGCCCAGTTGCCACTACCCAGGCTGACGAAGTCAGCAACATCGCCGGCGACAGTCGTGATGTTGGCTGCTCGGGGCAAGATCAGCTTGGTGGCGTCATAAGTCAGGGTCAGTGCCCCGGAGAAGCGGAGAGTACGGCGGGCGCCAGCGGCGATCGTATCGAAGGCGCCGATGGTAGTCGTGCCGGTGATGTTGATGGTATTAGCAGTCGCAGCGCCGATATTGACCGTGGCAGCCGATGCCAGCGTGACCGGCGCAGCCTCGTTGATCGCGCCCGACAAACTGCCGCCGGTAAGCGGCAAGCGCGCAGCCACCGCAGCGGTGAGGGCCTTCACGTCGGCGGCCACCGCCTGGGAAAGCGCGGTCACCCGCGCAGCTAGGGTGGCCATGGCTTAGGCCTTGGCCGTGGCGTAGGCGGCGGCGAAGTCGGTGTCGGGGTCGCCTATCCCGATGTTGGCGCAGGCCTGGGCCTTCTGGGCTTGGGTCAGGGTCTGGGCATCGTCGAAGCGAAGGCGGTTATTGACGGCAGTGGCCAGGGCCGCAGCGGTAGTCTCGTCCGCCTTGATGATGTCCTGCAGTTCCTTCAGGGTGTCGTAGGCCGCGTCTGCGCCGCCGAGGATGTCCGACTTCACGGCAGCCTTTGCCGCCTCGATCGTGTCGTAGATCTTGTCGGCAGACCAGGTGAAGCCGGTATCGCCATTCCCCTTGGTGTCGTCGATCACTGCCGTGTTGGCTGTGATCATGCCGCGCAGTTCATTGATCGCTGCCACCAGGTTGCTCTTGGCCGTGGTGCTCAGACCGGTCAGGTCGCCGACAGAGGCCTTGAGCGATTTCACGTCGGCAGCAATGGCCTGCGCCAACAGGGTAATGCGCTGGTTCATGTTCATTCGTGGTCAGCCTCTGGCCAGGTAGTAGAGCGCCAGGTAGTCGGCGCCGGTAGGTTCGGGAACGTAGAGGCCCTCGTCGGAGCCTTCGATAAGCTGGTTATCCGGATCAGTGCTGATCATCGCGGAGCCGCTTCCAGACTTGCCCGGCGGCCCGGGTGGGCCCTGGTCACCGAAAGCAACCACCAGCACCTCGGGCTCCGGCTCCACGACGATGCAGTGCTCGTCCTCGACGACGATCAGGCCAGGAGAATCGCAGCTCATGGGCAGCCCTCCAGTCCGACCTCCACCTCGCCCTGGGCGAAGCGCGTCACCGTGCCGTCGGCGAAGGTGAGCTCCAGATCCCAGGTGGCGCGGGTCCAGCCGAGGATGGCGGTAGCTGCGGCGCTGAGGTGGATGCGCAGCAGGCCCAGGCCATCGACGACCAGGCCACCGTTCACAGTCGTGAGCTCCAGCACTGACGCGGCGCCAATCTCAGGGCGCACCAGCAGGCGGCCGGTGACACCGGTGAGGTCCAGCGGCGGCAGGTAGATCAGGCGGCCGGCAGAGGGCTTGGCACAGCTCGCGTCGATGACGTTGACCTCCAGGGCGTCCTGGTCGATGACCTTGACCATGTGCGGCCGGGCGCCGGCTGGATCGCGGTTCAGGTTCGGCAGCCCCACAACGCCGGCGAACCAGGCCGGCCAAGTACCAATGAGGCCGTGACCGGGAGCGGTGATGCGCACCGGCGCCGTGGCGGCGATGCTGGTGATGTCGCGGTAGATCCGGCCCGGCTGCATCAGCCGCAGGACCTTGTTGAGCGTCGTTCCCTGGATGATGCGCAGGGGAATGCAGGCCGGCGTCATGGCTGGCTACTCCAGAACTGAGTGGGGTTAGCTGAAGCTGATCTTGTGGGTGCCCTCGGGGAGAGGGTTATCCAAGACCTTCACGAAGCACGAGACCGCGCCATTCAGCTGGTTGAGATTGCCGAAGCTGGAGATGTTGTACTGCTGGGCGCCGATCTTGAAGGAGGCGAACGGCAGGTCGGCCTTGGAGGCGTAGCTGCCGCGGATGGTGATGATCAGGTTCTGGAACTGGCTGTTCCAGATGAGCCCCATCAGCTCGCCGTCGGCGCCAGGCGCAGCAGCGGCGCCCGGGATGGTGGACGCACCGCTCGGGCTGATGGCGCCCGCCGGATAGGCATAGTCGTTGGGATTGATGGTGAAGCCGTAGAACTCGCCGTTCTTGAACTCCGAGGTCAGGGCAATGCCGCCTTCCAGCGCATTCACGCGCCCTTCCAGGTCGGCTACCCTGCCCAGCAGCTTCGTCACGTTCCCAGCGGCCGCAAACAGAGTGTCGAGCATCCCGGCTGTGATCGAGCAGTAGATGATGCTCCCCGTCTTCCACTCGCGTGCGGTCGTACCCTCCTGGGCGCGGGCCAGGGTTGCAGTGCCTTCGAACACCGAGGCGCTGACGATCTCCCAGGCCGTCGGCTTGCTGGCCGAGTCCGCGAGGGTGAGCCGATAGTCCCCATCCGGGATACTGAGCGCGCACGAGGTATCGCCGGCGGCCAGCGTCACCGCCTGGCTCCAATTGTTCACGAAGTTCATGGTGTGTCCTTAGATGTAGCAGACCTGCTTGTAGGAGCGGGTTGCAGCGAAGGTGACAGGGCACCAGCTGCCATAGAGCTTGCCGCCTTCGCGGAAGAAGCTGGCGTCGGAATCAATGGCAGGCAGCTGCAGCAGGCCAGAAGGTGTGGCCACATCGGGATGCCAGTGGGTCTCGCCCTGATCAGTCGACCCGTAGGCCAGAGCCGCGCCGAACATCTGGTAGGAGATCCGGTGGGGGATCATGCGCACCACCACCGACTGACCATCCTTCAACCAGCTGCTGGCGTTGTTGCTGATGCAGTAGGGGATACCGCCCGGGACCGCTGCGACCTCGCTGGGAGATGCGGCGACGATGCCACCCATAATTATCGGTCGGTCAGCTGGATTTAGCGTGGCTGAGTCATTGATCGTCTGCGACTCGCCGGTGGAGTAGTTCGCCTGCCCCTTACTTGAGCTCTGGTACGTCCTGGTGCTGTCGCCAGTGAACTCGGTCGTCTCTTCCAGCTGCTGGGCAGTGGAAACGCTCCAGCCAACCACCTCTGAGCCATCCAACGACACCGCAGCCCGCAGGCTATCCGAAACCGAATACTTGAGCGTCCACTTGCCCACGAGCGGCGCGCCATTCGGGAAGCTGGTTGGCCCCTCGTGCTCCAGAGCGGGGATGTTCAGCACCCGCTGATAGAGCATCGATAGCTTCCAGATCCGGCGGGTACCGTCCGGGTCGTAGTAGATGCCCACTACCCACCCTGAGAAGCCGCGCGATTCGGTGCCCTGGCGGATCAGGTGATCGATCAGGTACTTGTCGGCAGGCCGCTTGCCGTTGATGAGCTGGTCGTTGTCGAGGTACCAGTCGCTCGCCTGGCCGGCCACCAGGGTTTCGCTGGCGACGCCCAACGTCTGGGCTTGCGTATAGATCGTCGTCAGGGCAGCCTGGCACTCAGCCCCCTTCCCTTTCAGGCTCACTTCAAGCCAGCCGACCGGGCGATAGCGCCAGGGCTGCTCGGCGCCGAAATCCATCGCTAGCTCAATCGCCGCCCGGTCGCCGGTCACCGTCGCGTGGTGCAGGAGCTTCGCGTAGCCAGCGTCGGTGCCAGGGGGTTGGGTGACCGCCGGCGTGTCTTGGTCAAGGTTGGGCTGGGCGACCGGGTAGGTGTAGGACTCTGGCTTGCCAGAAAGCACGCCGAACCTGTCGAGCTTGATGCTCCAGTCAGCGCTCACGAAGTTGAACGTGACCCGCCAGCAGGCGCCGTCCGGATCGATGTAGATCCAGCCGTACAGCTGGCCGCCATGAAGTTGGCCACCGCCAATGATCGCCCTATCCCACCACTGCCAGCCACGCTGTGCATCGTCTGCGGCTTCCTCCTCGCTCCGCTGCACCGCCTTTGCCAGCGGGTGCTTGACCAGCATGGTCGAGCCGGTAAAGGGATAGCTGTCGACGTACTTGTGCGGGTGGCTGAGCGTCTTGCCGTTGGAGAGCTTGAGCTTTCCGCCCTCGACCAGGCCGTGATAGGGGCAACCCCAGACGGGCGAGGTCATGTCGGCACCTCGGTGGCCACCGTACCGTTCGGGTCGGCGTACTGGAACTGGACTGCAGCGCCATTGGCGTCCGTCATGTTTATGGTCTTGACGGCCGGCAGGATGAACAGGCCATCGCTGCTGGTGAGGCCGCCGGCGTAATACTCCCGGTCTGGCACGGTCTTCCCGTCGACCGACTTGGTCTTCTCGGTCAGCGGGCTTGCGATACCCCCGCCAGTGTTGGTCGCCGCCCGGGGCTTGAACTCGCCGGTACCGCTGGCAGCGGGCACGCCGCCGCGCGCCTGCACCTCGGGTAGCGCCTTGTTCGCCCGGGGCGCCGCCACTACGGCGTTGATGTCGTCCACCGTGGTGCCGCGCCGGGAGGCCTCCATAGCCGCGCCGATCCCGCGACGCTCCGCCTCATTCGATGTCCCAATGGCGCGCCGTGCGGCTTCCATCGCCTTGCCACTAGCGCGCCGGGCGTCTCCAAGTGCCATATCAGAGCTCCAGGGTGTCGTTCGGTATGACCACCCGGTACTCCGCGGTGGTTGTGTAGGCCTGCTCATCTCGCAAGGCGGCTGGAATTTCCGGCGCCGTGACCTTCATGCGGCGGGGAAACTTCTCCAGGGTGGTGTCCTGCACATTGCTGTACATCCCCGAGAAGCCGTCACGGTCAGGGTCATAGTCGCCGCTGTCGTAGTGCCCATCGAGCTGGGTGTCGAGCGCGTAGCCCCTGCTGCCACTGCTCGGGCTGCTGGTGGTCTCCGGCGGAGCGCTGAGGGCGTCCGCATCGGTACCACCGCCACGCATGACCGCAATGGTGGTAGTGATCAGGGCGCTGCCTGACTCCAGGTCGTAGGCCTCCTCAAGCCGCCGGCATTTCCCAACGGCTTTCACGCCCTGATCAGCCAGGCTGAGTGTCTGGTCGAGATCTGCGCCCAGGCACATGCTGGCGGGAAAGTCCCAGCTGACGGTGGTATCGCGGTGGCTGCTAAGGATGGTGGTCTGCGCTTGGTGGAGTAGCACCTCGATGGCCGCAGCGCGCCGGGTGAAATTTCCAAGGTCGGTGAAGCCGTCAGTGCCGCCGGTGACCTCATCGCTTTCCCAGGCGTCGGCCCGATCATCCTCGATCTGGACTGCCAGGCGATCGCGGGACACCTGCTCCCCGGCCTGGGCGACGCTGGAGGGCGCATAGACCTTGAGCGTCAAGCTCTCGGTGACCTGTTGGGTCCAGCGGCGGGCACCGGTGAAGCTGGCCGACAGCAGAAGGCCCTCATAGACGTTGATCCACGGGATCCCATCGCCGCACGGGTTCGGCATGCTCAGCGGGATGGTGTAGTAGCTGCCGGCCACCAGAGTCTGGCCGCTACCACTCACCGCAGACTCGATCATCTCGACATCAGGTGTGTCCGATGACTCCTTTCGCCATTGGCAGAAGCCGCCCAGGCCGCTTGCCCCGTTGGTCTCAGGATGCACCCAGGTGTAGCCGTTGCTCTGCTGCCAGAGCCGGGCGTAGCGATAGCCACCCTCGATCTGGATGACGTTGGTCAGTCGGTCCAGCTGCGCGAGCTCGACGCGGATGCTCTGGTAGACGGTAGTGCCGGCGCCGAACTCGAAGGCCGGGGCCTTGGCGAACCAAGGCGTGACCCGCAGCGCGCCGGCGGCCGAGGCATTTAGGCTCGAAGGGATGGTGCCCAGGCGTTCGCCCGCATAGTCCCAGCGGCTACGGCCCTCGGTGGGCTCGAACACGTCGTCCGACCAGTAGCCGCCGACCAGTGCGTCGATGTCGGTGATGGCCATAGCCTCGACCCGCTTCTGGAGCTGGTCGCTACAGTTCAGGGTCAGCAGGCGCTGGGTGGCGTCGTAGGACGGGTCAGAGACCTGGCCGGTGTAGCGCCGGGACTGCGTGACCACGACACCCTGCTCGCTCACATAGTCGAGCGTCACCGGGCGGCCGATCCAGTCGGTGGGCACAATCGGCCCGGGCGGCAGGAAGATGATGACGGTGGCCAGGCCAGCGGCGCCCTCCTCCCGGCCCACCAATACCGAGCCGGTCAGCTGCGCGGAGTAGTCCACGCCACCGATCATCAGCACCAGCCGCCAGGTGAAGGAAAGCGCCGGCGCCACCGGTACCGGAGGATTGGGCCCAGGACCATCGCCCTGGCCTAACCCTCCGGCATTCAGCGGCTGGGCATTCAGCGGGTAGGCGTTGAGCATCACGCCTCCTCGGCGGTCAAGGTCCAGTCGAAGGTTGCGGCGCTGGCGTCCATCGCCTCCTCGCGGTCGACGTAGACGCTGAACATGGGCATCCACTGCACCTGGTAGAGCGTGGCGCCATCGACCGGGGTCACGGTAGCCACCTGGTCGGCCACACTGGCCGGAGTCGTGACCCACTCGGTGTCTACAAGGGCCAGCGCCCAGGGCGCGACGTCGGGCCGCGGGGTGCTGGTCAGGGTGAAGCTGGTTCCGGTACCCCGGATGGAACGCGGCTGAGTGCAGCGCAGTTCCAGGGGCTGGTCGAAGTTCAGGCCGTCCAGGCCTGGGCCCATCCACCCGCTTCCGCTGACGGTGATGGCGGTCTTGGCCCAGTGACGCATGTTCACCAGCGCGCCCTGGCTCAAACGAACCCGGGCGCGGCCTTCGGCGCCGACCTTGTACTGCTGGCTTGGCGGCCCATCATGGGCAACCAGCGGGATTCCGCCGAGCATCACGCGCGCAACGGCCATAGCGACTCCAGTCAAGAAAAAGCCCGCGCGAGGCGGGCCGGGTTATCCACGTGTCCGGGGTCGGCCGAACTTCTTCCGGGCGATCTCCAGTTCACTGCGCTGGCTGGCCGGCACCGACACGGTCAGGCTGTCACCGCCGGGCAGCGCCAGATCCATGGTGCCAAGGAAGGCCTGGTCGCTACCTTGCAGCAGCGCCGCAGCCACCGGGGGGATTGCCGGCACCCGACCTACCGCCCCGCCGGTGGCGAAACGTGGCAGGCGCCGGGCGTTCAGCTGTTCCAGCAGATCGGGACCGTAGTGCCGAACTGCGGCCGCACGCATGACGAACTCCCCATTGGAGAGGCGCGCCAGGATGCTGTCCGAGGTGCCTGTGCCAGGACCGGAGATCTGCCCGCCAGTGGCGAAGCCAGGAACTGCTGCTGCGTCCGCAGTGCCCGCCTGACCTACCGCAACCGTCAGCGGGATCACCGCCTGTTGCTTGAGCTGCTCGATGAGCGCCTGCACCTGGGAGGTGGCAGCAGCTGCCGCCTGTTGATCCAGCGACGGCTGTATAGGCACCTGCAGGGTCTGGAGCGCACCCGGGAAGTTGATCTGGCCGCCGCCTTCCAGCCCACCAGCCTTCATGGCATCCGATGGAGCAATGGGATTGACCATCAGCGTCACCGTCGCCTCGGTGCCGATCTGTTTGGCCAGTGCCTTCATCTTCTCGACGAGGTCCGCAGCTGCTGCATCGTCCAGAGTCGGCGTGACCTGCAGGTTCTCCAATTCGGAGGCCTTGCTCTTCAGATCGGCCAGCTTGGTGCTGATCGCGTCCAGCTTCTTTTCGGCGTCGGTCTTCTCCAGATCGTTGGCCGCCAGCTCAATCGCCTGCAGCTGCTTGGCGAAGCCTTCCAGGCCATAGGTGCTCTGGCCGGCCTGCTGCATCTCCAGCAGCATCTGGCGAGCCTGCTCGGCCTGCTCCATTGCGGTCTTGAAATCGCCCTGGCGCAGCGCCGACTGGGCAGAGGCTTTGAGGTCCTGCGCAGCGCCGTAGCTTGGCTCTGCGGTGCCGTTGCGCAGCTGGGAAACAGTCGAGGTGAACCGCTTCTGGATCTCCTTTCTTTCGGCCAGGATGTCATCGATCTTGCCCTGCTGCGCCTGCTCCAGCTTCTCCTGCTCGCTGATCGCCGCCTTGGCGTCCGATACGATCTGGTCGCGGGTGGACTTGAGCTTGTTGCGGTGCTGCGTCAGCTGGCGCTGATAGGCTTCCTGCGATGCTCGGGCCTCGCTGTTGGTCTGGCTGTTGATCTTGCCGGACTCGACGGCAGCGGCGCGCTGCTCATCAACAATGGCCTTCAGTTGCGCTTGAAGCTGGGCGAGATAGGCTTTCTGACCGCCCGCGGCAGCATCAGGGATGCTCTCAAGACGGCCTTTTACCAGCTCGATTTCCTTGATGAGTTCCTGAGCGTGGGCGGCTGCTTGAGGATCAAGATCGAAGCCGGCTTCGATCTTCCCCCGAGAGTTCAAGGTCTTGATCGCAGCAGTGATCTGGTTGATCCCAGCCACCACGCCTGCGGAAGCGCCTGTGACGTTGTCCAGCTCCTTGACCATCTGCTGCGATGCAGTGGACAGGTTCTGAAGCGCACCCGCATAAGTGTTTCCGAAGCCCTCGGCTTCCTGGCGCAGCGATGGCAGCTGCTTTGTCAGAGCATCAACGATGATGTCAGCGGTTAGCTTGCCCTGTGCGGCCAGATCGCGAAGGGTCGACACTGGCACCTTCATGCCTTCAGCCAGAGCGCGCATCAGGCGCGGCGACTGCTCGGCTACGCTGTTGAACTCGTCGCCACGGAGCACCCCAGAGCCCAGGGCCTGGGAGAACTGGAGAATGGCGCCGGCAGATTCCTCAGCGCTGGCGCCACTGATCTTCAGTGTCAGGCCGACCGCCTCGATTACGCCCAGGGCCTCAGTCTGACTTCTGCCGGCCTCTTTGAGCGCCGGGGACATCCGGGCATAGAGCCCAACGTTCGTCGCCAAGGGGGTCTGGGTTTCCTCGGCGATCCGCAGCAGCTCTGTCTGGGCGCGGTTGTACTCCTCGGTGCTTCCGGTCGCATTCTTCAGCTGGGCATCGATCTGCTTGATCGGGTCGGTTGCCCTTCCGATGACATCGGCGAGCTTGGCAGTAGCCGCCACCGCGGCGCCTAGTCCGGCAGCCACCAAAGCGGCGGACCCCAATGCGCTCCGAGCAGCGAGCAAGGCGGCCCCGCTGCCAGCGCCAGCGCTCTGGTCCTTATCACCACGCATCCGCGCCATGGCGGCCTGGGTCTTTTCGAGCTGAGCGCGATAGGTCTGCTCCGCTACTGCACGTTCAGTGGCGGAGAGGGTGCCCTCTTTGGTCAGCCGCTGGTAGTCAGCAGTCAGCCGGGCCAGCTCCTGCCGCAGCGCCTGATACTGATCCAAGCCAAGATTGCTGCGGGAGCTCGCCAGGCTGCTGGCCAGCACGCCGTTTTGGACGCGCTGGTTGTATTCCCGGCGAAGCCGCGCCTGCTCGGCGGCCAGGTCCTGGGTATCCACGCCGGCGGCCTTCAGCTCACGCCGCATCGCGGTCAGGCGAGTGACGTAGGTTGCCCCCTGGCGCTCCAGCCGCTGCAGGTCCGAGACGGCATCTCGATAGCTCTGCTGAAGAGCCTTGCCTGGCACGGCTGCGGCCGCCATCTGGTTGCCGAGGTCACGGACCCGCTCGCGGGCGTTCTTGGCGCCGCGCTGGGCGCTCTCCAACGCCGTTTCCAGATCGCGAAAAGCATTCACCTGCCGCAGAGGCTTTTCCACCTCACGCACCAGGGCACCGTATTCCTTGCGGAAGCCAGCGATATTCCGCTGCGCGTCGGTCAGGTCGGCCTGCAGCCGGAGTTCAACGTCTGCCATTGGTCAGGCCTTAAGGGATCGCAGGAACAGGCGCCATGGGTATTCCAGCACTCGGTGATGGCCGTGGCGAATCAAGGAACAGATGGTCGCTTCGAGGTGTACTAGCGCTTCCCCTGGATGCTGGCCAGACGAGCCAGCATCGCGAAAAAATCGCGGTTCATTTCCCGGCAGGCATCCAGCACTTGGCGCAGCTGGCTCGGCCTCAGCGACTCGACGTCTTCAGTGCTGAGGGACGTCATTCGCTGCAAATCGACCAGTCGCACCTCTTCGAAGAGAGCAGCGCCGACAACATCGTCTGTGGCGTCAGGCATCAGCATCTGGCGGACGCCGGCTACGGTCAGCTCGCGCACGATTATCTCCCGACCGTCCAGGTTCAGGACGCGGGAGCTGGATAGGTCGGACATGGCTTTCTCCTGGGCAATTAAAAAACCCGCCGAAGCGGGTTTTTATCTCTACAACAATCATCTTGCTTCGAGGCTAATCAAACTTAACTTTCTAGACTCTCGCCCACTACCCAAGGAAATTTCTATTTTCTCTTCACACCGGAAGACATACCGACCGTGAAGAGTAATCCCTGCGAGATTTATACCTGAACCTTCTTTTACACCACCACTGTAAGGCACCCCATCCACCAGTATCTTCCACGTACCAGCGGAGACATCCGCAGAGTCTACTATCCCTAAAAGCTCCAAACTTTCGACGCCTAAGTCCTCGCGCAACCGGCAGCGCTGAATTATGTTTTGCGCGCTTGCCGCTCTAATTCGGCTTTTATTGGAAGACGCCATGCCCGGTGTAGACCAACTATTAATAAACTGACAGTTGTTTTCCGAAACAAACGAGAGAAGGCTTATCAATGAAGAGGCAGCGTGCCCTTTTAAAGAAGACAAAAATTCCATAGCCGAATCAGGCTGGCCAGCCACATCTAGAAATTCATTCAGCAATTGGAATGCCGAAACTAGAGCTTTGTTTTCTCCTAAAATATCGCAAGGATCCGCACTACGAATCTGAACCGTGAAAGAGCCATAACTAAAGCCAAAAACATCCGACTCATATGGCTCCTCATTTTTGGGAATAGGCTTACCAGAACTCTTAGCAGAGGACCTGGCTAGATTCTTGAGAACTGATTGATAGATGCTCAAAAAAGCTGACAGCTTGCGCGATCTTATCCTTGGCTCACCTGTAGCTTCAGGCACAGATAAAGATGCATAAGCGACTGTAGAATTCAATTCTTGAGCCTTAAGCAAAACCTCATCAAAATCAAAAGTAAGACCAGGCTCTGGAAGCCAGTTCAAAGGTAAGGCATCCATTACTTGATGGCGAGCTTGGAATTCAACATTAAGATTATCTGGCTCTGCCAAATAATACTCCCGAACCTCTGGCTCATCATAAACAATTCTAAGATCAACCTTACCCTTTAGCAGAGCATCACATCTCTTACTGGAAATCGGCATGCAAACAAAGACCGGGCCTTTCGCTGTCTCCTCACAAACCATGCAGATATAGCGAACACCGATAATATCCCGAGCAACGAAGACCTGAGGATAATCATAATCAAGCAACACATGTACAAGGCTCAAGGACTTCATGAGACCCCCATACAAGCAGCCTTGGCGTTAAAAGTCTTCGAGCGCCACCATGAATAATGGCTGTCCCTACCCGACTTCATAGCCAGACCGTCAGCCCCGCAAAGATTTAATTTAACCTTCGCCTTGCCCTTGTGAATGGAAAGCTTAAGCAAATTATCTAGGTCATTGGGATTCGTAAATACTGAAATAGCACGCGCCCTGCATTCAGGCGCATTGAAAACTCTCGCCGGAAATAGTTTTCGGTGAGAGTGAAAATCTTCATCTTCTACAACGGCTGCCTTACATAGCCGATAGCAGACGAAACCCTCCACGCTGAATGCGGTAGACGGGGGACATTGTTCAGGAAGCTCCTCATACCACTCAAAATGCACATCCATGCTGCACCTAGAATCGACCAAAGCTCTCATCCTAGCCATGCCGCTGGCTGGAGTCACGTCTGTCTTTACGAACGGCACGACCTCAAGAAATTCGTCTAATTGCCGATGATCAGTTATCCAATCAGACGGAATGGCTTGTGCAATCCATCCTCGCCCACCTTACCGAGCACGCCTGGCTGTGGGAGGAACCTCGCAACACGGTATGGAGCACTCTAGCCGTTGGTGTACTGGGCTATCTCGCCGAGAAAGCCCTGCGCCTGACTATTCGCCTAGCCAAGAAGCTTCACAGTCAAGCTAGCCAGAATCAGTGGGGAATCAGGGCCATCGCCCGAGGGTTCGCCCGACGCGAGCTTATGTGGACTCGCAAGCATCGCCGTGATGAAGTCTGGATCAGCAGGGAAGTAAGCCGTGGACACGCATCGCTCATCATCTTCCTACTCTGGTTCGGCTTCTGGGCGATTGCCGTTGGCATGAAGGAGTCGCTGTACCTCACCAAGGGCCCGCTGATTACCTCACCCATGGTCACCATCGTAATTGCCTTGCCGATGTACCTATTCGAGGTGCTTTGGATTCGCCACTCCGGCCGGGCAGCCAAGATTATCAAGTACCGCAAGGTCCGAATCTGGCGCTGGCACTGATAGCTAGCGCCAGAACGGTGCACCCACTCTGATATGAGTGCTCATCTATCTACCTCGCATGAACACTCTATCGCCGCTGCCAAGTACTCACACTACCTGCGCAACCGTTGCGGTCGTAGCTGACTGCAGTCGCGGTTTTATAGTCATGGCTGACCTTCACATCAGTGCCAGCACCGCCACGAGATCTGCGCGGGTCATCGCCCTGCACGCTCGCGACCTGTCCACGGGTCATGCCCGGGACGATTTCGCCGCGTACCTTGGCGGTGCGCAAGTCTTGGTCATTCAGGCCGGTATCACAATCAGGTCGGATTCTACTTGCACCTACTACCGTTACGCCGTCGGTAGCAGCAACCGATGGCGGTGGTGCACCGTAGTAGGTGCGGTTTGGTGATCGATAGATCCGGCGCTGCGCCATTACCGTCTCCTCGCCTTCTGAACTGATCGTCGGATTCCTCGCGGTCACGACGTCGTCTAGCGAGTGGTTATCAGGACAGTTCGCCTGCGCCGTGAAGGTGATCTTGCCTTTGGCGTCAACGCACTTAAAGACGTTTGCCGCCTGTGAAGTGTCAGCGGCTAGCAGAAGCGCAATAGCGGTCAGAACGACTCTCATGGGCATCCCTCCCCAAAATGTGATGAATGTATCATTCTTTCGGCCATCCAAGACCCAGCTTGAGCAGGGCCTGGATGAGTGGCATCAGCCAGTCACCGAGCAGCTCGTTACACCTCCTTGCGGATTCGGCAGTACTTCGACAGGCCGGCGCCGACCTTTGAGGAATCCAGCAGCACCTTGGCGGTGGTCTCGGCGCCCATGAAGTCCTCAGTGTTGATCCAGTCGAAGCTGGAAGCCGGGTTCAGGCGGACGCGGAAGTAGCGGGCCTCGATGCGCTTCTGGGTGCCGGCAGCGTTCTCACCCTCGAACAGGAATTCGAAGGTCTTGCCGCTGTTGGTCAGCGCCTGGACGACGTCCACGGTTGCCGAGGTGTAGCTGACCTTCACGCTGTAGGGCGTGGTGCCGGCTGCCTTGATGGCCGCTTCCAGGGCGCCGCCCGGTACCGGCTCGATGCCGCTTCCGGTCATGACCCAGTCGTCGTCTTCCTTGAAGGTGGTGGAGCCGGTATCGGCCGCCACACTGGCGATGGTCAGCGGCATCTGCGCCAGGGCGATGGTGCCATCGACGCCGGCCAGGTGGGTCTCGTCGGTGATAGTCGCCGAGGGCACGCTGGTGGTGTCACCCCAGACCAGGGCGCCCAGCACCCAGGTGTAGAGCTCGCGGAAGTTGACCGACAGACCCACGCTGGTGACACGCGACACCGAGTCGTACTCGCCGCCCTGCGGGGTGGTGGTGTCGGCCAGGGTGATATCGTTGGTTTCAATGGTGTGCTGGATGGTCGAGACCAGACCGCACTTCTGGAACGGCAGGTTGGTACCGGCCTCGCGGGCCTTCAGCCAACCGCCGATGACGAATGTCTCTTTCTTCAACGGCATCTTATTTCTCCTTCGAGATGTCGGCGGTGGATTTGGGCTCTTCGATCACTTCAGACTCGCGCAGCCAGGCGCGCTGGTCGGCCGTCACCCGGATCTTCTCGCCGGGCTGCAGCTCTTTGCCGGCGTGGGTGTGCGGCTTGATGAGCGTGACCTCGAAGCGCTGGGGCTCGCGGTCGGTGGTTTCTTGGGTCTTGTCAGTCATGGGATGCGGCCCTCGATGACGGTGTGAAGGTAAACAGGGATCAGAACAGCGGCAGGACTCATCCCGTCGCCAGGCGGATGGCGCTCCGGCGCACCAACGGTGATACCGGCCAGATGAGGGCGCCCCCATTGCGGGAACTGGCCCTCGATCGGCATCAGCACCTCGAGGACATCAAGCTCGATCTCGTCGAGCTCATCCTCGTAGTCGTTGAGCTGGCTGGAAACGGCCAGGATGACGTGGAAGCCCCTAGCCATCCGCAGCGCAGCAGGGCCCTTGCCGGGCGCCTGGTCCTTGGCTGGCTGTACGACGATCAGGGGGTAGGAAATGCCCTCCTGAGCGATCAGCTCATTCAGCCAGCCGGACTGGACGTTGGCGCCCGCTTCCGTACGGTAGCCATTGGCCGGGGTGATGGTGCCAAGACGCGCCAGCAGGGCACGGCGAATCAGCGACAGCTTGTTGGGCATGGCTTACCTCTGGATGAGCAGTGAGAAGCGATTGACGAAGCCGTCGCCGCCATAGTGCTGCTCGAGCACGTAGCGCTTGCAGCCGACCACCAACAGATCGCCGCGACGGGGAGCAGCCACTTCCGCCTGGCGCAGATCGGCCATCAACTGCACGTTGACGAACATCCCGTCCGGCCCAGCGACGGCGACGTTGCGCTGGATGACCGCAGACACCTGGATCTCTGGCCCGCCATTCTGGGGGCGGAAGACCGTGTGCTCCTGCTCGGCGAACGCCGAAAACAACTCGGCGTCCATCTCGGTGGCGAGCTGATCGAACTCGCTGCCCATGATTAGCTCTTGGTCAGCTTGACGATGGCGCGGGGCATGGTGTTGATGCTGAGCAGGTTGCTCTGCGCCTCCAGGTCCACTCCCTTGTTGTGCGGCAGCAGCTCTTGGCTTGCGTAGTACGGCAGGCCCTCGGTGTTGACGGTTTCCATGTAGTTACCCGGAGCGAAGCGGGTAATGAACATGCCGTCGATGCCCAGCGGGATCAGGTAGGCCACGTTGGAGTCGATGAAGGTGACATCGCCGACCTTGCCATAGAACTCTTCCCAGTTCACACCGCCGTAGCGGAAGGCGTTCCAGCCGCCGCCACGCAGGAATTGACCGTCGTTGAAGCGGTCGTAGGCCTTCTCGACCACCGGGTGGGTGACCAGGGCATCGAAGAAGCCGCGGCCAGCCAGGCCCAGCCAGCCGGTGATGATGCCGCTGCCGCCGACCACATCTTCGGCCTTGCGCTTCGCATCGTTGATCGCCAGCAGCAGCTTGGTCTCATTGACGCTGAACTTGAGATCCGAGGTGTTTTCGTCGATGCCGAAAGCCTTATGCAGGTCCAGCAAGAGCTTGGTGCCGTTGGCGTCGTACACCTTGCCGGTGATGGCTCCCACTCGCTGGAAGCGAATGGTGGCGTCCAGGCGCTTGCGCATCTTGTCCAAGCGCTTCTGCACGCGGGCCTGGACGGTCTCCAGCTCGGACTCGGAACCGAAGGCCCGCACGCCCTGTACCTCGTCGGCCATGATGGTGGCGCGGGTGGGCAGGTGGATGGTGCTGAACGGGATCATGTCGCGCTGATTACCCGAAGTTGGATCGGCCGGCCCGTTGCGGTCCTTGGCCGGTACCAGGGTCAGGGTGTCGTGTTCGCGCTCGATGAAGACGGAGGTGGTGGTAACACCCTCTTCCTCGAACAGTGCGTCGATACGGGTGGGTTGCTGCTGGCCTTCCTGGGGCTGGTTGATCGCCGCGGTCAGGCCGGTGACGCTGAAGGCGTTGTCGTTGAATACGTCGAGCGAAGCCATGGTGTTTCTCCAGAAACGACGAAGCCCGCGCAGTGGCGGGCTTCAGAATGGGTAAGGACAGGGATCAGCGGACGATGATGCCCTGACTGGTAAGGGCGCTGGCCACCGCGCTGTTCAGGCCGAACAGCACTTCGCCGTCGACCTCGGCATCGCGGATGATGACCGCAGCATCCTGGGTCTCGGTGCTGGCCGGCTTGTTGTTGAACAGGATGGCCACCTGCTTGGTGATCGCCACCACTGGGTTGGGCGCGACATACGGCTTGTAGCCGTTGGTGTCGAGCACGACCACGGTGCCCGCGGGAGCAGCATCGGTCATCGCCAGCAGCGTGATCTGTTCGCGGGAGCGTTGACCGGCAGCCTCGCTCAGCAGGAAATCACCGGCGCGAGCGCCTTCGTTGAGAATGGTCATGCCTTCGCTCCTTTACGGCCGGCCCAGATGGCCGAAGTGGAAATGACTGCAGCGCCGTTGCCTTCCGACGGGGCAGCGGTCTTGGTTTTGGTGGCATCGCCCTTGATGCCGGCGAGGGTGATGCCCCGGTCTTGAGCTGCCTTGAACAGCGACATGCCGGCGGCTTCGACGGTCACGCCCTGGCCGATGGCGGTCGAAACCTCCTGCTCGAACCCGGGCGCTGCCAGCGCCTGGATACCGAGGATGCGCTCGCGCTCGGCGGTGGCACCGGCCTGGGTAGCCTCGGCCTTCAAGGCGTCGGTATCGACGGCGATTACTTCGATGGTCTGCGGGTCGGTGCCGGCGGCGAGTGCTGCCTGCAGCTCCGCGGTGGTGCTGACTTTCATGGTGCGGTTCCTCTGGATGGTGGCTGCTGGTCTCGCCAGCTCAGTGATCAGGCCCTCGAGGGAGCCCAAACGGTGGGCGAGGCCGGCGTCCACCGCCGCAGCCCCTACACGAAGGCCGCCGTGGTCACCCATGGCGGGAACGGTGTCGGCGTCGACCCCCAGGTTGCGGGCGACCTTGCCGATGAACACCTCTTCTAGGGCATTCACGGTCTCACCGACCTTGGCGCGCCCCTCTTCGGTGCCGATGTCCGGACGCTTGTTCGGCGCTCGGCTACTGACGATCTGCCAGCGCTTGCGCCCGGTCGCGGCTTCGGCCTCGGTCACGGCCTCGACGACCACGCCGATGCTGCCGACGACGGCGGTCTCATCGATGACGATCTCGCTGGCGGCGGAGGCGGCCCAGTAGGCGCCGCTGGCGCCGGTGCCGCCGATGTAGGCGACGATGCGCTTCTGCGCCCGACCGTGGTGGATCATCTCGGCCAGTTCGTTGATGCCGGAGGCGACGCCCCCGGGGCTGTCGACGTTGAGCACGATGGCCTTGATGGCCGGGTCGTCCAGGGCGGTGCGGATGTCGGTGGCCAGCACCTGAGTACTGGTGGCACCGCTGATCTCGGTGAATAGGTTAGCGTAGCGGAAGATCGGTCCCACCATGGGGATGACCGCCACCCCGTCCCGGACGGTCACGGTGCGGCTGTTCTCCAGGCGCCGGCCCAACCGGGTCTCCAGCGCCACCGGGTCGCCCATGCCGTCAGCGACGGTCAGCAGGCTGTCGAGCGCTTCCGGCAGCATTAGCCAGGGCTGAGCGGCGGCCAGTTCGAATGCCCTTGGCATCGTCATTCCTCCTCTGGTTGTTTGGGTTCAGCTGGCACCGTGGCCGCGGCGGGTGCTGCATCCAGCTCCATGCCGTCTGCGCGCCGCTGCATGACCTCGCGGCGGCGCTGGCGGTAGATCTGGTGCCAGTTCTCGCCGGTCATGGCCGCGGCCTCGATGGTCTCGGTGCTGACGCCGATCTCGATGCGACGGCCGGCGGCGTTGGCTTCCTTGAGTTCGTCGATGGCGCCCTTCGCCGGGCCGATCCAGACGGTGCGGGTGTAGGCCCGGCGCCGGGCCGGGTCGGCGTAGCCCGGCAAGCGGACCCGGCCGCGCGCCACGGCTTCGTCGATCAGCAGCTCGTAACTGGGCTGGCAGAAGTCGCAGACCAGCCACCAGCGCCGGGTCAGGTACATGCGCCAGGCTTGGAGCATGGCGGCCCGGGCCGCGCTGTAGCTGCTGTTGTAGTGCAGCATCAGCTCGTCGAGCGGGATCTCCAGGGCCGCGCCGATCTCCTTGGCCACCGCCGTGAAGAACGGATCGAACTGGGCATTCGGGCGCGCGGGGTTGGCCACCATGGGCTCTTCGCCCGGCGCTAGGTCCACGACCGCGCCTTCGCCCAACTGCACCGGCGGCAGGTCCGGGGACTGCCCCTGTGGGTTGCCTTGGTCGTCGTTGCCGAAGGCCGTCAGCGGCAGCGTGCCGCCATTGAAGGTGTCCGACTTCTTCAGGAAGACGGTGAACATGGCCGAGATCACCGCGGCCATCAGCTCGGCGCTGCTGTAGCGCTCCAGCTTCTGCAGCGGCTCCAGCACCGGTGCGAGGTACGGCGCGCCGCGCTTTTGCCCTGGCCGCTCCTTATCGCACCAGACCTGCAGCACGCGACGCCTGCCCGTGGCCTCGCCGAACACGCGCAAACGCTCCCAGGTCAGCGGCTTGCTCAGTCGTTTCTCGTTGGGATAGCCGCTGCAGACGTGGACGTAGACCGGGGCACCCGCATCGTCAAACTCCACACCCTCTACCAGGTTGTCGGTATCGGGCGCACCGTTGGGATTGCAGACGCGGTCGGTTTCGACCAGCTGCAGGCGGGTGCTGAACAGCGTGCCCTGGCGCTCGATGTCCGGGGTGGTCACGAAGACGTCGCCGCCGGTGAGCGCCGAGATCAAGGCGATGCCCTGGAGCTGGTAATGGGTGCTGCTGGCCTCGGCATCGCATTCGCGCGGGTCCTCGGCGTACAGCCCCCATTCCCGTTCGAGCAGGGTGTTGATCCGCTCGCCCTCCTCCTCGGAGATGCCCAGGGCCTCGAAGTCCACCTGCGGCCGGCAGATAAGGCCGGTGCCGACGACATTGGTCCGGAGCCGGACGACCGCCGCGCGGCCCAGCAGGTGATTGCGCATCGCATCGCGCGAGCGGGCCACCAGAGTCTTGCGCTCGACCGTGGACAGGTCTTTCGACGGACTGCCCAGGAAAGGAATCCAGCTCGCCATGCTCCGCAGCACGCGCGACGCACCGCGCCAGCGGGTCTCGCTGCCACCGCCCCCGCCCTGGGCCTTGGGCCGGCTCTGGACGAGCGCGAGCGCCGCGCGGAGGGCTTTCTCCTCCGGCGTTCGGTTGAACCAGGCCATATCAGATACTCAGGTAGGAGATGCGGTTACGGCCTCGGCCGCGGCTCTGCTGCTCGGCGGCAACCTCCTGGGCATATTGAACTTCGAGCTGACGAAGCTGGCCAAGGTCGGCGCGGGTCACCTGGCGCTCGCCATAGCGAACCGACTGGGCGCCGGTAAGGATGCTGCTGATGGCAGCAGTGCTGCTGCGCGATGCGAGCCATCGCCAGAGCGCCCACCAGGCAGTCGAGCGCTTCGTTGCGGCGCCCGCCGGCTTCCCACCTCGCCACCCGCTTACCCTTCTCGAACCTGAACACCTTCTTCTCGGCAGTGATCTGTCGCAGTTCCGCTTCGTCGCAGATGTCATCATTGAGCGGCAGATGGATGCAGCCCGGCACAGCCTCGCCGGGTTGCGGCTGCACCTTGAGCCGGCTGTAGATCAGCTCCTTGGCGTTGTCTGTGCCGATCATTGTCAGGTAGGTGCCCGACTTGTGCTTCTTGCGCGGGAAGTCGGCTATCGGTTTGCCGGTCTGCCAGTGGCCCTTCGTGGGGATCACCCACTGGATGCCGTGGCGGATGCTCTCCTTGTAGACCTCGTCGGTGTAGTGGCCACCGGAGTCCCAGCCCCACAGCGCCACGCGCAGTAGCTGTCCATCGAGGCGGCGGTAGGTGTTGTGCAGCCGCACGCCAACCTGCCGCTTCAGCTCCTCGCCGGCCGGGTCGCCATAGAGCACCCAGCGGTCGACCAGCCAGCTCTCCTCGCCGGGCCCGAACGCCCATACCCGACCCTCGTAGCGGTCGTTTTGGGTGTCGATGAAGCCGGTCAGGATGACGGCCCGATCAGGGATGGCCTGCCACACCTCGCGGCGGGCATGGAGCACTTCCCACTCGACCTTCTCGCCCTAGTCCTCTTCCCAGGTCTCGCCCAGGGTGGTGTTGGTGAAGGTGACCAGCTTTTCGCGGTCGCCCTTGATCTTCAGCCAGTCGCTCGCGATCTTCAGCCAGGGAGACCAGGTGCTATAGATCGCCCAGCAGTAGAACGCCACTGACATCGGGGTGCGGATGGGCAGCCCAGCCTCGTCGAACCAGTCCATGGCGTCGCGCGTCCAGATGCCGGTCACCTCGCAAATCCAGCGCCCGTCACTGGAGGCCTCGACCATGTCCTGGTGATGGAAGGGCTCGTGGCAGTGCTCGCACACGTACCAGGCCTGGGTCGCCTGCCCCAGCGCATCCTTTTCCCACTTCAGGCCGAAGTCGCAATCCTTGCCGCCGAACTTCAGCGTCTGCTCCGCCCGACAGTGCGGGCATCTGACGTGGAAGCGCAGCCGGATCGGTGACTCCTCGGCCGCCTTGCTGACCTGGCAGGTGCCGGCCTTCTTCGGCGTCGAGCCGCGGATCGACTTCGGGTAGGTCGCACCGTCAAGGCGCTTGTCGCCCAGGGTGACCGCATCACCCTCGCCGTCGATGTCGGCCAGGAAGTTGGACAACTCGTCGTAGATCGTCTCGTCTGCGGACAGCTCCCGGTAGTTGCCGGAGGCAGTACCGCCGCGAATCCAGAGGCTCTTGCGGTTGGCGAAGGTCTTCGCCTCGATGGTGTTGTCCTTGTGCTTCTTCTCGAACCAGGGCGACAGCTCCTTGATCGCCGGCACGTCGCGGATCATGCCGTCGACGTGCCGCTTGCTGATGCCCTTGGCGTCGGTGTCCGTCGGGCTCCACATCACGATGTTGCGGCGCTTGTGGTGGAGCTTGTAGCCGATGTTCGCCATCAGTAGCTTCGTGTAACCAATCCGCGCCGACTTCACGAAGTTGACCACGGCGATGAGGTCGTTCCCCATCGCGTTCAGGATCGCTATTTGGAAGTGATCGGTCGTCCATTTGCCCTCGTGGTAGGAGGACTCGGACGACATGTAGAAGTGCTCGTCCGCCCACTGGACCGCGGTCATGGGCGGTTCTTTGTACAGCGCCTGCAGACCGAGACTGACGGCTTTGCCGAGGTCAGTCATCCAGGGTTGCAAGGTACTCATCGAGGTATCCCGGTAGGTCATCGCCCAACGTCATGGCGATATTGCGAGCCAAGGCGATCTCTCGCTCCGTGGTTTCGAGTATTCGGGCATCAATGTCGGGGTGCCGGCGACTGACCGTCTTGCCGACCGTCTCCAGCTTCGCCCCGATCTTCGAGGCGATCTTCTCCAGCGCGAAGGTCACGAAGGGCACCGGCACCAGCTGCCGATCATTGACCTCGTTCTTTCTCTCGATGGCGTAGGCCTGGGCCGTGGTCAGGCGCAGCTTCTCTTGCAGCAGCTTGAACTCGATCAGCGGGTCGATGCCGTCGAGGTCACCCCCCTCGGGTTGTTGTTTCCGGGTCGCATGGTCGACGCGGTTTTGCACCACATCTTGCACCCGATAAAACGCCTCGCGACCGGCACGCGAAATCGGCTCAACGCCCCATTTATCAAAGGCTTGCGGGGAAATCCCGAGGCTCTTGGCCATCTCGGATTTGTTCAACCATCCCGGCTGCCTGGTTGTTTCGTTTTTGCCCATGACTAAACAACAACCAACCTTCGAAAAATGGTCATACATAGGCGTCGGGCGGGGCTCGAATCACCCCCAATGGGCCCTCCCCCAGGAAGGACCCGAGACCCCCACCCCGTACCATAGTGGTTCGTCGCTATCGCCGGCGGGTGCGCAGGGCCTGAGCCATGGCTTCCTCGAAGTTGAACGCTAGCCGCTCACTGGCCACCCGCTCACCGATGCCGAAGAAGTCTAGGCGCTTGCGATAGGTCGGCTTGTCGACGAAGGCGAGGAAGATGCTCAGGTCCTCGCGCTTGCGACCAGTGCGTCGGGCTATGCCTATGGGCTTGCCCGCCTTGCTCAGCACGAAGAACGACTGAGCATTGCGCTTGGCCAGGCTGCGCCTGCTGTCGGTGGCATTGGCGTTGTAGCCCGTCTCACCGAAGCCTCGGATGCCTGACAGCGCCTTGGTCAGCTGGCCGCGCTTGATGTTGCCGTACTGGTCGAGGTCAGCCCCTGCACCCGGTACCACGTACTTGCCGGCAGGCAGTATGCCCCGAGCCCGCAGCATCGCTTCGCTGCGCTTGTCGGGGCGATCACCACCGTAGACCTCGGGTGCCAGCCACTTGGTAGCGGGCGATGACTTGTCCGCCTCATCCTTGATCCACACCCTGGCTAGCAGCCGGTCCTTGCGAGCAGGGATCAGGCGCAGGCTATTCAGCGTCCAGTTCGTGGGTCGATCGAACACCGTGGGCATCTCTGCCTCGATGGCGGCCTTCACGTCCTGAGCGGTGCGAGTGAGCGCGAGCGCTGTAGCGAAGGGGATCTGCCGCTGATCAAGGTCTGTCAGCTCAGAGAGCTGATCGGTCAGGCCTTGGGCGGTAATCTTGATCATGGCGCCTCTCAGGCTGCGCTAATTCCGCCACCTGCGAAAAGACGGCTTCTATTCGGCCATGCGGTCACTGGAAGGGTCTTGTTCAACTTTCGACCGTCAGCGTGACCGGAGTCGTTCAGACTCACCCTTTAACCAATCACCGGACCATTTGCCCTATTGTTGGTAAAGCAAGAAGATGCGACGGCAGAACTGTTCACAGATCAGGGTGCCAACATCCGAGGACATGGAAAATGGACTGGTTACTATGGTTGGTGGTAATTTTCGGCTGCTTGCTCGCGCTTGGCTTGCTTCTCGAACATCGCAAGTATCAGCAGCGCAATAGGCAGCAGATCGACCAAACATATGTCGCTTCCTTAGAGGCGCACTGCATCGGATCGGCGGATATCTGCAAAGAAAGTTTGGCGCTTGGTCGAAGGACGAAGGCGGGCAAAAAGCCTTTTGAGGTCCATCGAATCCTTCACGTCGCGCCTGATCGCTGGTACCTATACATACATGTCGAGGACGCTGAGCCGTTGATGACGGCTATCTCGGAGCATCGCGCCAAGACAGCTATCCCGCATTGATTCAGGGGTAGCCTTCGAGCGGCTCGCGATGGCCGCCCCACTGCTCTGGCAGCGTGCACGCCGAGACCTGAATGGCGTAGAGCTTGGCTGGCACCTGCATGGAGCTGACCTCGAAGCCTGGCGCCGCGACGTAGATCGTCTGCAGCGTGTTGCGGCACTCCCATGTTCGGGTGACGTAGCCGGAGCCAGTGCCTACCAGGAAGACCACCATCAGCGCTGGAAGCCAGCGCAAAGCGAATCGAGCCTGTTTCATCCGTGCGCCCTCCGCACCCGGCGCTGAACCTGCCGGCGATCCCGACCATCCACCAGCGCGCCGATCCGGCGGAAGAAGTAGCCACCGCAGAAGATCGTGTGAGCAACGATCAAGGAGCTGGCCGGGCTGTTGCTGGCAAGCTTCCAGGGCTCCATCAGCCACAGCGCCAAGTGCGCAAGCACGTACAGCGTCGACGCCGTGACAATGAACATGACCTCGGTCCGGTCGTCCTGGCGGAACCGGTTGCCGTTGGCAGCGAACCAGATGCACCGGGCAATAACCAGGCTATAGGCGAAGACAGCAGTGATAGCGATCAGCAGCATCAGTTGGCTCCAGGCGGGTTGAACCGCTCCAGCGCGCCCTTCACCTTTACTTCGAGCATCCCTAGCACGGGGTAGGCGCAGAACCCGAGCACCATCAGGTAGCCCGAGCGGTATTCATTGGTCATGGGGATGAAGTAGCCGCACGCCTTGCCGACGAAGAAGGCCGACAGGAACTTGATAGCGAAGCTCTTCGCAGAGAAGCGCATCTCGGTGGTGGGTGGCCAGAAATAGCTGATCACACCCCCGAAGCCGCCGAGCAGGCCAGGCATGCACCACAGCAGAATGGCCTCCAGCATCTGATCCACTGGCATTGCCCTCTAGGTGTTGCCCTCTTCCAGGCATGAAAAAGGCCCGCAGATGCGAGCCTTGAGAATTGACGCCCGTTATCGAGCGGATTTGAAGTCAATAGATTTTCGTAACAGTGATCTTTTTCGGAATCAAGATCCCGCGGTTGAAATCTGTAGCCATCACAACAACTACGTCAGCCTTTACAGCTTCCTGGCTAACCGCTTTAGTGATGTCCAACCCGTCCTGGAATTAAATGGGAAGACGCTTCTCTCCTGTCGCTTGGGGAAGCGTTCCTTTCCATCCTCTGTCAGACCTATCGCGGTCTAGAGCACGGATCTCCAGTCGGGTATCGGTGTATACAACCTCTTTATCGCGCGCCCTGAAATCAGGGGTATCTGGAGCATCCGTTGCAGCTTCATGGGAAAACTGAACACCTGAAGCATAGTCTCCGAGGTGGAGACCACCGCGGCCTTCGCCTGACGCGGGACGAACAAAATCGAGAGCGGCGCGAACTACCTTTTTGCGGTCTCCCGTCAGCGCAGCATCGACCGCCTTCTTCAGTTCCGCCTCGTCAACGCCAGTCGCTTGTGCACCAACACTGATGATCACGTTGTGGTTGGCCTGAATGCTTGGCGTCTCCTTTCCACCACCGACTTTGGAAGAAAAGGTGTCGTACATTGTGACTGCCTCGCTCGCAAGCAGCAGCAGGAGTAAACCACCCAAACCTAGCTTCGCGTATTTGCCCATCTTGGTCTCATTCAACCATTTGATGCATTTCTCTTTGTCAGCCACTGAGCTGAAAAGCAGCGTCAGAACCAGTACCTCAAGCAAACTTCCCGACTTGATCTGGGAGACTTTCAAGCTTTCTAGATCAACGTCGCTTTCAGCGGCGCAAAGAGATGCGACTAAAGAAGGGACTTTTGAGGCAAGCCGCTGCAGCCCAAGTAGCGACGAAACTATCTCGTCAATGGGAACAGGATCTTCAGACTCAAAGAAAAAATTCACTGGCAAATCAAGCGTAAGCTGGTCCGTCACTGGTGCTCTCCCTCACAGAAGCAAGGGAATTTACATTAAAGCGCTGCCGAACCGAACGCCTTTGGTCAGCGATCTACCTACGCAAATCGATAGATCGAGCCCTTGGCTCATGTGTCCCTCAAGGTCAGCTTACTGTCTTCGCGACATTCGCGTTTGGTATCTCAGGCTGGAATTGAATCAGCTCGCACCCGGGTGATAAGTCCAGGCGCTGGCGGTACGTGACACTTGGCTATCAACCAAGCCCCCGCTCGCCGCCACAGGTCATATGGCCGCTCCACCGATGAGCTTCTGAGATATATGGCTGGCACGGGAGGGTTCGAACCTCTGACCAGGCGGTTAACAGCCGCCTGCTCTGCCTGCTGAGCTACATGCCAATAACGAAAAAGCCCAGCGCGCTGGCTGGGCTTGTGTGCCGCTGCATCTTCATCATTCGCAGGATCGGCAAGATAGGGAAATGGTCGGCCAAACGGCCAATCCTGTCAAGCAACTTCTCTTTCAAACAATTCCTGACCCTCCAGCAGGTGAATCGCAGCAGCAATCGCCAAATCCAGGGCTTCGTTTAGCATCTCGTGGATGTAGCCCCGCCAGCGCCGCATGGTGCGCTCGGAGGTGCCCTGGTTGTTGTCCCAGCGCGCCATGTCGTAGATGTTCTCGCGCAGCACGATAGTGGATCGCTTGCCCTCGACGCCGGCCCGCTGCGGCATGGCCCAGGCCAGGACAGCGTAGGACTTGAAGTGGTCGTGGGCTGGGGTAGCGATGATCCGGGCTAGGCGCTTGATTGCCGGTGCACGGTCGGCAGGCTCGATGGTGTAGCGCGCGATCAGGGCATCCCAGTGACGCTCCTTCAGGTGCTTGCGCAGGTAGGCCCGGTATTCACAGTCCAGCTCGAAGCACTCCTGGCGCGACAGGCCGCCGAAGCCCCCTCTTCCATCGTGGTCCGCGTCCACCCAGGCGGCGGATGCGGTCTTGCCCTCGCTGCCGGCGAGGAGGATGCGGACCAGGGTGGATACCTTGCTACTGCTGAAACTCTGCATGGTCAGTCTCCGGTGCGATGCGAGCCGTGTGGGCCGCGGCGGTTGCTCGATTCGTAGGGCTGCATCCGCTGCAGGGTGGCCAGCTGCTGTTCCAGGTGTAGAAGGCGATGACTCAAGGTGAAGACCAGATCCTCGGCGGGCATCGCCTGGCCGGTTGTGTGATCTACCCAGCCGGTGCCGGCGCAGGTGCCGCACTCCATCTCGTAGAAGACGCCCCGGGTGACGCCGCGCCCGTGACATGTCACGCAGCGTGAAATCGGATTCACCTTCCAGGTGAGGTCAGGCCCGTGCTGCTTGCGCATTGGCCCTCCGGTCGATCTCCTTCTGGATCTCCTCGCGCTCGCCCAGGGCGCGTGACATGTCACGTTGGGCTTTCTCCTGGCCGGCGCGGTTGACGCTGCAACGGTCCTTCCAGATGCGCCCACCCAGGCGGGAGGCAGGGCGACGTGCCGCTTGGTAGCCGCGGCAGGCCTGGGCAGTGCTGGCCGCGTTCGTGTACAGCTCCTGCAGTACCATCCGGCGCCGGCGCAGATCCTCATCGCTGGCGGTGGCCAGGCGCTGGGCGGCGAGAGCATCCATCTCGGCGATCACCGCATCGGCGTCATCCGGCGCGGCCAGGCGGGCCTCGTCGTGGTGGCTCAGGAAGACGACCATGGAGTGGCCGAGGATCTGCAGGGCCAGGCCGGCAAGGTCTTGGGCTGTGTGGTTCACGCCGAGATCTCCTCAATCTGGATGGATACCGTCCCGCCGGCAGTCACCGGGCCGCGGACAATGCGCAGGTCATCAATCTGGCTGTCATCGATCCAGGCCCCGCCATGGGTGAGCGCGTCGAGCAGGCCTTTGAGCATGTTGTCCAGGTCGCGCTGGCGACGGTCTGGCGGGCAGGCAGTGATAACCACCTGAAGGCGCCCGTCCCTACGGGCCAACTTGGCCACAACGCAGAGCTGGGTGACGACGCGGGTGTACTGCCGACCCTTCTCACTGATCAGCGTCTTAGCACCTACCCGCCGGTAGTAGGTGTTGTTGCTCGGCGGCCACGGTAGGAGGATTTCGGTCATGCCGCCCCCTTGATCGTCATCAGGCCCTGGCTGATCCAGATGGCCTGGGTCTCGCCTTAGGGCGCGCAGCACGCCGCGCTGATCCAGCTCACACTGGCGGCGGCCATCCAGCAGGTCATGGCAGCAGCTGCAGGCGAACACGGCCATGTTGTCCGGGCTCTTCAGGCCCATGCCCTTCTGGCCGCAGGCCAGGTGAGCCAGCACGGTGGTCTCGGGATTGAAGTTGCAGACGCCCGGGATCCGTAGGGTGTATTCCTGGCCGCGGGCGCTGTCGCGGAGCTTCTTGGACGGGGCGCGGCTCATTGGTCACGGCCCTTCCCGTCACCCAACCAGTCGCCGATCGGGCGGCGGATTGCCGGCGCCTTGCGCTCGCGCTTCACCGGCTGAGCCAACTCCTGCTCGCGGAAGTGGATGTAGGCCTCGGTGTGCTGGACCTTGGGGTCCATGCCAGAGCCGCGATTGAAGCCCTGGTCATAGGCCAGGCGGCGCGCTTCGGTCATCTCTGCTTCGGTGAACATCATGCTACGTCGGCCTCCGGCCAGAAGATGCGAGCGCAGGTCAGGGCCTCGTCGCAGTTGATTTGGGCGCCGACCATTGCGAAGGGCGGGCGCCCTTGGAGCAGAACGAACCAGCAGGCCCTCATGCGGCACCTCGCCGGGCGCTTTCCCACTCGAACAGCAGGACAAACCCGCCACCCTCGCGCAGGCGGTCAGCCGTGCGGTCGCCGACGCTCGCTTCGAACTTGGCGGCGGATAGGTTCGAGACCAGGACGGTCGGCTTCATCTCCTCGTAGCGCTTGTTCACCACCTCGAAGATGCTCATGCGCTCGAAATCGTTGTCTCGGCTGGCGCCTACCTCGTCGATCACCAGCAGGTCGGCCTGGGCGAACAGCTCGATGGCCTGGACCTCGGTGTAGCTGGCGTCGCTGCCGAAGCTGCCCTTGATGTGCTGGCAGATACGGCTGACGGTGGTGTAGATCGCCGTAGCGCCGTGGTCACGGATGACGTGCTGGGCGACTGCCGCGGCCAGGTGGGTCTTGCCGGTGCCTGTCTTACCCAGCAGGAGCATGCAGCGTCCGTCCTGGGCGTTCTCGGCGAACTGCTCGGCGTAGCGGCGGCAGGAGGCCAGGGCCTTCTTCTGCTCGGGGAAGTCGGCGCGGTAGGACTCGAAAGTCTTTCCGGTGAAACGCGGCGGGATCATTGCGCTGCCCAGGCGGCGCTCCAGCTTGGCCACAGCGCCCTGGCGGCGTTGGGCAGCCCACTCCTCCGCCTCGCGCTTCTCGCGGGCCTCCTCGGCACAGGCCGGGCAGCCGGAGCGGCGCTCATCGCGGAAGACCTGGGCCTCGTAGGCGCCATGGCGATCGCAGGTAGCTTGTTCCTGGCCGACGATGCCTGCCAGGCGCTGGGTGCGTTCGAGGATCGAGTTAAAACCGGTAGGTGCCATCGCCGTTGGCCTCCAAATCGCGGGAATAGTCTTGGTCGTTCAGGCCTACGTGGCGGCTGGGCAGCTGGCGGACGTTGCCGCCCGGGGCCTTCTGGTTGCGGATCCAGTTGCGCCAGGTAGCGAGCCAATCGAGCTTACAGGCGTCCTTGCCGGCCTTGGCGTGCCAGAAGTCGGCGAAGGTGGCGCCGATGGCACGGACCTGCTGCTCGGTGAATTCGGGGCGTTCGGTGAGAGCCCAGGCGGCCCAGTCGTCAGGGAGCGACCAGTCCTTCGGCAGGCGGCTTGCCCGGGTCTTGGCCTGATCGACCTCCGGATTGGCTTCGGCCTGGTGTTGCGGCGCTGCGGCGCCAGCTCTTGGCTCTTGCTCTTTCTCTCTCTTCTCTACATCTTCTCTGGGTAACGCATCACTAACGCTGCGAGCGTTACCTTTACCGTTAGCGGCCTTGTGGTTGGCAACACGCTTGGCCGTGAGAAGCCTGTTCTTGGCGGTTTTCCCGTTGTGGCGCTCGAAGTTGGGGATGCTGATGACGCCGTCGGCCTCTACCATCCAGCCGACCTTGCGCATCAAATCGCAGAAGCCATTAACGCCCACCAGGCGATCCAGTAACCGCTTGCTAACGCTCGGAGCGTTACCTTCGGAGGTCTGCTGATCGAACCAACCCCAGACGCGGAGCAGCTTGCCCACCACCGCGTCGGAATCGATGTTGGCTTCATCAGCGATCTGGCACACCTCCGGCTTGTCCAGGGTGGTCAGCTCGAACTTGATCCAGTCACCGGCCATGGCGCTCTGCCTTGCCGCTTGAATCTGCAGCGAAACGACTCATAATGGTCACCTGTTTATCGTTACTTCGAAGCCCGGCTGCCACCGGGCTTTTTCTTGCCTGCGATTCGCGTACTGGACGGAATCACAGCTATCCCGCGTGACTGCTGGCGCAAGGCCATGACGCGGATAATGGGTTCCATGGTCAGGCGGCCTCTTGAGCCCGGGCCTTGAGTGGAAACACCTTGTCCAAGGTGCACTTGGCGCCCAGCGCGTTGAGCGCCTTCACAATCAACCGAGCGTCGTCGAGCTTCAGCGGACGAGCACCCGACTCATAGTTGGCCAACCTGGATTGCTTCCAGTTGAGCTTCCGGTACAGCGCCGCCTGGGTGATGCCCGCGGCCTCCCTGAACTCAGCGATGCGGTTCATCGACGGACTCCTGTGATAGGTATGCCCAGGATAATCACATATCGTGTTTGATACAATCACAATAAGTGAGCGGAAACCATTTCACTCCGTGATTAACATCGCGCCCATGAAGACGCTCGGATCGCGCATTGCGCACTATAGGAATGAGGCGAAGATGTCCCAGGCGAAGCTGGCTCAGGCCTGCGGGTGGGCATCTCAGTCGAGGGTGGCCAATTACGAAAAGGACACCCGTGAACCAACCCTGGAAGACATCTCGCTGATGGCCAAGGTGCTGCGCATTGATGCTGCCCAGCTCCTATCGGACGGCACGAGCTACGCTCGCCCTGTGGTCGCTGAGCAGTCACCGGCTATCGTTGATGAACGCTTTCTCGTAATCCCGCAGTTCGATATCCAGGCCTCAATGGGCCCAGGTATCGTAGTGCCCGACCACTTGGAGATCGTCCAGCAACTGGTGATCGATCGCGAGTGGGTGCGCCAGCAGCGCCTAAATCACACCGGCGTGCCCAATCTGGCAGTGATCACCGGATTCGGTGACAGCATGGAGCCCACCTTCTGTGATGGGGATCCGCTGATGGTCGATCGCGGCGTCGACGGCATGAGCAAGGATGGGGTGTATGTCTTCAGCTTCGACAACATGGCCCACATCAAGCGCCTGCAGCACATTGGTCCTGGCCGGGTCCGGGTCATCTCGGACAACCGGGCCAAATACGACCACTGGGAAGCCAACCTGGCAGACATTAGCATCCACGCACGTGTGCTGATCGGACTGAACGTCAGGAAGATGGAATAGCACCCTACCGGCACAGGAGGTGCCCATGCGACTGAAAGCGTTACTCATCACCCTTGTTCTGCTCGCCGGCTGCGCAGGGACCAACTTCTCCTATGACCAGGCGCGGAAGGTGCAAGTCGGCATGAGCGAGCGTGAGGTAGTCTCGATCATGGGGAAACCGTACAGCGTCATCAGCCGGCCTGACGGCCAGGTTTGGGTTTGGAGCTATGCCAACGGCATGAGCGGTCGCAGCCGAGCTGTATCCTTCATTTTGAAGGATGGTGCCGTAGTAAAAACCCCGAGCATCCCCGAAAGCTTCAAGTGATCGCTTAGCCTGTTGCCACATTGCCGGCGCAGAAGGTGCAGTTGGCCAGAAAGAGCGTGGCCTACGTTGGTGGTGTCCTGTTTGCTGGGGTTGCAGGGACGGTGGCGATCGTCGCCCTCTCCTTCTTCTTTTTCGATTTGTGGTAGCCATGGCCCAGGGAGGGGCGATGCCAAAAGACCTTTACGAACTGCATGATCTGATAGCGCTGCCAGGGTGTACCGCGGTCCTGAGCTGGATCATTTTCGCCGTTTTCTACTGATAAAAGCACAGGAGGTGCATATGCCTTACCTAGTTGTTGGTCGTCGGCTCGACGAGAAGATTGTGCTGCGCCTGGCGCCTGGTGCGGACGAACAGGCTTTGATCGGGCATTTGCGCACCGATGGAATCGAGATCGTCATGGCCAGCGAAGGCAATGTCCGGATCGGCGTGAGGGCTCCTGAAGAGATCCAGATTCTGCACGCTGAGCTACTCAAGTAAGGCCCAGGAGCTACGACATCGGGGTTTGGCCATGGCAGATTTCGACACTAGTAGCCTCGGCTGCCTAGCCGGGGCCCTCTCAGTCGGTTCGGACATCCGCAAGGAGATCAGGAAGGGACCTACAGGCTGGAAATGGGTGCAGCGTCATCCGCGAGCAGCTTGGGCTATAGCTGCTGCTATTGATCTGGTCGTGTGGCCAATCGCCTTGGCGGTCGCGCTCGGCATCCTAGTTGCGGTGATCGGATTTACGGCAGCGATCGTCTCATCGCTTTCCGGATAAAGTCTCTCAGCAGGATGCCGATACCCCTGGTGATCACACAGCAAGGAAGCCTGTATGCGATATCTCCTGACCAGCTCGGTCACCCTCTTTCTCGCCGCCCCTGTCTTCGCGGAAGACACTGCCCTCGCCCAGGCCGCGAACGCAATTCGCCCGGCAGTCGAGGCCGCGACGAACTATACCCAGAAATCCATCCTGCAGACCTGGGCCTCCGGCAAAGGGCCGATGGCTGACGGCGCCAAGCAGGCGCTTGCTCAGGTGGAGCGTCAGGAGCGCATCGACAACCGCGGGCCCCACCGCTCGATGCAGGGGTCGGATCTCTAACCCAGTGGATAGGACATGGAAAAGCTGAAAGGCAACAAGATCATGGTGGTAGTAGGGTTGCTCGTTCTGCTAGTAGGAACACTTCCCTATGCAGGAGGGATCATGAAAGGCCTCGCGAGCGGTATGCTCCATGTCGTGCTTGGCAGATCTTCCTACACGCTTTTCAACTTTACGGTGGACGCCGACACCAACCCGATCGGGTTCGTGCTCGCCATAAGCTACTATCTCGCGTTGATAGCCTTCTTCACATGGGCCGGGATCAGCATGATCCGCTATGGCTTCGAATCGAAATGACCTGCGCTGTGGCAGAGTGCCCAGTAGACGGCTAGTCGCGTTGACTACTTAGATGACCTGCCAGCGATACTGCTCCAATTCGCTCGACGTAGTTAGAAAAGGACATCTAATGGATAAGGCACGGCACAGACGTAACCTGATCATGGCAGCGGTCTTTATTTTGATGCTGGGTGTACCTGGCGCGATCGGCACCTACAGCGACATTACATCGGGCGTGGCCTCTTACGCTCCTAGATTTAGTAATTCACGCTGGACAGCTTCTGCTAGTGAAGAATATGGCCTCTACTGCTTCTTTATTGCCATTCAAATTACACAGCTTGGTGCCGTGCTAGGCTGTGCCATTGCGCTTGTATGGGCCGCCTGGCGCGGTGAGGGCTAGAGCTCTACTCGCGTGGTCTCCCGCTCTGCAGCCGGTTCATCTCGGCCTTCACCATGTTGCGGTACTGCTGGGGCTCCATGCCGGCCAGCTCGAGGTCGGCCCAGGCGCGCCATCCCTTCCCCTTCTCCTCCTTCGCCCCGAAATCCGCGCGGCATCGCCGTAGCTGCGATCCTTGTTCGCCTTCCAGAACTCGAAGAGTTCGGCCTTGTGCTCTTCCAAGGCGCGGCGCTCACCCATGGGTAGGTCAGCGAGGTTGTAGGACATGAGGTTTCTCCTGATCTGATGCGGGCGCCATGATACGCCCTGCCTACCCTTCCCCATCACAGCCTGTCGGGTAGCCACGCCGACCAATCATGCCTAGAAAAAATAATCACAATACGTGTTGACGTTTAAATCACGATCCGTGATTATTTGATCACAGGCAGCGACAACTGCCCGGCAGCGAAAGCCGCCCTGCTCTTTCACAAACGAGACCGCCGAGCCTGCCGGCATAGCAGGCCGACGCACCGGGAGCGAAACCCGATGCGGCGCCCACCGCCCACTCCAAGGGGAGACGCTACCGACAGTAGAGGACTGGTAGCGGGGTACGTGTACCGCCAGTGATCGATGGCTGCGGTGGGATGGAAAGCATCACTTCAGCACCTGGACGACCGGGTGCTGCGGGATGTTCACCAACCCGAAGGAGCAACACCCCATGAGCGATTTCAAGATAGGCCAGCCGGTCATCCTCACCAATCCTCGCGGCCAGGAGAAGCACGGCAGCTTCGTCGGCGAGCAGAACCTGGGCCCAGGCCGCGGCGGCGGTCGCTACCTGGTGGTCGCGGTTGACGGCAAAGAGCTGCGCGCCCGCCCCACCAAGGTGAAAGCCGCATAAGGCATCACTGGCTGGCCTTCTCGCGAGGGCCAGACGGGATGCCAACCGAACAGGAGGCCACATGGCCAACGCACTGACACCGCGCCAGCTGCAGACCCTGCAGGAAGTGGAAGCCTTCCTGTCGGCCCACAACTACCCGCCCACCCGCGCCGAGCTGGCCGAGCTGATGGGCATGTCATCGCCCAACGGCGCCCAGGAGCACCTGGCAGCGCTCGAGGAAAAGGGATTTCTGAAGCTCACCCCCAACACGGCTCGAGGGATCAGGCTGCTGAGGAGCTCGTCATGAACCAGCACTACGTCGCCTGGCTGCGCGCCCAGATCGAAGCTGCCACGCCGGCCACCCTGTACCTGAACATCCTGCCGCACGTTGAAGACCTCGCCGCCATGTACCGGCGCGAGATGCAGCAGGCCTCTACCCCCGGGCTGAAGCTCTACTTCCAGCGCACGCTGGCGGGCTTCGAAGACCTCCTCAACCAGTACCAGTACCACGCCGCGGCGGCGTAAGGATTT